>NZ_JADYXL010000069.1:0-628 GCF_015864265.1 Pseudoalteromonas sp. NZS37 | reverse complement strand
TGTCGGGGTGATGTCGTTACTTGAGCCTGGGCTGGTAAGTACAAGCGTCGGTGCAATGGTATCTATTTCACCAGTGCCTGTGGCAGTAGCTTCATTGCCTGCGGCATCGCTCACACTGGCGCTCACTGTAAAGGTGCCTTCAGCCAGTACTTGCGTGGCTGCTACGCTCCATGTGCCATTAACCCCTAATGTGGTCGTTACGGTATGAGTAATGTTATTACTGTCTGTAATTTCAACGCTCACGGTGCTGCCTTGTGGCGCATTCGCTGTGCCGGTGATCGTGGGCGTGGTGTCATCAGTCACGGTTACATCATTTACGGCAATATTAGGAATGGTCGTATCAACAATGCCACTTCCTGTTGCGGTACTTGTATTGCCGCTTCCATCAGTAACACTCGCTTCAACTTCATAACTGCCTTCAGCTAAGTCAACAGGGGCTTCAACACTCCAGATACCGTCTGTAACGGTTGTTTGTACCGTGTTTGTTATGTCATTACTGTCCGTGAAACTGACGGTGATAATAGTGCCATTTGCTGCACTGCTGGTACCGCTCACATTCGGCGTTGTATCATTTGTATCCATTAATGCATCAATATTAATACTCGGTGCATTGGTATCCAATGTTGCG
>NZ_JADYXL010000068.1:0-636 GCF_015864265.1 Pseudoalteromonas sp. NZS37 | reverse complement strand
CAACACCAGCACCTACAGTACGACCACCTTCACGGATAGCAAAACGAAGACCTTCATCCATCGCGATTGGTGCGATTAGAGTTACTGTCATCTTGATGTTATCACCAGGCATTACCATTTCTACGCCATCTGGTAACTGTACGTCACCAGTTACGTCAGTTGTACGGAAGTAGAACTGTGGACGGTAACCTTTGAAGAATGGAGNAACTGTGGACGGTAACCTTTGAAGAATGGAGTATGACGACCACCTTCATCTTTCGAAAGTACGTATACTTCTGAAGTGAATGTAGTA
The DNA here is from genome assembly GCF_015864265.1 of Pseudoalteromonas sp. NZS37. NCBI lineage: Bacteria > Pseudomonadati > Pseudomonadota > Gammaproteobacteria > Alteromonadales > Pseudoalteromonadaceae > Pseudoalteromonas > Pseudoalteromonas sp. NZS37. The sequence continues at coordinate 344 of NZ_JADYXL010000068.1, read as the reverse complement.
TGTGGGTTGATTGAACCAGGCTTAGCTAGTACTTGACCACGTTCAACGTCTTCACGTTTAGTACCACGTAGAAGTGCGCCGATGTTTTCGCCAGCACGACCTTCGTCTAGAAGCTTACGGAACATTTCAACACCAGTACAAGTAGAACGAGTTGTATCATTGATACCAACAATTTCTACTTCGTCATTGATGCGGATGATACCAGCTTCAACACGACCAGTTACAACAGTACCACGACCCTGGATTGAGAAAACGTCTTCGATAGGCATGATGAAAGGCTTATCGATGTCACGCTCTGGCTCTGGGATGTAAGTATCAAGTGCGTTTGCAAGCTCAACAATCTT
>NZ_JADYXL010000067.1:0-662 GCF_015864265.1 Pseudoalteromonas sp. NZS37 | reverse complement strand
GTTGAAGTATCCCTTGATGGAGCCAGGATAGACACCGCAGACAGACAACTGCTTCACGTTCAGCGAAGCGGTGACGTACCAGGCGGTACAGGGGAATTTGGTAGGAGAGAACAAGGCTGGCGACCTTTCTGCAAGGCGCCGCATGGTGGAGACCTGACGGAGCGCCAGCCTGTACCCCATCCGCAAAAATGGGGGTGTCAGGCCCCCACCGTGCGGCTCTGCGGGTGACGGGGAATTCTGGCTGGCGGCGTGCAGTATATCGCGTTTGCGCAAAAACACTAAACGTTTTGCGACACTCGACACTTCAGGATGCTGGTGTACACCGGGTCGATGAACTTCGCGCCCGTGTCGGCCCCGTGCCACCAGAGGTCACCGTCCATCTGCGGGATGCAGCCGCACAGCACGCTGCCGTCGGTCAGCATGATGTCCACCGTAGTGCCGAGACCGAAACCGCCGGGTTCTACCCAACCCTCGGCCGCCTCCCGCATCAACCACCCCCGCCATGCTGCCTCGATCTGCCGGACGCCGTACTGGCCGTTCGCTTCGCGCCAGAACAGGGCCTCCCGGCTGTTCGGATCACCCTCTTCCGGGTGCGACCAGCCTCGCGCCTTCAGCCCCTGGTAGTGGGCCCAGCAGGCGTCTTCGAACTGGGGGCGGGTGTC
>NZ_JADYXL010000066.1:0-687 GCF_015864265.1 Pseudoalteromonas sp. NZS37 | reverse complement strand
GGAGTGATTCATGACTGGGGTGAAGTCGTAACAAGGTAGCCCTAGGGGAACCTGGGGCTGGATCACCTCCTTATACGATTTAGAACTTATTTGTTCGTAGTGTCCACACAGATGATTGTTATTGTAAAGAGAACAACACTTATTGTTTTGGGTCTGTAGCTCAGCTGGTTAGAGCGCACCCCTGATAAGGGTGAGGTCGGTAGTTCAAATCTACTCAGACCCACCACTTCTTATCTAATTAAGAAGATGGTTAAAACAATAAGTACCAGCATATGTGGGGCTATAGCTCAGCTGGGAGAGCGCCTGCCTTGCACGCAGGAGGTCAGCAGTTCGATCCTGCTTAGCTCCACCACTTACTTCTTAAAAATAAATATTCTTTATCGGGCCATTAACCGCCTGAGAATAGAGTGTGTTTAATTTTGAGAAGTTTTTACATCTCTTGCTCTTTAAAAATTTGGAAAAGCTGATAATAAAATTCTGATAGATACATTGTATTTATCAAGAGTTTTCAAAAGTAAAAAAAGAATGGTAGCAGTACCATTCAGTGCCATTTAGTTAACTCTTAGGAGTTGATTGATTGGTATCTACTTTAGTATTCAATATTGACTTCTGGCGAAGTTAAACTGTCACAAAACAAAGACCCGTTTGGGTTGTATGGTTAAGTGACTAAGCGTACACGGTGGATGC
>NZ_JADYXL010000065.1:0-692 GCF_015864265.1 Pseudoalteromonas sp. NZS37 | reverse complement strand
TGATGCGGTCGCCGTTGTACTCGGCGATGCGGCGGGCGTAGTCCGCGCTGGACTGAGCCGCCAGGAGTTGGCGCTGGGCTTCTTCCAGCTCGCGCTGGGCCAGTTCCTTGGGGGAGGGTTTGCGGAAAGGGTTTAGGAATTTCATGGGGTGCTTTCAGTTGGAACGGAGAGGTTTGTCTTTGGCGGCACGATCAGGCGAGCAGGTGTGCATAGTCTTTGAACAGGCGCGATTCCCAGTCGGTTTCGCCAAGGCATGCGCGCTGGATGAAGGCCCAGCTCGGCACGTCCTCGCGGTCGATTTCGCGGCACCAGATAGGCATACCGAGCACGCGGGTGACGCGCTCAAGCACCTGAAAACCGGTGCAGTCGCTGCGCGTCCACCGGCGCACGCGGTGGGTGGTGGCGATGATCTTCACGATCAGGCCGTCACACCGTTGATCCGAAGAAACTCGCGGCGCTCGGCGATGCTCTTGATGCCGGCGGCCTTGCGGAGCATCGCTGCTTTGCCCAAGTCTTCGCAGTAGCGGTGGGTTTGGCCGAGGACGATCCAGGTGTGCAGGGAGTCCTGCGCGTCGATCTCCAGCTTGATGGCGGCCATTTCGAGCCACTTGGTGCTGACGGTGAGTTTGCGGGTCATCTGGTGCTTTCGTTGGTTTGTCGTTACTGACAACTGAACTTTACCGACAAGTGTG
>NZ_JADYXL010000064.1:0-712 GCF_015864265.1 Pseudoalteromonas sp. NZS37 | reverse complement strand
GTTGACATCCTGCGGCCGTTCCCGGCTGCGAACTCCTTGGTGGTTTCCTTCCGGGCGCTCGGTAGTTGGTACACCATCCAGGACGACGGTCTCGGCAACCTGACGGGCACGGGGGTTGGCACCGTCAACTACGACAACGGCTCCATCGCCGTAACGTTCCCCTCGATGCCAGACGTTGGCTCATCCATCATCTACTCGTGGGGTGAGAAGTCTGCGTACACCAACCGATCTGCCGCCATCGGTTTTCGGATGCCCGAATTGTCGTGGACCGTACCGCACTCCCCCTTGGAACCAGGGTCCGTCGTCGTGACCTGGGAGTCTGGGGGTGTGTTGAAGACCGCAACCGACAACGGCACAGGCGGTTTCACCGGAGACGCTACAGGCAGCATCACGTACAACAGCGGGTTCATCTCCCTCAAACCTTTGGCGATGATCGACCCAGGCGGCGAGTTCAACACCGAATACGCCTACACGTCGGCCCGCAGCGAGAGTTTCGCCGGCCTTAGCCCCGACGCCGGCGGTTTTGTGACCATCACCTTGAGCGAACCGCCCCTGGCTGGGACCATCACCGCCCGTTGGATCACGGTGCGCAACGTCAGCAACAGCAGCGGGACCAGCGATCTGGTGAGTGAAAGCAGCACGGAGATCGAGTACAACGGCGCCGTGATCGTAGACCCGCCGCGCTCTGGCGGTGGGGGCAGTACCGGCGGGG
>NZ_JADYXL010000063.1:0-728 GCF_015864265.1 Pseudoalteromonas sp. NZS37 | reverse complement strand
GGATGCCAGCCAGATTTACTTTTAGTTAATTCATAACTAAATACACCACCGTCAGACTTACCAAGTTGAGTTTTGCCAAGGCCTTTGCTTACGAAATCACGTCTACGCTGTAAGAGTTTTCTCACAGAGTTTTGAAGATGATCAAAACGTTCTGGTAATGACTCACCATTTTTAACCGTTAAAGTGAGCATGTAAGGGCGTAAGGCGGTGTTTTTAGCTACAACCTGCTCATACTTACCTAAATACCCCTGAACTTGCTTAGCGCCACGCCTGATGGCGCACAGTTGGCACATTAAGTGATTCTTACAGAAACTAGCTTTTGCAAGACGCACTTGTCCCACAGTGTGGTACTGGTGAAAAACCAGATAATTACCACAACTACACAGTTGGCTTTGTAGCTTCTCGAAATTCAAAAGGGAATGAAGTTGAAAATTTGCTTTTTCCCCTTGGCTTAAACCACGAACATGGTTTAATATCTGTAATTGTCTGGACTTTGCTTCGCTGTAGCGTTGCACTCTACCAGAGAAATTACATATTTCGTTGAAGCCCTTGCTAGAGTCGCCCGCCAAAGCTGAATCTAGTGAGGGTTTTTTTATGTCTGTCATTTGTTATTTTATCCTTAATATCCACACTTTATTTCTATGTATCAAGTAAGGCAAGCAGAGCTTGCAAAAAACCCCCAAGAGTGAGGACGGCAAAGGCAAGCTTTTGCCTGTCTCTCTCTCTTT
>NZ_JADYXL010000062.1:0-732 GCF_015864265.1 Pseudoalteromonas sp. NZS37 | reverse complement strand
GGCAAGGTGATCCGCGAAGAGTGGTCGGACCCGACCACGGGGGAAGGCGCGTTCGAGGGTGTGGACGAAAACTACACGTACAGCGTAATCGCCATCTACCCGAGCGCCGATTTCCGCGCCGTCATCGCCGACCGCATCGAGCCCGAGGGCTACCCAGGATGACCACGCTGGCACTCTCGGCTGCTGCGCGCGCGGCTGCGCTCGTGTCAGCTCGACCTGCTGTGCTGCAGGCTCTGATCGACCTGGCCGACGCAGGCTCTGGTCCCGCGCAACTGGAAATCTACGGCACGACGCGCCCGGCCACCTCTGGTGACGTTCCGGGGGGCGCCGCCCTGGCAACCTTGGTGCTCACGAAGCCGTGCGGCACGGTCGAACTGACAGGGATTCTGCTCACGCAGGAGTCTGTGATCGGCGACCTGATCGCAGTCAACGGGGCAGCGGTGTGGGGCCGGCTGGCAACCAGTGAAGGTGACCCCATCGCCGATGGCGACGTGACCGACATGGCGGGCGACGGGCCGTTCAAACTGGACGGCGCTGACGGCGTGAATCTCTACGCAGGAGGCCGGGCGATACTGGGCGCAACGGCGCTCTCATGAGCACGAGCCTGATCTTCTCGGCCGCCCCAACCACTGGGCTGCCGGTACACCTGGTGTTCGGTGATGAGCCGACAGCCGACATCCCGAGCGTTGCCGTTTACGTCGAGGGGGTCTTCGACCTGGTAGCGGATGACGT
>NZ_JADYXL010000061.1:0-817 GCF_015864265.1 Pseudoalteromonas sp. NZS37 | reverse complement strand
GCTTCTGGAACCGGCTAAACAGGTTCGACATGTGTTTCCACCCCCAAGGTTTGCCAGATAGACGGCAGCCCAACTTCGACCTGCACGCTGCGCGTGAGACCGATGCGCTCGATGCCCCCATCCAAGTAGCGCACGAAGCTGCCCGGGGCGATGATCCCGGTCTCAGCGAGCACCGGCAGGCGCAGGCCCACTGTGGCGATGCGGCCTGTGTCGGACAGCACGGCGATACCCCGCTGGCGCGCGGCCACCGCCTCGGTGATCAGCGGGTCGATGATGGTGGGCGCCAGGTAGTCGCCAGCGGTGCCTTCTCGCGTCACGCGGCCGTTGACCCCAACCTGCTGGCCCATGACGTACACCCGGTTGTAGCGGGCCTTGTCGCGCCACTCGATGCTCTCGCGGCTCATCACCGCCGATGGCAGCTCGAAGTCGGGTGTGACGCCCGCCCAGTCCCACGGCGCCACGGGGTAGCGCGACAGGACCCGCAGCACCTCGTCGGTGTTGTGGGGCTGCAGGTACGCCGAGATCGACCCGGCCACCTGGTTCAGCGCGGTGATGTAGCTGCCCTGGTGGCTGAACACGCCCGCAGGCACGTTCCAGTCGTCCGGGTTCCACTCCACGTCCCAGCCCAGCGGCACGCCGTTGTCGGTCAGGATGTCGTTCATGAGCTGTTCAGCCGTGCGGCCAAACTCGTTGCCGAAGCTCATGATCGGCGCGTACGGGGCGTCGAGCACCGCCGCGCGGCCACGGCCACCTATGCGCAGGTCGCTCCGGCCGAACGTGCGCTCGCGGGAGATAGACTCCACGATGAAGCGGTAGG
>NZ_JADYXL010000060.1:0-817 GCF_015864265.1 Pseudoalteromonas sp. NZS37 | reverse complement strand
CCACGCGGCAGTGGGTGAAGGTGTTCACACATGGAGGCAAGATGACCGGCAACGTCTGCCAAACCACCTCGCGCGACATCCTGGCGCCAGCGCTGCAAGTGGCCGAGGACAAGGGATACCTGCCCGTCCTCAGCGTGCACGACGAAGGCTTGACCGAAGTGCCCGACACCCCTGAATACGACGCAGACGGCCTCGTGGCGATCCTGTCCACGAACCCCGACTGGGCCCCGGGCCTGCCGCTCTCGGCCGCCGGGTTTGAAACCACTCGCTACTACAAGGGCTGATATGACCACCCAATTTTTCGATCTCATGATTGATACAGAGACTGCGGGCCTCCCGCCCACCNCGCTACTACAAGGGCTGATATGACCACCCAATTTTTCGATCTCATGATTGATACAGAGACTGCGGGCCTCCCGCCCACCGGAGCGCTGATGTCCATCGGCGCAGTGTTCTTCGATATGAAGACGCAGACCCTGGGCCCCACGTTCCTGCGCACCGTGCACCTGGCGACCAGCGTGCGCGATGGTGGCACCATCGACCCGTCCGCGTTCCTGTGGTGGCTGGGGCAGAGCGATGAGGCTCGCCACGGCGTGCGCTTCAACGGGCAGGACATCCGCAAGGTGCTGCAGGACTTCAGCGACTGGATCAAAGAGACCTGCCGCCACGAGGACGTGCGCCCATGGGGCAACTCGAATGCGTTCGATCTGACCATCGTCGGCGGGGCCTACAAGCGCGCCGACATCAAGACGCCTTGGTACTGGACAAATGAAAGAGATTTTCGGACCGTGCGCAACATGTACTCGGCCATCGAGTA
>NZ_JADYXL010000006.1:0-305170 GCF_015864265.1 Pseudoalteromonas sp. NZS37 | reverse complement strand
TACACATGCTCGATTATGCCCTCGAGTTTGAACCAGTCGGTTTATCCATTGACTTAATTTATCATTCTTCGTTTTTGCTCTTGAGACAACAGCTTTTGCTCCTTGGATCAACAGGCACCTTAAGTAGCTATTTCCTCGCTTACTTATCCCAAGTAAAGTATCTTTCCCGCCACTACTGTGTTGACGCGGAACGATACCTAAAGACGCTGAAACATCGCGGCCTCTTTTATAGTTACTGCCATTTCCAACTTCATTGAAATAGGCGCTTGATACCATAGGACCAAATCCAGGTATTGTTTGGATCCGTTGGCAAATATCATTATTTTTTGCTGTTTCAACTATTAATGTACTGTAAGTTTCAATGCAGCTGTCTAAGTTACTCAATTGTGTTTCTAACTGCTTTAGTACCGCTTTAAATGCGCCTGATAATCCGGTATTTTCATCTTCTAAAATTAGGGGGATACTTTTGCGTATTGTGTTTACACCCTGATTTAAAATAATTCCGTATTCAGCAGTTAAGCCTCGGATTTGATTGCATAGTGCCGTTCTTTGTCTGACCGCTAATTCTCTCGCTTTGTGCTGTGCTTGGTTATCTTGTTGCTCAACTGATTTTATACAGACACTCTTAATATGATGTTGTTTTGAAGCAACGCTAATTGCTAAAGCATCGTTATAATCATTTTTATTGCCAACTAAGAAGGCTTTTACATGCTGAGGTGGAATAAGCTTTATCTCATGACCACATTTTCTGATTTCTCGAGCCCAAAAATGAGAAGTTGCACAGGCCTCTAAAGCAACTAAACACGTAGTGTGTTGTTGGAAAAAAGATAACACTTGCGCACGCTTTAACATTTTCTTTTTAACTAAGCGCCCTTGTTCATTGCAGCACACCACATGGAAAAATCTNATGGAAAAATCTTTTTGCTATATCTAAACCAATTGTTGTAATCTTCATTTTGGTCTTCTCCCTTTGATTATTGTAACCACTTTAATCATGGCACATAGATGCCGTATAGGGAGGAGACCATTACATCAGGTTAGTTAGAGGAAAAATTCAGAAGCTCGCTATTAAAATGGCTGCCGTAATAGGAATAAGCAGCGGTATTACTTTCATGGAGAGATGTAAATAAATGAAACTTTTAACAAGCCAAATAACCCGAATGGTAGCCCTACTTCATAATAAAGGTTTTTTTCACATATACCTATATGCTGGATTATCGCCCAGCGGTTGTGATTGGCGCTATATAATTGGTCACACTAAAGATGGGAAGTGGCCAACTAACGATCTAATTACTTATGGTAGCATCAACTCTAGCAGCAAACTGACATGGTCTGAGAAGAATACAACTGAAGATTTATGCAATGACTTTATTAACTACTTCAAACTTGAAAAATATTCTCCTACAAAAGAGCAACTTCAATACATAGATTGGTACTCAACTGTTGTTAACTCACTAGCTGAGGATGAAGCAGTCATTTTTATGTAGACTACCAAACTAGTCATCAACATTTACTAAATAATGCGCCAGGCTTTGTAAAAAAATAATATTTTTGACAGTAAGGATCACTGATATGAAAAAATTATATGAATACCTACCAATCATAGCGCTACTAAGCCCTCTTATTTTATTCATGGCTATTCCAATTGTAATAGACTTTACAGACCCTCCATTTATTGCAAATAAAAAATATGACATTACTATTTTTTGGATTATCCCTATTATTTCAGGTGCACTATTTATCTATTTGAATATGCTTGTATTCAAAAAATATAAGCAATGCAGTAAATATAGAGAATCATTTAAGCATAATATTTCAGGAATAAAGAACCTAGCTTCATTTATTTTAGGCTATTTGGCGGCTCCATTTTTAATATACGCAATATTTTATATCTATTTAGCCCTTCCAATAAAGCTGTTTGCTTATTTCACTGAAAGTGATTATTGGTATAAAGAATATATCCTGACAGACGTTGAAGAGTGCGGCAGTGATTATGAAAATAGTTGTACACGTTTATCTTTTTTAGATCCTAAAACAAAGCAAATACACGAGCTTCGGTGGTATGAAGAGAAATCATCCATTATCAATAGTAAAGGGCACTATGTTTATGTAATCGGTGAAGCTAGCTATTTTGGTTATATTGTCAGAGGGCTAGAAAGATAGCCATCATTGGCTTACAAAGTTAAAGCTTATAAAAAAGCCCTGTCATTTTCGTGGCAGGGCTAATATAAGCTCTTAATATTTATACTTTATTAAGGCGCTAGCGCCGGGTAAACATAGCTGGCATCAAGCCCTAGTGGAATACCAAGTGCCCAGTAACCTAATAAAAAGATACTCCAGCCAATCATAAAGGCGATTGAGTACGGTAGCATAATAGCAATTAAAGTACCTATACCTGTGCCTTTCACATACTTTTGACAGTACACCACCACTAATGGGAAATAAGGCATTAACGGTGTAATAATATTAGAACTTGAGTCACCTACACGATAAGCGGCTTGAGTTAAGTCTGGCGAAATGCCAAGTTGCATTAACATCGGTACAAAAATAGGGCCAAGTAACGCCCATTTTGCTGAACTTGAACCTACAAACAAGTTAACAAAGCCAGTTAAAAAGATAATGCCCACAACCGTTACTGCACTTGGCAATTCCATTGCCTTTAATAACTGCGCACCTTCGATTGCGAGTAATGCACCTAAATTTGATTTACTAAATGCAGCAATAAATAGCGAACAGAAAAATGCCATGACGATATAATATGCCATGCCGCTCATCGCTTTACTCATTGCATCAATCATATCTTTTGAAGTTTTAAAGGTACCTACCGTAAAACCATATACTGTGCCAGGTAGCCAAAAAAGTAAAAATATTAGTGGTACAATTGATTGCATTAAAGGAGAGCTAAAATTAGTAAGGGATCCGTCACTACTGCGCATTGCAGAATCGTCTGGAGCAGAGACAAATGCTAATAACGCAAGTCCTGCAATCATCACGGTACTGGCTATATAAAAGGCACGTTTTTCATCACTACGTGCATCTTCAAATACAGGTAAATCCTCTTTAGCACCATCAACCGCTGTTTTTTGTAAACGTGGTTCAATAATTTTATCGGTGATGTACCAGCCCAATGCCACAATAAATAAGCTAGATGCTGAAGCAAATGCCCAGTTATTTAACGGGTTAATTGTCATTGCAGGATTAATTATTTGCGCCGCACTTTGGGTAAAGCTTTGTAGCAATGGATCAATCCCTGATGGAATAAAGTTAGCCCCAAAACCACCACTGACTCCTGCAAATGCCGCTGCAATACCCGCAAGCGGATGGCGTCCTGCAGCATAAAATATAACACCGGCAAGTGGAATAACTAATACATAACCTGCGTCAGTAGCGGTATGGCTCACAATGGCTACTAAAATGATTGAAGGCGTTAATAGCTTTTTAGGAGTAACTTTAAGCATTAACTTAAGACCGGTATTAATGAAGCCCGAATGCTCTGCAACACCTACACCTAACATAGCTACTAAAACGACACCTAAGGGAGCGAAGCCGGTAAAGGTTTTTACCATAGAGGATAAAAAAGTAGCGAGCGAATCACTTGCCAGCATATTATTAATAATAATCGCTTCACCGGTACGTGGGTCTATTGCATCAAAGCTTACACCTGAAAACCACCACGACAAAAACCAAATTAATAACATTGCAAACAGAAATATTACGGCTGGATCTGGAAGCTTATTGCCAACCCGCTCAACAAAATTTAAAAAACGCGCAACAACCCCTGAAGGTAAAGCGTCTTGATTATTATTCATTTTTATTGTTCCTAAAATTTATTTTTAGTAACAATATCGCATAAAAACAAAACAGTAAATTAACATAAAAATCTGCTTTAAAAGTTTTGGACACAAAAAAACACGATAGTGATAAACAAATCGTGTTTTTTGTGCCACTTACTTTTAAGCGAGGGCTTTAACTTCTTCCCACAAGCGTGCAACTAATGTCTTATCTTCTTCGTTAAGCTCGCCGTTGCGATATGCTTTTACTAAGCTTTGCTCTACAGTTTCGTTTAGCTCATCTATACTGATTGTCAGCTTTTCTACTTCGGCATAACCAACTGCAAGATCAAAATGACCTCGTAAATAGCCGCCTGCAAATAACTCATCGTCAGTTGCTTTTATTACTAAATCATCGAAGTACTGCTGGGCTGCATCGATATAGTTCACTAAACTCATTTATTAATCTCCTGGTTTTGCAAAGCACCTGTATTTTCAAGGTTTTGGTGCCCTACTGCATACATAATATGGTCGTTAAATCCGGTGGTTACTTTAATATAACCCGTTAATTCATCATCTAATTCGCCATCGCCGGTGTCACAAATAAGGGGGCGGTTATTAAGCGCTTGTAGTTTTGTTTTTGTTGCTACTACAATAATGTTTTCTTTGCCAATTGCACGTATAAGCGCAGGGCTCAATTGCTGATTACCACGGCCAAATATATGCCCTTGCCCGCCAATGAGCGTAATGACTAACTTAGTACTTTGCTCATGAGTAAGCTCAAGTAATTGCTTCGCCGTTAAATCTTGAGCAACTAAGGTTTGATCTTTTATTAAATCAACGCCAAGCAACGTATTCTCAAGTCCCATTTCTTCCATTATGGCCTCAACCGTTGAGCCGCTACCCATTATATAAAATGTGTCTTCATCCATTTGCGATACAACATGCGCAGCAATGTCGGCAAGTACGAGTTCGTCGGTTTCTTTGCCGCCATTTTTAACCGCTTGCATATAGCGTACTTCGCTAGGTGTTTGCATTTCGCCGTAGCGCTTTGCTTTTACTGTGCCTTGTCTAAAGGCATCTTCATCTATATCCATTACATCTGCATCAGCTAAGGTAACTAACTCCCCCTTAACCAGCATTTCGACTACGCGCCCTGCAGCTTTTGGTGTAATAGCGTATACACCAGAATGAATTTTACAGCCTGCAGGAATACCAAGTACCGGAACGGTATCCTCTATTGCATGGCAAATATTACGCGCTGTACCATCGCCTCCAGCAAATAAAACTAAATCAACACCTGAGTCTTTAAGTACTTTTGCTGCTTGTTCTGTGTCATCTGGGGTTGTTATTACTTCAGAGTTGTATACAACCTCTACATTAAAGCCCAAGGCTTTTGCTGTTTGCTCACCCATGTCACCGTTAACGGTGTAAATGGTTAAGCGCTCTTTATAAGGCAATAGCACTTCAAGCGCTGCTTTTGTACGGCTATTTGCTTTTGGTTCTGCACCTAATTCGATTGCTTTAGCGGCTGTGTGTGCGCCATCACTACCTTTTAAGGCAACTGTGCCGCCTAAACCCGCTACTGGGTTTACAATTAAACCTAATTTAAACGCCATTACAAAGCTCCTTTGGGTGTTGCCAATTAAATTGCTGCGCTGTTAATGGCCACTGTGTATTATAAAAATCAGAGAGTGCTTTTAAAAGTGACTCTGTACGAGAGTTAAAGCCATTTTCGATTAACGATAATACGCGTGCATGTACTCGCTGCTGAAAATCAAACCGACATGTTTGCTCGCCGTTTAAGTTATCCACCGACACATTAAAATTAAACCCTGCTGCGGTGCTTAATAACCACTCTATAGCTTGAGGCTTTACTTCTACGTTTTCAAACTCAGCTTGTTTTTGTTTGTCGCGCCCATCAGGACAATACCAATAGCCGTAATCTTCTAATAAACGACGTTCATCGCCTGCAACCAACCAGTGTGCAACCTCATGTAATGCACTAGCATAAAAACCATGCGCAAATACAACTTGGTGATATGGCACGTGCTCTGTTGCTGGTAAATACACAGGTTCAAAATCGCCTTTTATCAGACATGTATTATGACTTTGATAAAAAGTGCGTTCAAAAATTGAAATTAGATCAGCTATTTGATGCATAAAATTAGGCTAATTTTTCTCGGTTGCAGCGCTATTTTGCGCAGTAAAAACGAGACGAATTGTACGGGCTTTTACAACTAAAGTAAAAATAAGGCGTGATAGTAAAATATAAGCGGACTAATCTTTCACTTTATTGATATTTTTAATAATACCTAAACAGTAAAGAGTATTGGCAAGTTCTTTACGCTGCGTTTTTTCACTAGAGGTTTTATTGGCTAAGCTAGTTAACATATCGTACCGTTTACGTAGAGTTAGTATATATCTGGCATGTCTACGGCATTCAAAGCAATGAGTACAGTGTGAATCGACCCAAAATCTTAATGTTTCAAACCAATATTGCTGCTCTTGAGCAAAAAAAATAAATGCCTTAGAGCAAGTCCCGCACTTCTCTTCAATATCAATATAAAGTGCCCGAGGATAAATGGCATAGTTTTGCTTTTTTATATCAGCCAATATTACCGTATTAGGGAAGTATTTAAGGCTCGAGTAACGCCAGTGCGCATTCTCTATCGCCTCTATTGTCACTGGGGTATTGGTAGTTATTGGTGTATTGCCATACCTTGGGTGATTTAGATACATGAGCTGCCTAGTTTAAACTTATGATTTTAAGGCATAAAACATGCCATATAAAAACAATAATTATACAGGCGTTCCTGCTTCATCACACTCTACAATATCGGTCTCGGTTAATGCCTGAGTGATCCATGCTTGCAATACGGGGCAGCGCATCACAAAGTCACAATATTGCTGTGCCTCTGGCGATAACGTAATTTGATAGGTTTTTAAGCGCAGTACAACAGGCACATACATGGCATCAGCAATACTAAAGTCACCAAAAAACCACTCATTTGGAAACACATCTTGTTGCTGTGCAAATATCTCGTCTATACGGGCTATGTCTTTTAGTGCTTCGCTCGATAGGTCTACTTTACGGGTTGCTCTTATATTCATTGGCATTTCACTGCGCAGTGCCATAAAGCCTGAATGCATTTCAGCGCTTAGTGCACGCGCTTTAGCTCTTTGGGTAATATATTTTGGCCATGCAGCGCCTGATAAGTAAGCATCGTTAATATATTCACAAATTGCTAGCGAATCCCATACCTGTAAATCGCCATCAATTAACGCTGGGACTTTTTGCAAAGCAAAGGTCTTTTTTAGTTCATTGTAAAAGTCGGGGGTGTCGAGTACCAGCTGGGTTTCACTAAACTCAACATCAAATTTACTCATTAAATACCATGCGCGTAATGACCAGCTAGAGTAGTTTTTATTACCGATAAATAATTGCATATTGTAGATACCAAAGTGAATAGACGCTCCTACCTTACTAGGTGATTTAACAACCAACAACATTTTGTTTAAAGTCTCTTTGCTAACGGTTACTTAAAGCTATTAATTACTCACTCAACTGCTTGTTTAAATGCTTTTTTAATAGTTGTGTATTACGCGTGTTAGCTTTAAAAAAGGCATCAAAAATATCACCAAAAAATGGCACTAAACCGCCCACAAAGTCTATGAGCATATTGATAATCATCTTAGTTTTTATACGTTTACTCACACCTAAACGCTGGGCTTCTATCAGCACATAACTTGATAAAATTAGCCCTGCGGCATCACCTATAACGGGAATTAAACCAATCACAGCCTCCAAACCTATATTAAATTTAGTAAAAGGAATGCCAATGCTGCTATCAGTTAACTTACTGAATCGCTCTAAGCGGGCTATTGCAGCTTGGGCTTTTATTTGTGAGTGTTCATTAATATTATCGTTCATGATTACTACCCTCCTTCTTGCAGTATATAGGGCCTACTTGAACAACTCCTGAAAGGCTTTAAACTAAATTACAGACATAAAAAAACGCGGTAGTCCGCGTTTTTTTATAATTATAAACACTTACACTGAGCCGTTAATTGGCCCGTGCTGATGATTTACATGCGGATTTTGTCCGCGTTGACGCAGTAAATGGTCCATTAAGGTAATAGCCATCATTGCCTCAGCAATCGGGATTGCACGAATACCCACACACGGATCGTGACGACCTTTAGTGATCATCTCTACCGCTTCGTTGCTTGTATTAATGCTATTACCTGGAATAGTAATGCTCGACGTTGGTTTTAGCGCAATAGAAGCAATAATATCTTGCCCTGTCGAAATACCCGCAAGTACGCCACCTGCATGATTTGATGTAAAACCTTCAGGGGTTAGTTCATCACGATGCTCAGAGCCTTTTTGCTCAACTACGTCAAAGCCATCACCAATTTCAACGCCTTTAACTGCGTTAATACTCATTAATGAGTGTGCAAGTTCAGCGTCAAGGCGGTCAAATACTGGCTCACCAAGACCAACAGGTACATTGCTTGCCACTACTTTTACTTTAGCACCAACTGAGTCACCTTGCTTTTTAAGGTCACGCATATATTCGTCAAGCGCTTCGAGCTTACTTGCATCAGGGAAGAAGAATAAGTTATTTTCCACTTCATCCCAGTCAAACGTTTCCGCCTTAATAGGGCCAAGCTGACTTAAACATGCTTTAACTTCAATACCATGAAATTGCTTTAAGTATTTTTTAGCAATAGCACCTGCCGCTACGCGTATAGCGGTTTCGCGTGCAGACGAACGGCCGCCACCACGATAATCGCGCAGGCCGTACTTATGCCAATACGTGTAATCGCCATGACCTGGGCGAAATACATCTTTAATTTTGCCGTAATCTTGCGAACGTTGATCGGTGTTTTCAATTAATAAACCAATGCTGGTACCTGTGGTTTTACCTTCAAAAACGCCTGCTAATATTTTTATTTGATCGCTTTCGCGGCGCTGCGTTGTATAACGGCTTTGGCCTGGTTTTCGGCGATCTAAATCAATTTGTAAGTCGGCCTCTGTGATTTCAAGACCTGCGGGAGTACCATCAACAACGCCGCCTAATGCAACGCCGTGGCTCTCACCAAAGGTGGACACTTTAAATAACTGTCCAATGCTATTACCTGCCATTAACTTTCCTCATTCCTAATGACTACCAATAGCCAAGCACACGGCTTGGCTATTCATTTTTTACTTATTTTGCAAAATACTCATCTAGCTGCTTTTTGCTAATTACAAATACACCTAAGCCGCCTTGTTCAAATTCAATCCATTCAAACGGCGCGCCCGGATACAGTGCATCCATATGTACCATAGAGTTACCAACTTCTACAAATAACAAACCGTTATCAGTTAGGTGTTCACTCGCTTCACTTAAAATAGTACGGGTTACATCTAAACCATCGTGGCCTGATGCAAGCCCAAGCTCTGGTTCATGATGAAATTCGCGTGGCAGGTCAGCCATATCTTCTGCATCAACATACGGTGGGTTTGCAACTATTAGGTCGTATTTTTGACCTGGTACACCGCTAAATACATCAGACTGAATGGGTAACACACGATCACTTAACATGTAATCGTTAATGTTAATGTCTGTCACTTCAAGCGCTTCATACGATATATCTACCGCATCAACTTGTGCTTCCTCAAAAGCTTGAGCAAGTGCAATTGCTATACAACCCGACCCCGTACATAAATCTAATATGCGGTTAACCGATTGTGGCTCTTCAAGCCAGGGTGTAAAGCGGTTGCTGATAAGCTCAGCAAACGGTGAGCGAGGTATAAGTACACGTTCATCCACATAAAATGGCATACCCGCAAACCATGCAATGTTTGTTAAGTAAGGTACTGGTGTGCAGTCGTTAATACGTTCTGCAATAAGACCCGCAAGTCGGTTTTTTTCTGTGCTTGTTAAACGCGCGTGCATTAATTCTTTTGGCGCATCAACAGGCAAGCTAAGCGCAGGCAGTAATAAGCTTACAGCTTCATCCCATGCGTTATCTGTACCGTGTCCAAAAAATATACTACTACTTGCAAATTGGCTTGTAGTCCAACGTAACCAGTCATGTAAAGTTGACAGTTCTGCAACGGCTTCTTCGAGTGTTGCTTCTTCTATTTGTAAATCGCTCATATATTTTTACCTGTATTAGCTTACTGACTGTTTTGAGTCTTTAAGACGATTGCATTGCCTATCTGCGCTGGGCAAATTACAATTGCCCCTCATTTAAGTATTGTACCGCCTTTTGCGCTGCGTTTTTACGTTTTTTTGTTTAGGTAATAGTTATGAAAAAAGACACTCCATCACATTCGTCCCTAAGCAATGACGACATAAGCTTATTTCGTCAAACGATCACAGGCGCCAAAGTATTTAAACAAGATACTCATCGTTTTGATACAAAGCCTAAGGTGTCACAAGCTAAGCAATTTGCCCAGCAAAAAAAGCAGGCTCAATCTGAATTTTTCTTCTCAGACGTTTATATTCCCGATATAGACACCCACGGCACGGTTAAATATGTAAAACCAGGCCAAGATACTTTCCTAGCTAAACAGCTTCGCCGTGGTGACTTTGCACCCGATTTGACGCTAGATTTACATGGCTTAAATAAAGAACTTGCTAAAGACGAACTCGCTGGACTCATTCACGAATGTAAAAAGCAGCATTACTATTGTGCGTGTGTAGTGCACGGTATTGGCGGCGGCGTACTAAAGCACAAAGTGCCCCAGTACTTAGTACAGCACCCTGACGTAATAGCGATGCACCAAGCCCCTCTCGAATATGGTGGTAGAGGCGCTGTACTCATACTAATTAATTTACCGCAAAGTGATGAATTTAGACGCTAACTTTAGCTATTACTAGGATGTAACTTCGTGCATATTTTTTCGATTATTTTTCCACTCATTTTTATTGTTGCGTTTGGTTATAGCTGTTGCCGATTAAAATTTTTCGAAAAGCAGCATATTGCAGGCTTAAGTAAATTTACTTTTTATATTAGTTTGCCTGCTTTTTTATTGTTAAATATGTCGCAAATTAACTTACAGCAAAGCATTAGCCTTTTTGCATTTTTGAGTTTTTACATACCCGTTCTGAGCGTGTTTGGGGTGGGTATTTTAATTGATCGCTTTTATTTAAATAAAAAGTATTTAAAAAATTACCAACAACACGGCGTCTTTGGACTTGCTTCTAGCTATTCAAATATGGTGTTAGTGGGTATTCCTATTGTTATTGCATCGCTTGGCAAAGAGATGATAGCCATTGCGTTTATGATCATTACTTTTCATAGCACATTGTTATTTGCACTTACTTTTTTAATAGGCGCTAAAGGCAGTAGCGATAAATTTTCGTGGTCGCATTTTGGGAAAAGTATGGTGTTAAATCCAATAGTACTGAGTATTGGGTGCGGGCTTATATTAAACATATTAGGAGTAACACTGTTCACCGACTTAGCAAATAGTTTGGAGCTATTAGCTAAACCAGCAATTGCCTGTGCGCTATTTGTACTTGGTGCAAATTTAGCTTTTTATAAAATAGCTACAAATTGGCGACCGGCGTTAATAGCATCAATTTTAAAAATATTTTTATTGCCTGCGTTAGTTTTATTGGTAGGCACTTATGTATTTAAGCTAGACACGCAAATACTCAATGTATTAGTACTTTTAAGTGCGTCCCCTGTTGGCGTAAATGCTTATCTTATTGCGACTCAAATAAAGCAGCATGAAGCTACTCTTGCTGGGGCTGTCGTACTTTCTACTATCTTAAGTGTTATTAGCTTTACGTTTTGGCTAGCTTTATTACTTTAGCTTACAAACCGCCGGCTACATCAACAAAGCTACCCGTTGTAAAAGAAGCGTGCTCTGAAGCTAAAAAGTAAATTGCTGCAGCAACTTCCTCGGGTGTACCGCCTCTGCCAAGGGGTAATTTACTTTTAAGACGATCGACTCGATTTTTTTCGCCGCCATCGCTATGCATATCAGTGTAAATAAGCCCAGGTCTAACCGAGTTAACTCTAATACCTTTACTTGCCACCTCTTTTGCCAAGCCAATAGTAAATGTGTCCATTGCACCTTTAGATGCTGCATAATCAATGTACTCATTAGGAGAGCCCGTTTTAGCGGCCCCTGATGATACATTAACAATACTACCGCCATTTCCCATTCGCTTTATTGCCTCACGGCTACATAAAAAAGCACTGGTAATATTTGTAGTCAAAACTTCGTTTATGCGCTCAGCACTCATTTCTAACAAAGGCATTTGTGGTTTTAAAATACCGGCGTTATTTATTAGTACATCAAGTCGACCAAAGACTTTATCTATATGCATAAATAAAGCTAAAACGTCAGCCTCTAGTGACACGTCACCTTGAATTACTTCAGCCTCAACGCCTAATTGCTTTACTTTTTCTGCCACCAATATTGCACTAGCTAAATCTGCTTTATAATTAATGCAAACATTATAACCGTGCTTTGCAAAATATAATGCGGTAGCTGCGCCAATACCTCGACTAGAGCCAGTGATGAGTACAACGGGGGAGCAAGTCATTAAAGCTATTATTCTTTTAAAGCTGCAACGACTGAAATTTCAACAAGCAGTGCATCACGTGCCATTTTAGCTTCTATGCAGGCACGTGCTGGTGCATAACCATCGGGTACCCATGCATCCCATACTGCATTCATATCAGCAAAGTATTCCATGCTCTTTACATAAATAGTCGCGCTAAGCATATGTTCTTTTGAACTTCCCGCTTCATCAAGCAATGCCTCTACTTTATCAAGCATAGTTTGAGTTTGCTCTTTAATACCTTTTTGTGCGTCGGCGCATACCTGCCCACATAAATACACAGTGCCGTTATGTTTTACAATGCGGCTCATGCGCGCACCTGTTTGTAAACGCTCTATTGTCATTTTACTTTACTCAATTATTTATATTTAAACGTTTTCTGGGGCATTTATACTTAAATAACTACTACGCTGGGTTTGCTCATCGTAACTAATAACAGCAACAGCACCCGTATTAAAAATGGGCATATTGCCAGGGCTTAACTGGTCCACTAAATAACTTACAATAGGCATATGTGATACAACAAGCCATGTATTGCATTGGGGGTGAGTAGCAATAAGTGTTTCGATGTAGTCAGCAGCAATTTGAGGTTTGCCTTCGGGAATTATATCAGACGTGGTTTCGCTAAATTTAAATACGTTATTTTTAGCCACACCTGCAGCTGTTTGCTGTGCTCGAATGTAAGGACTAACTAACAGTGCATCAGGGTAATGTGCTTTACTGAGCCAAAGGCCCATTTTTTCAGCTTCATCGTGCCCTGCTTGGGTTAAATTTCTACCTGCATCATCAGCCTGCATGGGTGTTGCTTCGCCGTGGCGCATTATTAGGATTGTTTTCATAAAAAATCAACCGATTAAAGAATATAAAACAGTAGCCAGTTTGCCCGTTTGTCAGCTATATTAACAATATAAATCTATTTATTTCTAAAATAGTTCTTTCATGAGATTCAGGTAAATCTTTAAGCTGTACTTCGCTTTCCTGAAGCCATCATCTGTTGTTAACAAGTAAACGTTTAGTTTCAGGAGCATCATTTGAATATCAGCCGCAATGATAACAGAGCATACCGCGCCTTTACACTGGACAATGGTCTAAAAGTACTATTAGTGCAAGATAAAGATTCTACAAAAGCGGCAGCATCAATGGCAGTTAACGCCGGACATTTTGACGACCCTCTTGATAGGCAAGGCCTAGCACACTTTTTAGAGCACATGCTTTTTTTAGGCACTGACCAGTATCCAGATTCAGGTAGTTTTAATAATTTTGTTTCGCAAGCTGGCGGCAACACCAATGCGTGGACCGGCACTGAGCATACCTGTTACTTTTTTGATATTAACAATCAAGAATTTGAACAAGCACTTACCCAATTTAGCCGCTTTTTTATTGCGCCTCTTTTAAATTCAGCCGAAACAGAAAAAGAACGTAACGCAATTGAAGCCGAGTTTAAACTAAAAATAAAAGACGACGGTCGCCGTATTTATCAAGCCCACAAAGAAACGGTAAACCCTGCTCATCCATTTGCTAAATTTTCTGTAGGAAACCTACAAACCTTAGCTGACAGAGAGCGATGTATTAGTGATGAGCTTCGTGACTTTTTTAATAGCCAGTACCAAGCTCAGTGGATGACTTTAGTTATTTGCGCAAACGAAACACTAGATACACTACAAAGCTGGACTCAAACTTACTTTGGCGCAATTAACGGCAACAAAAACCTTAAAAAGCCAGAGATCAGTGAGCCACTTTATCGCAAACAAGACATAGGAAAAATACTCCATATTGAGCCACATAAGCATATGCAAAAACTTATTATAAGTTTTGCTATGCCTAATATTGACGACTTTTATCGCCATAAAACAGTAAGTTTTATTGCCCACTTACTTGGCTATGAAGGCGCGGGTTCTCTTTATTCTATTTTAAAAGAGCAAGGCTGGATCAATGCACTTTCTGCTGGCGGTGGTATTAATGGCAGCAACTTTAAAGATTTTAATATTAGCTTAGCGCTTACCGATGAAGGTATTGAATACTTCGAAGACATTATTGAAATGGTGTTTGAATACATTTGCTTAATTAACGATAACACCGAAAAATTGCCACGCTTATACCAAGATAAAAAAAATCTATTACAAATAGCATTCGATAACCAAGAAAAGTCACGCCTGATTGATTGGGTCAGTAATTTAAGCATTAATATGCAGCATTACGATGAAGCAAACTACGTGCAAGGCGACTATTTAATGGAAGGCTTTAAAAAAGCGACCCACGAAATGGCCATGCAGTGGTTAACGCCACATAATATGCGCATCGTACTTATACATCCAGATGTAGAGCCTGAACATAAAACGGCATGGTACAACACACCATATAAAGTAGAACATATTTCACCTAGTTGGCTTGATGCCCTTAGCGAGATAAATAAGCCGTTGAGCGAAATGCTGCTACCTACAGCTAATCCTTATTTAACAAAAGAAGTGGTGTTATTTGATGTCGTAAAACCACAAACAAAACCCGAGTTATTAGTAAAAGAACCCGGTTTTGACTTTTGGTTTAAACAAGACAACACATTTCGTGTTGCTAAAGGCCATTTTTATTTGGCCATGGATTCTGATTTTGCCGTAAAAGATGTAAAACATATGGCACTCACCCGCTTATTTACAGATTTATTTATGGATAGTGTGGGCGAGCAATTTTATCCAGCAGAACTTGCGGGACTTAGCTACCACTTAACCTCGCATCAAGGTGGGTTAACTTTACATACTGCGGGGCTTTCATCTAGCCAGTTAGAGCTAGTTGATCAATTAATAGATGCTTTGTTTAATGTAGAAATTTGTGCAAAACGCTTTGCTGAATATAAAAAACAGCTTGTAAGGCATTGGCGCAATAGCAACCAAAACAAACCAGTCAGTGAGTTATTTAGCATTTTAGGCGCAAAAATAATGCCTTGGAACCCACAACCTGGGGAGCTTGCATCGGCATTAAAAAACACCTGTTTTCAGCAATTTAATGAGTTCAGAACAGACTTTTTTAAAGCACTACATGTTGAATCATTTTTACATGGTAACTGGCAGCAAAGTGATGCAATAGCCTTTCAAAAAAAGGTCGCAAATCACTTAAAAAACGCAACCATAATTGAAGATTTAAGACGCCCTCTTTTTGAAATTAAAAAAGTAACTCGCTACGAGCTAGAGCTTCCTTGTAACGACCATGCAATGGTTATTTACTATCAAGCGCAAACGGATTGCGTGGCCGAAAAAGTAAAAATGATGGCGTTAAATCATTTAATTAATCAAGATTACTTTAATGAATTACGAACTACACAGCAACTTGGCTACTTAGTAGGCGCAGGTTATGCACCATTTAATACGCGTGCTGGTATAGCATTTTATGTGCAGTCACCTAAGTTTGATGCAAAAACTTTATTGCATCGACATAACCGTTTTATTAAAAACTACCTTGATAACATTGATGCACTTGATGAAAACGATTGGCAACAGCAAAAACACGGCCTTAGTACTCATATTGCAGAAAAAGATAAAAACCTGCGCCTACGCTCACAACGGTTATGGCTTGCTATAGGTAATAGAGATCATGAATTTCATATGCAACAACGACTTTTAGATGCCTTAAATGCGCTAACCCTAAAAGAACTAAAAGTTTATGCACTAAGCCTATTTGATGATAATAGACCAAGATATGAGCTTTTAAGCTCGGCAAAAGTCAATAAATCTCAAAATATGCCCGTTTACTCTCAATCTCTTTGACACTAGGTTTAGCTTGTTTTAAATTATCATTTGTAAATTAGAAGTAATAAAAAAATGATAAAAATAATAATAAAACTAAGCATGCTTGTAGTACTTGCTTACTCATTTGAGCTTTTTGCCTTTGAGTCATCATTTAATTACAACTCCGACAATATACTTATACTAGCAAGCGCCATTATAGCGCTTGCTTTGCCCTACCTGTTATTTGTAATCCACAAACTTAGACGCTCACGCCGTCAACTCCGTCTTTCGGAAAAACGCCTTAAAAGTACTGTAGAAGGTAGCGGCGATACACTTTGGGACTGGAACATAAAAACAGGCGAAGTTATTCGTATTAACGATAAGTACTTAATGGATTCGACTACCTTTATGGGGTTTCCGCCAAACAAAGGCCTTATTCACCCTCACGATATTAATAACGTTGAGCACTTGTTAAAAGTACACTTTGCAGAGCAGTCTGCTTTTTTTGAAGCCACCTACCGAATCAAAGATACATTTGGTCGTTGGCATTGGGTACTCGATCGCGGAAAAATAATTGAAAAAGACGCCAACTTATCACCCCTTAGAATGACAGGTACCGTTCGCGATATATCACAGTTAAAATCAACGGAAGAGCGCTTAAACCTTTTTGCTAAATGTGTTGAATCACTCACTGACGCCTTAGCAATTTACGATAAAAACTTTAAACTGGTTGATATAAACCCGAGTTTTTTAACCTTGTTTGGTGGCGTACGCGAGCAATACTTAGGAAAAGATTTCAACCTATCTGGGTATGAGCCAAGCTACACAAACAGAATTATTGAAATAGTAAAAGAGCGCGAACATATCCAACAAGAAGTGAAGCTTCGTAATAGTGAGCGTGTTTTATTGCCTATAGAAATATCGATAGATGAAATTAAAAACGATCAAAATCAAATAACTAATTATGTCGTTGTTTATTCAGATTTAACAGAGCGTAAAAAAGCCGAATCGCAGTTACATAACTTATCGAATCGAGATCGCACAACTAGTCTGCCTAACCGAAATTTATTTTTTACTGATTTGCAAAAGCTAGTAAAGCTCAACTCGCATCACGCCTTGCTTGTATTCGATTTAGATAACTTTAAAAAAATAAATGACTCGTTAGGGCATCAACTAGGTGACAGCTTATTAGCTAAACTAGCAATGCGCTTAAATAAACTAACCCGCGAAAATGATGTATTTTATCGTTTAGGCGGCGATGAGTTTGCTCTTGTAATGTCTGACACTAACGACATACATGTAATTACACGTATGGCAAAACAGTTTTTAGCAGCCATTGCTACACCATTTAAAATGGCTGGCCACGAACTGGCAATCACCTCAAGTGTAGGCATTGTATTATTTCCAGAAGACGGTAATACGCCTGAACTGCTTTTAAAGAATGCAGATACTGCGATGTATCATGCTAAAAAGAAAGGTAATAGCTACCTATTTTTTAACGACACGATGAACCGCCAAGCCGTTAAACGACTGCAAATAGAAAACCTTATGCGCTTTGGTTTAAAAGAAGATCATTTTGAAGTGTACTACCAACCAAAAATGAATATTCGCACAGGCAAGCTAACCGGAATGGAGGCATTAGTACGCTTTATTACACCCAAAAAAGGTATTATTAGCCCAGGCGTGTTTATACCCATAGCCGAGGAAACGGGCCAAATAATTGAAATTGGCGAAGTTGTATTAAACAAAGCCTGCAGAGACGTAAAAGAATGGCTAGATAGCGGTTTATTTAGCGGCCGAGTAGCTGTCAACTTATCAGCAAAGCAATTTAGCCTCCCCGATTTAACTTCTCGTATTGACGTTATTTTGCAAAAAAACGAATTACCTTCTTACTTTTTAGAGCTTGAAATAACAGAAGGTACTGTAATGGACGACCCTAAAGAAGCCATTGCAATTATGCGTTCGTTAAGTGCCCGAGGTATTCATTTAGCAATGGATGATTTTGGTACTGGTTATTCATCATTAGCGTATTTAAAGCAATTTCCGCTTAATACACTTAAAGTAGATAAAGCATTTATAGATGACATGACCAACGAACGTGGGCGTAATATGGTCGACTCAATAGTCACTATTGCGCATAATCTTGATTTGCATGTAGTTGCTGAAGGTGTAGAACAAGCTCATCAAATTGATATACTTAAAAAGCTTAATTGCGAAACAGTACAAGGTTATTACTATTCTAAGCCACTATCAAAAAGTGAATTTACTGAATTTTTAAAGCAGCAACAAACTAAAGCAGCCCCAAGCTTAATTAGAAAAAATAAAAATGTGGCGTCGATAAATTAAGGGCGCCATATACACGCATTTATACCTACATTTCTTACTAAAGCACGACGATAATGTAGATTAAATAAGCACCAGGCCACAGGCCCAAGTAAACCGCCTAAAATAAGCCATCGCTTAATTGGCATACCTTTTTTAATGGCTTCTAAATACATTAAAGCTATAAATGCACTGCTTAGTAAAACTATAAACAAAATTACCCTTTAAAGTTGCTCAAAAATACGGCACTTATTCTAACGCTAACGTGATTAAATTTAAAGCAACAAATCCCCCGCGCGCACAAAAAAGCCGAAGCTGTTAAATACAGGTTCGGCTTTTAAAATTATAATTTAAGGGTTACTTTTCAGCACGACCCATAAATTTGTGTTCAACAGTATTAATACGGATACGGTCACCTGTTGAAATATGCTCTGGCACAGAAATATTTAAGCCAGTAGACATACGTGCAGGTTTTGAACGAGCACTCGCAGATGCACCTTTGATAGATGGGTCTGTTTCTTCAACAACAAGTTCAACACTTGACGGTAAATCAAGCCCTACTGGCGCGCCATCAATAACAATTACGTGTACGCCTTGTGTTTCTTCATTAACAAATAAAATTTCTTCGCTAATAGCATCTTTGCTTAAGTTATAAGGCGTGTAATCTTCATTATCCATGAACACATACTCGTCACCATCAATGTACGATAGCATTACTTCACGGCGTGTTAAATCAGCCAGCGTTAGCATGTCACTGTCTTTGAATGTTTCGTCAACTTTACCACCGGTTACCACATCGTATAAACGCATACGGTATAAACTACCACCAGCACGACCTTGCGGCACAGAGCGCACAATATCTTTTACAACTAAAACGCGGCCATTGAAGTCAATAGCAGTACCTTTTTTAACATCACTCGCCTTTGGCATGTGTGAATTCCTATTATTTTTTTGATTGCCAGAAACATACCACGAACTGGATTTTGTTCAACTAAAATTACGTTGGTTTTACGCTACATGTTGTATTAGCTTGTAAAATTTTAATTTATACTAAAATACATATAATCAAATGTGAAAAAAACTGCTATGGTAGCTTTACCGAGTATGACTTCAAGGAATGGATCATGGACCAGAAAAAAGTACATGAGTATTTAGTTAAAAAACCACTTGTTCAGGTTACAAAACCATTTGCGCAAGAGGTTGATGTATATAAAGTGAATCATAAAATGTTTGCGACTCTTGCTATTGGCAATGACGGTCAAACTAATGATGATGGTGAGGTTATTTGGTGGCTTAACTTAAAGTGCGATCCTGATGAAGCAATATCATTGCGTGATATTTTCCCGGCAGTGATCCCTGGTTACCATATGAATAAACGCTTATGGAACACTGTAATTTTAGACGGCACAATTCCACAAGGTGAAATTGAGAGAATGATTGATAACTCATTTAATTTAGTCGTAGAAAACATGCCAGAAAAAGACCGAAAAGCTATTTCACTTCACTTGTAAACACTTTTTGGGCTAGGCTACTAGCCCATTAAAACCCTACACCTTAAGCGTATAAATTAAATCGTCATATAATTTATCGCCTATTGTATGCACTTTAAAAAGTGTATCGGTATGGGTTAAACCGCACTTACCAAGCACCTTTTCAGAACCAATATTGCCACGCGTTACGACAGCTTTAAACTGCCTAATACCACATTCTTTCCAAGCCCAGTCAATCACAGCTCTTAGGGATTCTGTCGCGTAGCCTTTATTAAAATACTCTGGCAATAATAAATAACCAAGCTCTGCGGTTTTTCCGTCATAGGCAAAGCCTGTAACACCCACAGGTTGTTTTGTTTGATTATTAATAATGAGTAAACACAGGGGATGACGTGATTTAGCATTCCACTTAGGCAAGCGTATCTCAAAGCGGTTTCTTACCAGTGACTCCATTGGCATATCAAAACAATACTTAAGGACTTGAGGATCGCGATGAAGCGCTAGAAAAAGAGGCCAATCAGATTCTTCCATTTGGTACATGCTCAATCTTTGTGTAAATAATGTCATTAAGCTCCTCATTTATTTATAAAAACTATAAAAAAACCGCATTTAAATGCGGTTTTTTTAGATAGCAGAAACTTTATTCTTTCGTTTCAATCTCTTTGGTAACTTCAGGCTCAGTTACACTTTGCTCTTGTGACTCAGTGCTTTGTACTTCAGGAGCTACAACCTCAACATGTGTTGCGTTATAAAAAGTAGCACCAGAGCTTGCCATTGTTACCAGTGATTCACATGGTGCAAAGTTAGCATCGCTGTTAGCTAATGTAGACATATCAGAGCTTATTTTACTCGCGCCTAATTTATCCATATAGCTAAACGGGCCACCTAAAAATGGTGGAAAACCAATACCAAATATTGCACCGATGTCGCCATCACGTGGGCTGGCAATAATGCCATCATCTAAACAGCGTACTGCTTCGTTAAGCATTTGCGATACACAACGCTTAGCAATTTCGCTCTTGTTTAAACGTGGAGC
Organism: Pseudoalteromonas sp. NZS37; assembly: GCF_015864265.1. NCBI lineage: Bacteria > Pseudomonadati > Pseudomonadota > Gammaproteobacteria > Alteromonadales > Pseudoalteromonadaceae > Pseudoalteromonas > Pseudoalteromonas sp. NZS37. The sequence continues at coordinate 284,260 of NZ_JADYXL010000006.1, read as the reverse complement.
CGGGGTAACACCCAATAGTTCGTAAACTGACTCATCAACCTTTTTGCCTTTTTTATCGTATTCATAAAAACCACGACCAGACTTACGGCCAAGGCGTTTTGAATCAATCATACGCATAAATGCATCAGGGCCTTTAAAACGCTCACCTAATTCTTTTTCAAGAATTGGGGCAATTTTAGAGCCAATATCAATACCTACTTCATCAAGTAGAGCCAGCGGGCCTACCGGAAAACCAAACTCAACAAGCGCTGCATCAATCTTTTCAATTGGCTCGCCTGCAAGCATCAAATTAGCAGCTTCGTTTAAGTAAGGCGCTAAAATACGGTTGACGTAAAAACCGGCCATGTCTTTTACAACAATTGGCGTTTTGCCTTGCTTACGTGCAAAGTTAACAACGCGGGCAATTGTTTCTTGAGATGTACCTTCGTGTGGAATAATTTCCACTAATGGCATTTTTTCCACTGGTGAAAAGTAATGCAAGCCAATTACATTTTCAGGACGTGCTGCCTGCGCTGCAATTTGCGATATTGGTAATGATGACGTGTTACTTGCAAAAATTGTATTTGCTTGGCATTGCTGCTCTACGTCTGCAACCATACCTTGCTTAAGTGCAAGGTCTTCAAACACCGCTTCTATTACTAAATCAATGTGTTTAAAGCCACTGTAGTCAGTTGTACCTGTAATACGGTTCATTGTTAACTGCACATCAGCTTTAGACATAATACGACGTTTAAGGCGCTTATCTAAAATTTTATAGGTGTAGCTCATTGCATTACTAATGCCCTGCTCTGCTACATCTTTAATACGTACCGGTACTTTAGCTTTAACAGCACTTACGTGCGCAATGCCTGCGCCCATTAGTCCACCACCTAAAACAGCAGTTTTGCTTATTGCGGGTGCGTCATCATTGCGCCACTCTTTTTTCATTTCAGTGGTTGCAAAGAAAATACCGCGAAGCGCTTTAGATTCGTCACTCATTACAAGTGTTGCAAAGCTTTCAGCTTCTGTTTTATACGCTTTTAGCTCATCAAGCTCTACACTAGCTCGCACTGCTTTAATAATAGCGAGTGGTGCTGGGTAGTGCCCACCCGTTTTTTTAAGTACGTTTTCTTTTGCTTTTTTAAAGATAAAGTTACGACCAAACGGGTTTGACTCTAGTAATTTACTAATATTGTCGAGCTTTGGCTCTTTTGCTTGTGGCTTTTTCTTAGTCGCAAATTCTTTTGCAACTTTTAACAGCACACTGTGCGGTACACAATCATCAAGCACGCCTGCTTTTTTAGCTTGCGTAGGACGAATTTGTTTACCTGTTAGCATCCACTCTAGTGCTTTTTGAATACCAACAATTTTAGTTAAGCGTTGGGTGCCGCCGCCACCAGGAAGTAAACCAAGTTGTACTTCTGGTAAGCCAATTTTTGTTAAATCACTGTCGGTACCAACACGGTAATCACATGCTAAAGCAAACTCTAAACCACCACCTAATGCAGCGCCATGAATCGCACTTACTGTTGTGTATGGCAGTTTTGTCATATCAAAAAACGCTTGATGACATAGCTCGCTAATAGCTAAAGCATCTTCACGCTTTTGAACACTATCGAGCATTTTTACATCGGCGCCAGCAATAAAGTTATCGCTTTTTCCGCTTATAAATACCATGCCTTTTACATTTTGCGACTTAGCGTCTTCTAGTAATGCTTTTAAATCATCGGCAAAACTGCTGCGCAGGGTATTCATTTTCTCACCCGGCACATCAATCGTTACCACGGCGATTTTATTTTCATCTACCGCTAAATTAAATACTGAATCTGTCATTACGCGCTCTCCAATACAAAGGCTGCACCTAAACCACCAGCAGCACACGCTGTTGTTAATGCTAAACCGCCACCACGACGTTTAAGCTCGTGTAAGCTTTGCGTAATTAAGCGTGCACCTGTCGCTGCAAATGGGTGACCATATGCTAAAGAGCCGCCGTTAACGTTAAACTTATCCATGTTAATTTCGCCAATTGCTTTGCTGCGACCTAAATGCTCTTGTGCAAATTTGTCTGAAGCAAACATTTTCATATTGGCAAGTGTTTGCGATGCAAACGCTTCGTGCATTTCAATTAAATCTAAATCAGCAAGCGTAATACCCGCTCTATCTAGTGCAATAGGCGTTGAATGAGCTGGGCCCATTAACATGTCTTTTTCTACGCCAATTGCCGAAAATGCAAAGCTACGTACGTAACCTAGTATTTCATAACCCAGTGCTTTTGCTTTGCTTTCGCTCATCATAAGTACGGCCGCTGCACCATCAGTTAATGGTGTTGCATTTGCCGCGGTAACAGTACCGTGCTGACGGTCAAAAACAGGTTTAAGCTTGGCGTAGCCTTCAACCGTTGAGTTTTTACGAATGTTGTTATCTTCTGAAATAAAGCTTTTATATGGCGGTAAATGTGCCGTCATTACTTCATCTTTTAACTTTCCATCAGCCCATGCTTGCGTTGCAAGTGAGTGAGAACGATGCGCTAACGCATCTTGATCTTCACGGCTAATATTATGTGTTTTAGCCATTTGCTCAGCAGTTTGCCCCATTGAAAGGCCTGTTGAGTACTCTGCAACTGCAGGAGGCACTGGTAATAAATCTTTTAAGCGCAGTTTTGAAAATATTTTTAACCGTTGACCAAGCGTACGCGCTTTATTTAAATCAACTAAGCTGCCTGCTAGCTTTTTACTAACACCAATTGGCAGTACTGATGACGAATCTGCGCCGCCTGCAATACCTACACTTACAGATCCCGCCATAATAGACTCAGCTACATTAGCAATAGCCTGAAAGCTGGTAGCACATGCGCGCGATACAGAATATGCATCAACCGATACCGGCATACCTGTGCCCAATACAATTTCACGTGCAATATTTGGCGCTTCTGGCATTTGTACTACTTGACCAAATACAAGTTGATCAATTTCTGACTTGTTGAAATTTAATCGTTCAAGCATTTCGTTAACCACCAATTTACCCATATCAAGTGCAGGTACATGGTGAAACGCTGTTGCTTGCTTTGCAAAAGGTGTACGTAAGCCGCTAACTATGGCAATACGGTCGCCCTTTGGTGTTTTTAGTATGTTTTGCTCAGACATTTATGCTCTCCCGCTGACAGGTCTGACCTGTTTGTTTTCCTCGATTCTAAACAACCCGTGTACTAAAGCCAATAGATAAACACAAATTTATATAAATAGTGTTTAATTACGACTATCACAATAGGCTTTTTTAGACGCATTTACAAAGTTTTGTGGTACGCTAAAAATCGTTAAAAAATAACGAACTATTTTAAAAAATACAGTCTAACTCTTGAGTTACCCAATTATAAACCTTATAAATAGGTCAGTATTTATCACCTAACACTATTAGGTACAAATCCAGCTGACGAGGACAGTCCACTTATTATGGCAGCTAACGCATTTTCACAATTAAAAACGTACTTAGATACACAAATCATTGGCCAGCCAGAGCTTACACAAGCGCTACTTATTGCTATTTTAGCTGATGGTCACTTATTAGTAGAAGGCCCTCCTGGGCTTGCAAAAACACGTGCAGTTAATGCACTTGCTAAAGGTATTGAAGGATCGTTTCAGCGCGTACAGTTTACGCCAGACTTATTACCGGCTGATGTAACAGGCACCGATATTTACCGCCAACAAACTAGCGAGTTTGTATTTGAAAAAGGTCCTCTTTTTCACAACCTAATTTTAGCTGACGAAATTAACCGTGCACCAGCCAAAGTACAATCAGCACTATTAGAAGCCATGGCAGAGCGCCAAGTGACCGTGGGTAAAAACACTTATCCGCTTAGCGAACTATTTTTAGTTATGGCAACACAAAACCCGCTAGAGCAAGAAGGGACTTACCCGTTACCAGAAGCCCAGCTGGATCGCTTTTTACTGCACCTAAGTATTGGCTACCCTGGCGCTGAGCATGAGCTTGATATACTACGTTTAACACGTGGCGAAGCGCTTAACGAGCAACAACCAGTAATGCAAAAAATTAGTCAAAGCGATTTATTTGCAGCTCGTAAAGAAATATTAGGCCTTTATTTAGCAGAGCCGCTTGAGCAATATTTAGTACAACTTATTATTGCCACCCGTGAAGGCGCTAAATTAGATGCGCAACTAGGTAGCTGGATTGAGTTTGGTGCAAGTCCGCGTGCAACAATAGCACTTGATAAATGTGCTCGTGCTCATGCATGGCTTCAAGGCCGTGACTTTGTAGCACCTGATGACATTCAAGCTGTTGTGCATAACGTACTGCGTCACCGCATTATTTTAAGTTACGAAGCCCAAGCCGATGGCATTACTAAAGATCAAGTAATAAGCCGTATAGTTGAACTTGTAGCCGTACCATAAGTTATGCAAAAACAATTAGAATCCCAAGCATGGCTCAAACAGAGCCATAGCCACGGTGTTAATTTAGCACTCAAAGAGCTGATGTATTACAAAGCCAAAGCGCAATTGCTTGAACTTGCCCCTAAGGTGAAAATAAAAAACACCTTAACAGGGCAATACCTTGCACCGCACAAAGGCCGAGGAATGGAATTTGCCGAAGTGCGACATTATCAGCAAGGTGACGATATTCGCTCTATTGATTGGCGAGTTACTGCGCGTACCGGCGAGACTCACACAAAGCTCTTTCAAGAAGAAAAAGAGCGCCCTGTGTTTGTATTTACTGATTTTTCAAACTCAATGCTGTTTGGTTCAAAGTTACTATTAAAGTCGGTGCAAGCTGCGCATATAAGCGCTCTTGTTGCATGGTCGGCGTGTCAGCGCGGCGATAGAATTGGCGGTATTGTGTTTAATCAGCACTCGCATTTGGAGCTAAAGCCCAGCGCCCGTGAAAAAGCCGTGCTTAAGCTTTGTCATAATTTATGCGACAACCACCAGCAAGCGCTCAACAATATTGATAAAACAGCCACTAACAACTTTAGCGATAACCTAAAGCGCCTTAATCATTTAGCAAAACCAGGCAGCTTAGTGTATTTGGTGTCTGATTTTAATGCTCTCGATGATGCCAGCTTTAAGCAACTCGAAATATTAAGCCGCCACTGCGAGCTGATTGGTTGCCACATAAGCGATCCGTTTGAGCATCAGTTACCTGCGTTTAAGCAAGCCGTTACTGTTAATGCAAATGGTCAAGACTTTGCCCTACCATTAATGGATAACAGCTTTAGAGAACGCTTTGCTAAAAATGCTGAGCAAGCATTTAGTACGCGCTTTAATCGCTTAACTAAATCGGGTCTTAATTTAATATCATTCAATGCAGCAACACCGCTTGAGCTGCAATTAGTGAGAAAATAACCATGCAAACCAATCCACTCGATGGCCTGCACGATATAATAGCGCCAAGCCAAGTTAATTGGTGGCCACTCGCCCCTGCTTGGTGGGTTATTATTGCACTGCTGTTTTTAGCATTGTGCGCAGCTATTTATATATTTTACAAAAAACATAAATTTAAAAAGCCTAAACGCTACGCAATACAATTGAGCCAAAGTGAGCAAAATCCTCAGCAACTGCATATTATTTTAAAACGTTTAGTGATTGAATATTACGACAAGCGCCTTGCTGCGCAATCTACCTCTAAATGGTGCACAACACTTAATACGCTTACCGGTTTGAGCTTTACAGAACAAGAAATATTAAGCTTGTATAACCCCAGCCAAAAAGATACAACACTGTGCGAAAAATTTCGCCAAGGTATTAAGCAATTTAAAATAAAGGAGTCAGTAAATGTTTGAATTTAGCTGGCCATGGTTATTTTTATTACTGCCCTTGCCTTTATTACTTTTACTATTAAAACCCGCGGCAAGTAATGCCAGTACGCGTTTACGTATACCCAGTTTTGCAAAGCACAATTTAACCAGCCAAAGCATTGAGCCACACGCACGACGTTTAAATCCTTTCGAATGGATAATTTGGTTATTACTTGTTACTGCCGCTGCCAATCCAACATGGTTAGATGAGCCAATCTCATTACCAAATGAAGGGCGCGATATAATGTTAGCAGTTGACTTATCAGGCTCGATGACCGAACAAGACATGGCTTACAATGGCCAATATGTTGACCGCCTTACCATGGTAAAAGCCGTACTCAGTGATTTTATAGAGCAGCGTCAAGGCGACAGGCTTGGGCTGATATTATTTGGCGACACCGCATTTTTACAAACCCCCCTCACGCGCGACGTTAAAACAGTAAGTAAAATGCTCAGTGAAGCGCAAATTGGTTTAGTGGGACGCGCAACAGCCATTGGTGATGCATTGGGTCTTTCGGTAAAACGCTTTGCCAATAAAGATGAAAGTAACCGTATTGTGGTGCTATTAACTGACGGACAAAATACAGCGGGCAATTTAAACCCAGAAGATGCACTACTGCTAGCTCGCGAAGAAGGGATTAAAGTGTACACCATTGGCGTTGGCTCAGATAATCCGCGCGGCTTTAGCCTCTTTAACATGGGTGGCTCTAGTGGCAGTAGTTTAGATGAAAGCTTACTTAAAAAGATTGCCGAGCAAACTGGCGGATTATACTTTAGGGCCAAAGATGTAGCAGGCCTTCAACAAATTTACGCAGAGCTTGATAAACTTGAACCTATTAGCGCTGATGAACAAACATTCCGCCCACAAAGCTCATTATTTTACTACCCGTTACTTATCGCTATTTTACTTATTAGCTTAAAAGTAATGCTTAGTACACTGCGTGCATTAAAGGAGCCAAACTAATGGATTTTGAATTTATTCGCCCCGCTCTTTTATGGTTACTCATACCTGCTGTGGCATTATTTTTTGTCGCCTTAATTAAGCATAAAAAAACGACTAGTGAGCAGCTAATTGCACCGCATTTAGCACAATTTATCATGAGCGAAGCAAACACTAAAGCCAGCCAGCCACTTTGGTTAGTTGCTTTGTTTTGCAGCCTTGGCATTTTATTTAGTGCTGGGCCTAGCTTTGAGAAAAAACAAGTTCCTGTATTTCAAAGTAAAAGTGCCCGTGTAATTGTTATGGATATGTCGTACTCAATGTACAGCACCGATATTTTACCAAATCGTTTAATGCAATCACGCTTTAAAGCGCTTGATATGATTGAGCTATTTAGAGAAGGTGATACCGCGCTTGTAGCTTACGCAGGCACAGCCTATATAATATCGCCACTAACAAACGACGCCACAACACTTAGTAATTTAATTCCAAGCTTAAGCCCTGAAATAATGCCAGACAAAGGCTCAAACGTTTTAGCCGGTCTTGATATGGCCAAAGAGCTATTAACGCAAGCGGGTTATATTGATGGCGACATTATTTTAGTGACCGACGGTATTGACCAGCAAGAACAAAGCGACGTGAGTAGCTTTACCAGTAACACCCAATATAGATTAAATATATATGGCGTGGGTACCGCTCAAGGCGCTCCAATTAAGTTACCTGAAGGTGGTTTTTTGAAAGACAGATACGGCCAAATTGTAGTACCTACTCTCAATGCCAGTCAGCTTAAAAATTTAGCATCGAGCAGTGGTGGTAAATTTGCTAGTTACCAGCCTAGTAATAACGACATAAATACGTTTGCCCCAAATGCACAGAGTGAATTATTGAAAGACGAAAAACAAAGCCACGCACTTTGGCGAATAGATGCAGGTATATACGGACTCTTGTTATTACTGCCATTTGGCTTGTATTTATTTAGACGCGCTGCCTTGCTAGGGGCTTTTTTAGCTTTTGGTTTTTTACCGCAGCAAAATGCGTATGCCGTAGAGCTCCCTACTCTTTTGCAAAATGCAGATCAACGTGCATTAGAGGCTTACAATAATAAAGAATACGATGCAGCAACACAGGCGCAATCGAGTGAATTAAAAGGCGCGGCGCTTTACCAGCAAGGTAATTTTGATGCTGCACTTAATGAGTTTAGTAATGATAAGTCGGCTACCGGTTTATACAACTACGGTAATGCCCTCGCCAAAGCTGGCAAGCTTGAGGACGCCATTGAAGCCTACAAACAAGCCCAAACCTTACAAGACGACTTTACACAAGCAACTGACAACCAAGCTTTAGTTGAACAATTACTCAATCAACAAGAGCAACAAAACCAGCAAGATCAGCAAAGCGACGGCGACGACTCTCAAGACCAAGATGATAGCCAGAAAAAAGATGAGCAAAACCAAGGGCAAAATTCTGATGAGTCAAAACAGGATAAGCAACAAAATGGTGATAAAAGCGATTCTGAAAAAGGCGAAAACGAAAGTCAAAGCTCAAGCGATGAAAAATCTGATAAAGAATCAGATAAAGAGTCTGAACAATCAAAAGATCAACAAGGTGAGCCTGGCGAGCAATCAGACAAGCAAAATGAACCTGATATGCAAGCTCAGCCACAAAGTGAGCAAGGGCAAAATAAAGACGCTGACCAACCTCAAGACGAGCAGCAACAAAGTAAGCCACAAGCAATGAATGAGCAACCTGATACTGATGAGCAAAAACAAAATGCTCAGCAACAAGCTATGCAAGCCCAAGCAAGTGAGCTCACTAATGAAGAAAAAGAAAAAGCACAACAGCTTAATCAACTACTTAGAAAAGTCCCGGACGATCCGGCTATTTTATTACGGAATAAAATGCAATTAGAAGCCCAAAAAAGACAATATAAACGTCGCCCTACAGGAGTCGAAAAATCATGGTAATGCGATTATTTTGCTGTTTATTGCTATTAAGTGCGATGCCTTCGTGGGCTGCCACCAAATTAGAAGCCAGCGTAGATAAAAACCCTGTTTTAGCGGGTGAATTTTTTATGCTTAATATATCCGTAGACGATACAGTTAAAGGCGAGCAACCAGACACCTCATCGCTGTTAAAAGACTTTGTGGTAGGCCCAACAAGCTTAAGCTCTCGTACCAACATTATTAATGGCAGCATTAATAAACAAACCACGTGGTCAGTTAAATTAATGACCCGTGCAGAGGGTGATTACACTATTCCGGCATTTAGCGTTGCAGGGTTAACCTCACAGCCTATTAAATTAAAAGTGGCAAAACGCTCAGTTGATGCAGATAAAAATAACGAAATATTTTTAAAAACGTCGCTCTCAAGTAATTCATTATTTGTGCAAGAAGCCGGTGTTTACACTATTAAGCTTTACCTTGCGAAAGAGCTGCTTGATGGCAGCTTAAGCACACCAAATATGGAAGATGCTCAGCTAACCCAATTGGGTAAACAAACTGAAAGCTATGAGCTTGTTGATGGTAAACGCTACCTTGTTATTACTCGCGAGTATTTGATTCAGCCACAAAAAAGCGGTGCGTACACTATTGCAGGCCCCGCTTTTCAAGGACGAGTACAACAAAATTATCGTCAATTAGAAGTATCAGCTCTTGGCGACGATCAGCAAGTAGAAATCAAACCAATTCCGAGTGACTATAAAGGTGCGTGGTTACCAAGCGAGCTAGTTAGTCTTGATGAAGAATGGCAACCTAACGACAACACCGTAGAAGTAGGTACGCCTATAACACGTACTATTACACTTACCGCGCTTGGTGTTACAAAAGAGCAATTACCTGAAATCTCTATGCCTACCATTGATGGCATACGCAGCTACCCTGATAAAAAAGAAAATAACAATGCAGTACGTGACGGACGCGTTGTATCGCAGCAAACTGCATCGTATGCATTACTGCCGCAAAAACCAGGTACTTACACTTTACCTGAAATACAGCTGCCTTGGTTTAATACTAAAATGAACCGTATTAGCGTAGCTACATTGCCAAAGCGCACTATAACGGTAACGCCAAGTAGTACCGCACCTAATACCGCCGTGGCAAACCCACAATCAAACCCAAACAATTTACCTGCTATTGAAAATATTTCGAATGAAGCGACAGGCACACAACGTATTGAAACTAAAAGTGATACTCCTCTTTGGTTAATAGTTGTTGCCGCTTTAGGGTATATTTTATGGGTTGGTACTGTAATTTTTTACTTAATGACCCGTTCTACTAAAAATACGACTGAGAAATTACAACCAAACAACCGTGATATTTCTCAGCCGAGCTTAAATGAGCTTAAAACGCTCGCTAAAACACACGATGTGAAAGCTTTTTACACCGCATTAAATAGTTTTTCTGTAAAGGTGACTCACAAAAATGTTGGCGCTATTGATGAGCTTTGCATCCGCGTAAACAGCAGCGAGCTTAATGGCCTCATTAGCCAATTGCAGGCACAACTTTATAGTAATAAAGGCGCAAACACGGATCTTAATGCTATTATTAAAATTCTTGAGAACTATCAAACTCAAGCATCAAAGTCGCAACAAGCTGTATTAAAAGACCTTTATGATTAATAACTACGATACTCAGGTCTTTTTTTGCAATAAATAATAATTTTTAATTAAAAAAGTGCTTATGCTTGGAAAGAAAAAATCAAACAATCAGGTCTTAATCGATATGGCAGAGAAACAAAAGCGTTATGAAGCCTTGGTCCACGTTTACAATAAAGAGCTTTATCGCTTTGCTTATTGGTTATGCCGTGATCCGCACATAGCAGATGATTTAGTACAAGAAACGTTTTTACGCGCGTGGCGTTCTCTCGACTCTTTACTTGATCAAAAGGCAGCTAAACCCTGGCTGCTTACTATATTACGAAGAGAAAATGCGCGCCGATTTGAACGTAAACAGTTTGATTACAGCGACGTAGAAAACGATACGCTTGTTGATGAAACCAGCCACTCATTAGATGATGAAATGGAGCAAACGGTTATCCAACGCCAGATTGCCCTGTTATCTGATGAATACCGAGAGCCATTATTACTACAAGTTGTAATGGGCTGCTCTGGCGAAGAGATCGCAGGCATACTTAATTTAAATAAAAACACGGTAATGACTCGTTTATACCGTGCCCGAAATCAACTTAAAGAGGCTTTAAGCCGTGATGATGAACAACTTAAAGGGGCATCAAAATAATGGATGAACTTGAGTTTCGTCGCCGCACTATTGCGCAGCCAAACGACATTGACAAGGAGCTCATGGAGTTTGCTAACAATAACCCAGAGCGACAAAGTTTTATTAACGATATGAAAGATTTTGATAAATTTATTCAAGACTCTTTAGATATACCTGTGCCTGAAAACCTTGCAGACCGCATTCTTTTAAACACATCGTTAAAAGAAAAAGCACTACAAGAAGAGCAAGCAACAGGAAAAAATGTAGTTGATGCCCGCTCGCGTTTTAAGCTTGACCGCGTGCATCTTGCATTAGCAGCATCTTTTGTAGTGGCTATTAGTGCCTTCTTTTTTAGTACAGAGCAAAATATTGCACACGAAGCGGGTGAGCATGCGCTTGCCCATGTGTACTACGAAATTAGTGCGCTTGATAAAAAAGAGCCCATTAGCCTACAAAGCGTTAACGACAAGCTTGCAGTATTAGGTGGTCATCTTGATGAGCTTCCTGGTGATGTAACTTACGCTATGTTTTGTGATTTTAAAGGCGAAAAAGGGCTGCATTTGATATTTGAGTCTGACTTTGGTCCTATGACGGTATTTATAGTGCCTTCTGAAAATAAATCATTTGGTTTTGGCGATGATAATTTCAAAGACGAGCGCTTTGAAGGTCATATTAACCGAGGCTCACAAGCAGATACTATTTTAGTGGCAAGTGTTGGAGCACCTCTAAATACTTATAACGAACGCGTTACTGGCGCTATTCGTTGGCTTTAAAATAAACAAATTTACCGCTTAGTCCCTACTAAGCGGTTTTTTGATTATGTACCCACCAACAAACCTTTTCTTTTATACCCAAAACCTCTGATTTTTAAAGTAATTAATTAAACTCCTTAAGAAAGTAAATTATAATCGCGGCTCGATTTTAATTAGGGAATTTCATGAAGAACATCATCGTTATTTTTTCATTATTGGCATTATTATGTACTGCCAGTTTTGATGCACACGCACGTAAAAAGTTTGGCAGTAGCAAACGTGGACAAACTCCTGCAACACAACAAACAGCACAAAAACAAAAAGCAGATACAACAACCCCAACAGCAGCACCTAAAGCCACATCAAATAAAAAAGGCATTATGGCTGGCGTTTTGGGTGGTCTTTTAGCGGGTGGCTTAATTGCAGCAATGTTAGGCGACGATTTTGAAGGTTTTAAGCTATTAGAAATGATTTTATTAGCTGGCGGACTCTTTATTTTATTTAAGCTAGTAACAGGCTTTTTACGTACTAATCGTGCCCCACAACTTGCAAATGCCAGTGCAGGTACAAGTGCTCAGCAAAATGCTTTTAAACAAGCACCTATCGAGCAACCAACAAGTACAGGCTTTGCTAACAGCGCCCCACAAGATGAAAGTGTCCCTTTTAATTTACCACCTAACTTTGACGTTAATGGCTTTTTGCAAGGTGCCCGTAGTCATTACCATACACTACAAACTGCATGGAATAATGCCGATTATACCACAATGGCTGAATACTTAAGCCCTGCGCTTGTTGCCGAGTTTAAAGCTGAACGTGAAGCTATACAGAGTGTAGACACTGAAGTAATGTTTATTGATGCCGAACTTGTGCGTGCAGATACAAATGCGCAATCGTGGCAGGTTAGTGTTCGCTTTAAAGGTAAATACCGTGATTTAGGCGATAAAAAAGAGCAGCCTATTTTAGAAATTTGGCACTTAGAGCGCCTAATTTCAGACGATGCTCCATGGCTAATAGTGGGTGTTGAAGATTTAATTGATACTCAATAAGTTTTTATTATTTTAAACACCGCGCTTTTTATCGCGGTGTTTTTTTATTTAAAAAACAATTGATTTACCGCGCCCTGATGCTTCAGAAGCGGCATCTAATTGACCCTCTTTATTAATAATAACGAGTAAGTCACCAAAGTGTCTCTCGTCTATGGTGTAACCCATTTTGGTGAGTTCTGCTTTTACGCTATCGGTTAAACCTATGTGCGTTCTAATTATATTTTTAGGCCACAATTGATGATGAAAACGAGGGCTATTTACAACCTGCTCTGCACTCATATCAAACTCTATCGCATTTAAGATAGATTCGTACACAGAGCTAATAATGGTTGTGCCACCAGGCGAGCCTGTCACCATTTTAACGGTGTTGTCTTTAAGTAGTATTGTAGGTGTCATAGAACTCAACATACGCTTGTGTGGCTGTATTTCGTTAGCTTTACCGCCTATTGCACCAAACACATTCATAACGCCTGGTTTGGCGCTAAAGTCGTCCATTTCATCATTTAAAATAAATCCCGCACCTTCAACAACTACACCGCTACCAAACCCTAAGTTTATTGTGGTGGTATTTGCTACAGCGTTACCCATTTTATCAACGATTGAAAAGTGCGTAGTTTGCTCACTTTCTTTAAGGCCCGGTTTAATATTTTCGGTAGTCGAGATAGCGGTTAACGAAATGCCATTACTGCGCTCTTTGAGGTAGTTAATATTAGTTAACGCGTTGACTGGTACATCAAAAAAATCAGGATCGCCTAAATACTCTGCTCTATCTGCAAATACACGTTTACCTATTTCAGAAAGTAAGTGCACATACTGAGTCGAGTTATGCGCTAAGCCTGTATCTGGTTTTTGTAACTCATACATTTTGAGCCACTGTAAAATAGCAATACCACCTGAACTCGGCGGTGGCGAAGTAAGTACTTCATAACCATTCCAACTTGCTTTAATGGGTGTACGTGATTTAGCGGTATAATTTTTTAAATCATCTTGATTAATAATACCACCATGCTGGTGCATAAATTTAGCAATAATATTTGCAGTCTCGCCTTTATAAAATCCATCTTGGCCGTTATCACGAATACGCTTTAGCGTTGCCGCTAGCTCGGGTTGCTTAAAGACTTTATTGGCTTTTACATCAGCAAAATATTTTTCGAAGTTTACATTTATTTTTTGCTCTTTTAGATGGGCTATATAATGGCTAACACCTTTTGCTAACTTAGGCGGAACTACAAACCCTTGCTCAGCCAACGTTACAGCAGGCTGTACTAGTGCTTCCCACTTTAAAGTGCCATGCTTTTGATGGGCAAGCCACATACCCGCTACACTGCCAGGTACACCGCTTGCGTGAATGCCATATATTGATTTGTTTGCAATAACATTACCTTGCTCATCTAAATACATATCACGATGAGCCGCTGTTGGTGCTGTTTCGCGATAATCTATAAAATCGCCTTTGCCATCTTTTTGAATAAGCATAAATCCCCCGCCGCCAATATTTCCGGCTTCAGGAAGCGTCACTGCAAGTACAAATTGTGCCGTAATAGCCGCATCAACAGCATTACCGCCTTGCTCTAATATACTTTTAGCAGCATCGGCACTGAACGAGTCAGGCATTGCGACCGCGCTTTGCGCTAAAGGCTGCGCCAAAACACTAAAAGTAGTGAACTGTAAAACCAGTACACTTTTGACGATTAATTTACGTGGTGAAAAAAACAATCCCATACAACATCCTTAATTTATTATTTTTGTTGCCCATATTAATGCACGTCATTTAAGGGCAGGTCAATCTTTATACTGTTGATATTTAATCATCTTAAAACGTTTTTTGAATAAAGTACTGCGGGTAAGTCGCCTTGCTCATCTGTATGTGTATAATTTTTTATAAATTGCAGGCCTAACTTTTTCATTATTGTTATAGAGGCCGTATTATCTTTTAGTGCAGTTGCGCTTATCGCCTTAACGTCATCTTGCTTAATGAGTTCATCACATAATGCTAAAGCCGCCTCGGTTGCATAACCATGCCCCCAACTCGCTTGTTTAAAGCGCCAACCTATTTCAATATCGCTGTAATTTGGTGCATCACTAAAGAAATTCATAGGTCTTATTAATACCCAACCTATAAATGTATTGGTTTGCTTTAGAGTGATACTCCACAGCCCCCAGCCTTTTAGCTCATTTCTATATGCGAGCATACGAGGCACTCCCTCATTTTTTATTTGCTCTAAAGAGGTAGGTACACCTCGCGTTAAATACTGCATTACGGCGGGGTCTTGGTCGAGTTCAAATAATTGAGGCCAATCGTGCTCATTCATTAATTTAAAATTTAATCGTTTTGTTACGGGGGCGTTCATTTTCATTGTTGTATAGTCTGCCTCGAATTAATTATCAGTCTCTAAAGGAGATAGCACATGAATAAATTAGCAGGTTTAGCTTTATTAGGCACTTTAATTACATTAACTGGTTGTGAAGATGCCAACGAAGTAAAAGAAGATGCAAAAGATAAAAGCGCACAAATGCAAGAAAAGCTTGGTGATGCATGGAACGACGTTAAAGAGACAACTAACGATCTTAAAAATGATGAGTCTTTAAACGAGCTATTAGAGCAAAGTAAAACAATGGGCTTAGACATGTACGACGACGGCAAAGAGATTGCGGTTGATGCATGGATTAAAAGCAAAGAAGCTGCTGGCGAGTTAACTGAAAAAACTAAGCAGAAAGCGCAAGAAATTGCTGACGAAATTGAGCAAGCGCGTAAAGAACATAACGAAGGTTAATTTAACTTTCGATAATAAAAAAGGAAAGCCTCGGCTTTCCTTTTTTGTTTTAAGCAGTTTAGCCCTGACATGTGTTTACATATTTAGGGCTTATAAGCTCAAATTAACCTTTGTACTTACTCATAACTAAAGTCGCGTTTGTGCCACCAAAGCCAAAGCTATTAGACATTACAGTATTTAACTCAACATCACGACGTTCAGTAATAATATCTAAACCTGCCGCTTGCTCATCTAGCTCATCAATATTAATTGAAGGCGCTACAAAGCTGTGCTCTAGCATCAATAATGAGAAGATAGCTTCGTGAACACCTGCAGCACCGAGGGCATGACCCGTCATTGCTTTAGTTGCGCTGATCATTGGTGACTTACCACCAAACACTTCTTGAATCGCACCAAGCTCTTTAACGTCGCCTACAGGTGTAGATGTACCATGCGTGTTTAGGTAATCAATGCTGTCTACATCTTGCATAGCTTGGCGCATACAACGTGCTGCACCTTCGCCAGATGGAGCAACCATGTCGTAGCCATCTGATGTTGCACCGTAGCCAACAATTTCAGCGTAAATGTGCGCGCCACGTGCAAGTGCATGTTCAAGTTCTTCAACTACAACAATACCGCCGCCGCCAGATATAACAAAACCATCGCGATTTGCATCGTATGTACGAGACGCTTTTTCTGGTGTTTCGTTGTACTTAGTAGAAAGTGCGCCCATAGCGTCAAATTCCATTGCCAATGTCCAGTGTAGTTCTTCACCGCCACCAGCAAAAACAACATCTTGCTTACCTAATTGAATTTGTTCTACTGCATTACCAATACAATGCGCAGATGTTGCACATGCAGAGCTAATTGAGTAGTTAACACCTTTAATTTTAAAAGGTGTTGCTAAACAAGCAGATGTAGTGCTCGCCATAGTACGTGGAACCATATAAGGCCCTACACGTTTTACGCCTTTTTCACGTAAAATATCAGCAGCTTCTACCTGCCATTTAGACGAACCACCGCCAGAGCCAACAATAATACCCGTGCGCTCATTTGATACTTGGTCGTCAGACAAACCTGAGTCTTCAATTGCTTGAGTCATCGAAATATAAGAATATGCAGCAGCATCACCCATAAAGCGCATTGCTTTGCGGTCAACATGTGCTTTAACGTCAATATCAATTTTACCCGATACGTTACTACGTAACTTATAATCGGCAAATTCTTGGTTAAAAGCGATACCGCTTTTGCCCGTTTTTAACGATTCTAATACTTCTTCTTTGTTGTTACCAATGCTTGATACAACACCGATACCTGTAATTACAGCTCTTCTCATGGGTAATTCCCTTAGCTTAATACTTAATTGCATTCTATTTTACGCGAATTTAATCACCTAAGTGGTCAGCTTTCTAGCGTACACTTGTACTCTGAACTGCTAGCTTATAAATAACGCCAGACTATTACAAAGAAAACCCGTAAAATAATTAAAAATATATCTATAAATTTAAAAAATTATGATTAAGAACGCACATAGTCACATTAATAATTTAGGTACACCTTTGACTAATGACTCCGGTGATATTTATTTTTCTAATGACGATGGCTTAGCTCAATCGCATTATGTGTACTATGAGCAAAATAATATAGATGTACGATTACAAAATCATGACCAATCACATTTTGTTATTGCCGAAACCGGTTTTGGCACCGGTTTAAACTTTTTAAATACGTGGCAACGCTTTAAAGACCACCTTGAGCGGATGCAAGTTCAAAATGAATGTGAAAAAAGAGTAAAACGCCTACACTATATTTCGTTTGAAAAGAATCCCTTAACATTAACAGACTTAAAACAAGCATTAACCGCTTGGCCTACCTTAAGTTATTTTAGTGAGCAATTAACAGTAAACTACCCAATTAATTTAGAAGGATGCCACCGGCTCGAATTTAATAATGGCAGTGTTGTTCTCGATTTATACTTTGGTGATGCGCTTGAATCAATACAAGCAATGAGCTATCCGCAAACAGGAATTGTTGATGCTTGGTATTTAAATGGGCCTGAGCCAAGTAAAAATCCTGATATGTGGCAGAAAAGTTTATTTAACTCCATGGCTGATATATCAAGGGCTAATGCAACCTTATCGACTTTTACTTCCGCTGACTTTGTTCAACGAGGATTAATAGAGGCTGGCTTTAGTACTAAAAAAGCCAAAAATTTTAATCAAAAAGAAGATATGCTTACTGGCCAACTTAAACATGTTAATAACGCTCAATCAACCCCCGCTTATTTTAATCAAGATAGTAGTACTTTAAAAAATGTAGCAGTCATTGGCGGTGGTATTGCCAGTAGCTGTATTTTATACAGCTTGGCTAAACGAGGCATAACCAGCCAATTATTCTGCCAAGATGAAAAGCCTGCAATGGGGGCATCGCACAATGTGCAAGGCGCTATTTACCCTCACCTACAAGCTAAAAACTCGCCACACAGTGAATTGTTTGCACATAGCTTTTTATACGCAAAACGTTTGTATAACCAGTTACTCAAAAACGGCTTTAGCTTTGATTACGATTGGTGCGGCGTATTACAACACGCAGTGAAAAAACCTCTCGCTGATAAGCACGAAAACTTAGCACAAAAGCAACTGTGGCCAACCCAGCTAATGCGTAACGTAACCGCAGAGCAAGGCGATGAAATAGCCGGCGTAACGACAGGTTATTCAGGCGTGTTTTTTGAACAAGGCGGCTGGGTTAACCCGCCACAATTAGTAAACGCTATGCTAAGCGCTGCAAATAGCATAAGCCCATTTAAAAGCCTATTTAACTGCAATATAAAGCAGCTTAAAAAAACTGACAACGGTTGGTTTTTATTAACGAATGATGAGCAGCTAGGCCCTTTTAGCGATGTAATTATTTGTGCAGGTGAGCACAGCGATGCATTTGAGCAAACAAAAGCGCTACCTATAGTAGGCGTGCGCGGTCAGGTTTCACATATTGAGGCAAGTGAGCAATCACGCAAACTTAAAACAGTGCTATGCCATAAAGGGTATTTTACCCCGGCTTATTTAGATCATCACTGCATGGGTGCCACATTTGAAAAAAACACTAAAAGCCGCCAAGTTAAAGCGCTCGACAACCAATTAAACCAAGAGCAACTACTTAGCTTTTATCAGCAAAGTGAATTTGCCTCCACCCTTGGCAATATAACCTCGGCAAAAGCGGCTGTTCGCTGCACATTTATAGATCACCTGCCGATGGCAGGGCAATGGTGCGAGCAAAGTGATTACATAATGGCCTTTGCTAATCTACGTTTAGGTAAACGCTACCAATATGAGCAACTTAATAAACCACAACAAGGCCTGCATATTTTTACCGGTTTTGGTGCACGCGCATTGTGTAGCGCACCGCTAAGTGCAGACCACCTCGTAAGTTGTTTAAATAACGAACCCCGCCCATTAAGCGAACGTGTAAGCCAAGCTATTCACCCTGCCCGGTTTATAGTGCGAGATTTAATTCGTAATAAAATTTAAATGACATTGGTGCTTATTGAGGTAAAATAAGTACCAATAAAAGGAATTTATTACTCAAAGGATTCTAATGAAAACTTTAGCATTTTTAATAATATTGCTATGCACTCTATCGTTTAATGCACTTAGCCAAAACGTCACTGAAATCCCACTTCCTGAAGAATTTGTTACAACGATGGATGTAGCAAGCGAATACCCAATGGTTCGCACTGGTTATTTAACAGATTCAATTTCTGATATCGCTCGCTTTTATCAGCAAAAATTAGGAGAGCCGTTAAAAACAAACGGCAATAATACATATCGTACTTTGTTTTATAATTACCAAGAACGTAAAGTCCGTATTAGTCTATACCGCCGTAGTTATGTGACCGAAGTGAGTATAATGGTTGAATAAAAAGGTCTAAAAAAACACACCAAAAGCAGCTAATTTTAATACTCAGTTAAGTATTGAATTTTAATTAAAGTATTTTTTGAAATTAGCTCATTTAAACTCTTTTTTACCCTTTAAAAATAATCCCCTACCCCAAGGTCTGTTTGTAAGCACATTACTTTTACTATTTATTGGAAGGAGTTAATTATGAGTAAGACCCTAATTATTGGCGCAAGCGGACAAATAGGTAAAATGACAACTGAGCTACTTTTAGAAAATGAGCAAAATGTTGTGGCATTAGTGCGTGACAAAAATAAGTTAAGCGATTTAAACAGCTCTTTTTTAACTATTGTTGAGCAAGATCTTGAAGGCGATTTTGGTGATGCAATGAAAGGCTGTGACCAAGTGATTTTTGCTGCTGGTTCTGGTGGAAGTACAGGCGATGATAAAACTGTACTCATTGATTTATGGGCTGCAACAAAAGCAGCTACATTCGCTAAAGAGCACGGCGTTAATCACTTTATTATGGTCAGTTCAATTGGTGCTGACGATCCAGATTCGATTCAAGGTGATTTAAAACCTTACTTAGTTGCTAAGCATATGGCTGACGAGCACCTAATAAACAGTGGTTTAAATTATACCATTGTTCGCCCTGGTACATTGACTGACGATAGTGCTTCAATGCAAGTAACTACGCAGCAACCAAGTGATCGTTCAGAAGCTAAAATTAGCCGCGAAAACGTAGCCAATGCATTATTACATATTGCGACCAACTCATTTATTAGTAACCGCATTTTTAAGTTGTTTGATGGCGACAAGCCAATTAAAGCCGCTGTTAAATAAGCTTTAATACCAATTTAATTAAACGTATGAACAATTATTACAAAGAATATGTAATTCATCGATAAGGCAAAAAATTACAGTGTAGTCGCTCTATATCAGTAACTTTTTGGCGCAATGAATTACTTAATCCTCTTAAATAATTTATGTTTAATAAAATTAAATTTACTCCACTAAGCAAATTAGTGGAGTAATATTTTTATACCTTGCCAACCAAGTTGTAGCGTTAATAACGTTAAAACTATCCTAAAAATATGCTTAAATTTATCCCCAGACATCCTTTTAAGTAATTTAATTCCGAACCAAGTTCCTACAGCGCCACTTATTACCATGGCAATTACAAGCGGTATCCATTGCCAAAAACTAAAGCCAACAGCGCCATAAATTATCGCTTTTAATAAATGCTGCACACTCATAATGCTCGAAAACGTTGCCGTAAATTTTAACTTTTCGTAATTATTAATATATAAACAGCTACCAACTAATGGGCCACTTGCCCCCACAAACATAGAAATAAAAGTAGTTATTCCACCGGCGACCATACGCCACACCTTAGAGGTTAATTTTATAGGTGGCGTTTTACCCCACAGTAAATAAATAACAAAAATAGCGACCACTAACTTCATAGCATCAAGCGATATATCATCAATAACAAAACTTGATAACCCCGCCCCTACTAAGCCGCCTAACGCAAAATATACAAACATGCTTTTATCAATATGCTTAAAGCTGAGTAAAAACCTATTTGTATTAGAGCCAAGCTGTACTAAACCATGCACAGGCACAACAACTGCCATTGGCATAAACGACGCCATAACAACAAGCAGCATTAATCCGCCACCAGCACCAAATGCAGCAGATATAAAAGAAGTAAAGCCAGCGGTGATCATTAACAATAAAAACAAAAATAAAGACATGCTGTCGGGAAATAAAAAATCCATAAAACTCCACTGCCTATTTAAGTACTTTTAAGTCGCAGTATTTTAAACAATAAAAGGTACTAAACGCATTTATAGCAACTTTATCAGCTTCTATCTCGTGCTATGTACTATGTTGCGTTGTTTTTGCACTTTGTTTGCACATTTAACAAATATTATACATTCAACTTCATTACCGGATATTTTTGATGAGAAGATTTAACACACCAATTTTGACACCGCTTGCAGTGTGTATACTTGCACTGGGTTTAGCTGCCTGTAACGGTAGCGATGCTGAAAGTACAGTTGTAACTGAAACAACCACCGATGAGGGAACTACAACAGATACTTCAACCGATTTTGTTGTAGAAGTCGACCCTTTTAACTTTGAAAGCGATGCGCTCATTTCATCAATTACCACTCAAACATGTACGCTAAGTAATGGCGATGAAGCCTCATGCTACAAAATTGATATTGCAGGTGCGCCTTCAAATTACGAGATTGGTGTATTTTGCCCTCAAAATATCACCTCAACAGCAGACGAAGCCGGTATTTGGTTTGATGGCACCGGTGAGGTTTACGATATAACCGGAGACTTTATTTTAAATCTACCTACATTATATAACGATAGTCATTGGCAGCTATACGACGAAGGTACAGGCCTTGTAAATGTAACCGACACACAAGAATCGTGTGATGGCGCTGCACGTCCAAACGTAGAAGGACAATACCAAAACCACTGCGTAGAATGCTCTATTGATTATGTTGATGGCGGTATATCAGAATCATTTTTAATTCCAATAACGCCTGTTGCAACCACTCAAAATAGCAGTATTGGTAACGCCAATGTAGGTGTTGCTCTCAATGGTGTTGTACTTGCTGCACCCGCGCCTGTTGAGGCTATTTTAGGCGCATACACTATTGCAGCCTTTGATGATTGCGCTGGCCATATTAACTTAGTAGCAGGCTATCACTACCACGGTGAAGCAGGTTGTAGCCAAACACAAATTCAATCAGATGGTCATGCCGCCATGATGGGTTATGCACTCGATGGATTTGGTATATTTGGCATGCTTAACGAAGATGGATTAGAACCCACTGATTTAGACGAATGTAGAGGCCACACCGACGATACACGCGGATACCACTACCATGCAGCCGATGTATCTGAAAACATGTTTATTGGTTGCTTTAAAGGTGCTACCGCAAGATAACTCGCATTCTGGCTAAATAATTAACTGAGATACTAATGAAAATATTTAACGTGATAAAAGCACTAACCACTGGCTTTTTACTTGCTGCCTCATGCTCAGCGCTAAGTCATGCAGGCCACGGCTCAAATGCGCCTTGGGAAGCATGTGAAGCAAAAGCCATTAATGAAGATTGCAGCTACACAAGCCATGATAAAAAAGCGACAGGCACATGCCAAGCAATGAACAAAGTACTTATGTGCGTTCGAAATAAACCACTTGAAACATTAATAGACAAAGCAACCCAACCAGCAAGTGATCAAAAGCAATCTGTAAAATCACTCGCTAAACGATAAAGTAACAGCTACACGCCAAAGCCTTAACGCTGTTTGTTAAGGCTTTTTTAATCGCAAATCATTAGAAAGCATACCCTTTATCTGTTAAATTAGCTTTGTGTATCAAATAATAAAAATAAAATTCCAAAAATGGAATTACACAAGCAAGGTACTAACGTGAGCGCTACATTTAAAATTGTTTTTAATGGTCAGTTATATCAAAATACTGACCTTACCTCTGCCCAAGAACAACTCAGCCAACTTCTTAATATTCCTCATAATATTGTTATTCAGTTATTTGATGGAAAAGCTTACGCTTTAAAAAAAGACTTATCGAGTATTGATGCTGTTAAAACAGAATCCTCACTTAAAAAGCTAGGTTTGATTACTAAAGTAGAACCTCAACTCATTACTGTAATCTCTCAATCTCAAAATAATCAAATAGCACTCACTGAGCACAGTAAAAATACAGATAAACACATTAGTGAAAGTACTGACGGCAAAAGTATTTCAATACAAAATGAACGCCTAGATACAGACGAAGCCCCAAATACAGCTGCAGCTATTAAGCAAAGTTATAATAAATATAAACTACTGCGTAACACTTTAAAAAGCGCATTGTACTTTTGCTATTGCGCACTTTGTATTATTACCTTAGTAGGCGTAGTGATCAGTGTTAATGCACTTAAAAACAACTTTGGCATTCTAAATAACGGAACTACAAATAACACAACTACAAACAACTTAAGTTACCAAAATTATAAACAATATTTGATTGATCAAAATAGCCTAAATCAACCAGCAAAAAAAGTAACAAACGAGCGAACAGCTAACCCTACACAGCAAAAAAGTAATGAGTACTTTAGACGCTTTTCATCGCTAATAAATAGCTACGCGCAAACTACCGGGCAAGCTGATATAAAAACGATGGGGGGTGACAAATTACAACAGCACCTGCAAGAGATAGACGACCTAGGCCCTAAAAATGAATTTTGGCAGCAACTGATACAACTTTCAAAAAGCTTAGATAACGATAAGCACGCAATAGGGATGCTAAACAATACTGACCCCGCCAAAGTACAATGGATAAACGCGGTAGATTGGATCAGCCAAAGCTATATTAGGCAACATCAAAACTCGCAAACTATAAATAACTCTCCTGTCGCTACCTATGAGCCAAGTAACCCCATACTTAACCTAACGTTGTTAATAAGTATGCTGTCGTTATTTAGCCTGCTTGTGATTGCAATAAAAATGAAGCTACGCGCTATAAGACATTCTTAAACTTTATTTTATAAATTCCATAAAGAAACCCGCAAATTTGGATTAACAAATTTGCGGGTTTCTTATGGTTTTCGAATAACGAGTTCAAAAACCTTTATTGGTGGAGCTGGGGGATTTGAATCCCCGTCCGAAAAGCCTCGACTGTTAAAGCTAGCCAATAGAAACAATGACTTATTTTAAAATCAAAAACTTAGTTCCTTATACTATTTTCTAAAGTCTTGTGCAATCTATCTGATTTGGGCATTATGTTGACACTAAAATTAAAAGGATTTTTTATGTTCGAAGCTTTCAATTTGAAACTTAACCACGACCAACTAGGCTTGATCTTAACTCCAGAACACCTAAGCAAAATACCTGAATATAAGTCATTTTTAAAAGACGACTTGTATGCTAATTCGAATTCACACTTAGAAAAATTGCGAGAGCATCTAATTGAAAGTAAAGATGTATTAGATGGTGAAAAGATTATTGGAGACTGGTTCCCTCTTCATCATTTCGATATTTTTATTTCGCATTCACATAAAGATGAAAACCTTGTTATTATTCTTGCTTTAATTTTAAAACTTAATTGCAATTTGAATGTATTTATTGATTCATTATTTTGGGGTTTTGCGGATGATTTGCTCAAAGAAATTGATAATAAATATGCTTATGATAGCGTTACACAAACATACTCATATGAAACTCGCAATAAAACCACTTCAAATGTTTTTTTAATGCTTAATGCAGCACTTATTGATGTGATTGATAAGTCAGAGTGTCTAATTTTCTTCAACTCAGAAAATTCAATTTACCAAGGGGGTGATTCATCTAAACTATATAATTCTGAAAGTTATAGCACTTCACCTTGGCTTATGTCTGAACTAAACTTTTCTAGTAAAGCCAGAAAAGTATATCCTGAGCGAATCCCTTTAACCTCTAGAAATACACAATTTAATGAATCTTTATCTAAATCGGCTAGCGACTCTGTTGATATAAAATACAAACTGCCAATTGAGCATTTGAACAGTTTGAGTCAATCTAAATTCTTAGAATGGATTTCTTATATTTGTGATAATGAACTCCTCTCTCATGATGCATTAGATTACTTATACAAATTAACTAATTTAGGCTATACCAACAAGGATTAATACTATGACTGAAAAGCGTTTAGATTTCATTCAACAAATAATTACAAGAATGGCTAACAACTCATTTCTTTTAAAAGGTTGGTCTCTGACAGTTTCAACAGCTATTGTTGGCCTTTCATCGAAAAGTGAGGGTATAGCTGGTGACTATTTTATGCTACTTCCAGTTGTTCTTTTTTGGTACTTAGATTCATATTATTTATCCCAAGAAAGAGCTTTTAGAAAGCTTTATCAAAAAGCAATTACTGCAGAACAGATTACTAATTCTGACTACTCATTGGACAACAGAGAGTTTCTGAATGGCGTTTGTTCTATTATTTTGTCTGCAAAATCGAGAACAGTTTTACCGTTTTATTTAGCGCAAATACTGTTTATTTATTTTGGCTTCATATCTTAGGTCCAAACTTAATAGCATCCTCTAAATGACTTGGTGCAAAGATTTTGAGTAAACCATGGTTTGCTCAATCTTTGCATGACCAAGTATTTGTTGTAACACTAAAATATTACCTCCGTTCACCATAAAATGGCTTACAAAAGTATGCCGTAAAACATGCCTACATTGCCCTTTTGGTAAATTAATATCGCTTTATTTACTGCACTGTAAAACGCTGAAATAACAGCTAAAGCTTACTTGCTACAAACGTTAAACGATCATTAATAATTAAATTATAAGCATAAAAAAACCCGCAACGTGATTGCTCAAGTTGCGGGTTTCTTATGGTTTTCGAATAACGAGTTCAAAAACCTTTATTGGTGGAGCTGGGGGGATTTGAACCCCCGTCCGAAAAGCCTCGACCGTCGGTACTACATGTTTAGTATTGTCATTTAATTAACCTTTAAGTCCCGGACAAACACGGTAAATAAAGGCGAGGCCGCTTAGTTTTAGCGCTTCAACCCCGGCCAGGGTTTCCGTCGCGATCAGGTGTTAGGGTGACACTCCAAAATCCAGTCCACAAGAATACATGGAAGGAGCGCTAGCCAGCCTAAGCTGCTAGAGAGTAGTTATCGTCGTTTGCGATTACTTTAGGTTGCGGCTGTTTAACGAGGCAAACCGCACCTCGACATGCACCTTGGGCTTCTTGAATTCCGTCGAATCCTAATCAGCCCCTGAATTAGTAACTCAATTCAGAGCGTGCAAACAGTATAACTGAGTAAAGTACTGATACTCAAGGCCTAGTAACGCTTTATTTTAATTGTATGTGCCAATCGCGTGTTAAGTAACCAAAATTTAGTTTATGCAAGCCTATATAAACATTTACTTAACAATGTGTTTAACCTGTGTTCAAATGAGGAGTTAAGGTTTTTGCTATTTCTAAACCTTTAGTTGTAAAAAATAAAAATAATAACAGGCATAGAGTAGGGAATTAATAAATGTCGGTTTTTTCATTTGATAAAAGTACAGGGTTTGTCTCTTTAGAAAGTCACCCTATTGATAGTGGTTTTCCTGTTACAAGTACTCAGTTAACGCAAATGCTAGAGCAATCTGAGTTTAGTGAGTACGAAGCTGTCATTGCCAATATTGGAAAGCTTTTTGCGCCAACTAAAAATTATCAGGAAGTATCGCTTGTCGTTGCTAAAGCTGTAGATGCTTCAATTGTCATTAATATTGATGAAAAAAACATGGTCGCAGAAGCAACATTAACTACCGCTAAAGGTGGCGCACTTTTGTCTATGGAAGGCGCGCAAAAAGCACTTGCTGATGCAGGTGTTAAAAAAGGAATAAGTCCTCGTGCGCTTGATACCTTTTTAGGCCAGCAGTTTGAGCAACCAGCAGGAAGCTCTTACAGTGCCATAATTGCACATGGGCGCAATCCAAAAGAAGGCAGCGATGCCAAATTTGTACGTTTATGCTCAACAGCTCAAGACCGAGTACTTAGCCCACAAGCTAAAGAAGGCGGTAAGGTTGATATGAAAAACCTTGGCGCTATTATCACCGTAAAACCTGGCACTCCCTTAATGCAGCGTATTGCAGCGACCCCTGGAGAAGAAGGCTATACGGTATTTGGCGATTCAATTAGTGCAAAACCAGGTAAAGATCACCAACTCCAGCCTTTCGAAGGTACAAAAGTAGACCCTAATAATCCTAATATGCTTATTGCCGACTGCAAAGGCGTGCCCGTTGCCCTACCCCGTGGCATGCGTGTAGATGATGTTTTATGCTTTGATAACGTAGATGTAAGTACAGGCCATGTTGATTTTGATGGTAGCGTAATTATTACTGGCGATATTAAAGATGGCATGCGTGTAAAAGCCAACGGTGATATTACGGTACTTGGTTTTGTGGAATCAGGAACTGTTGAAAGTAAAAGTGCCGTAACCATTATGCTTGGCGCAATTGGCCGAAAACGTGAAGGCGAGGAAGCATTTACGTGCTGTATAACCTCTCAGCGAACTATTTCGATTGGTTATGCCCAGTACTGCAATATTAAATCCGAACAAGATTTATTTATTGAACGCCAAGCTCTGCATTGTGATTTAAGTGCTAGGCGATTAATACGTGTAGGCAAAGCAAATGACCCGCGAGGTAAAATTATTGGCGGTAATATTTTAGATGCTATGCGCATTGAAACGGGTGAGCTCGGCGCGCCAGCCGGTACTAAAACACGCGTATTTTTAGCGCAGCTCTGGTTTGAGCTTCGCCAAAAGCAAACTCAAATAACCGATTTTGAAAAAGTACTTGCGACTAAAGTAACCGCTTTACAACAAGCTCGCGAAAAAGCGAGTAAAATTGCGGGGGCTGCTCAGCGCCAGCAATTCATGAATAAAATAACTGAAAATGAAAAGCATATAAAAATACGCTCTGCGCATATTCATCGTCAAAAACTACTTATTAAGCAAAAAATAGTGCAATTACTTGCCAGTAGCCGCTTAAAAGTAAATGAATTAATGCACCCTGGTGTGGAGCTTAAAATAGCGAAAGATTCTAAACAATTTTCGCGTATTTACCCGCCCCACCTAGTTAAGCTAACTGAGGGTAAAATTACTCAGACGTTTTAGTTTCTTCGTCATTTTCAGTTTCAACTTCAGCTTCAGCTTCAGCGTCATCTAGTGGCGCTAATGGCCAACCACCTAATTGCTGCCAGCGGTTTACTATTAAACAATAAAGCTCAGCTGTACGTTCTGTGTCGTAAAGCGCTGAGTGCGCTTGGCTGTTATCAAACTCGATACCAGCCGCTCTACATGCTTTTGCTAATACAGTTTGCCCTAACGCTAAACCCGCTAAAGATGTTGTATCAAAGCTTACGAACGGGTGAAATGGCGTACGCTTAATGTTATTACGCTCTATTGCTGCATTTAAAAAGCCATGATCGAATGCGGCATTATGCGCCACAATAACTGAGCGTTGGCACCCAGCAGCCTTTTGCGCTTTGCGTACTACTTTACATATTTCTTTAATTACTTCATCTTCAGGTACTGCGCCACGTAATGGTGAAAACGGGTCTATACCGTTAAAGTCGATGGCTGCTTGTTCTATATTAGCGCCTTCGAATGGCTGAACATGAAAATGAACAGTATGATCTATGCTGAGCAGTCCTTCGTCATCCATTTTTAAAACAGAGGCTGCTATTTCTAACAAGGCATCTGTTTCTTTGTTAAAACCTGCAGTTTCAACATCAATAACAACAGGAAAAAATCCACGAAAGCGTTTTGCGAAAGGTGTTTGCTCAGTATTTGCCATAGTCTTCTTTGTTTATACGTGTAAGCTGACTATTATGTCAAAATTGATGCCCCCTAGGCTAGGGGATTTAAGTATTTATTGCTTTAAAATTGTAGGCACATAACTTGCTTTAACTTATAAGTTAGTTATATAGAGAACAAACTAATCATTGCAGTCGTTAATTTGCCAAATTATTGGCATTCCCGGATAGCTGGAGAGCACCATGAAGTATAAGTTGTTATTTATTAGCCTTAGTATAAGTGCGGTGCTTTGCAGTGCTCACTCGCAAGCTGCTATGCGCCAATACACAGCAACCCAAGACAACTCCAACTGGGAAGTCGTTAAAACAACGCGCTTACAATGCCAGTTAAATCATGAGGTTCCTTATTACGGTGAAGCTATATTTAAAGCTTCAGCAAGTAAAAATAAAAACTTAACATTTAATTTAGATATGGTTGTACGCCCAGATAACTACGCAATTGCAGGTTTAAAAGCAGTGCCACCTACATGGCGTGCAGGATTGCCCGCTCGCGATATTGCAAATATGAAATTACTTAAAAAGTTTGATGGCGAGCTAGGCAATAAAACCGCATGGGAAATGCTTACCGAGCTTGAAAAAGGCTACTACCCTACTTTTTATTATCAAGACTGGCAAAACAGTGCCGATAAAATTGCCGTTGGTATATCGAGCGTAAACTTTAAACAAGCTTACTGGGCTTTTTTACAATGCCGTGATGAGCTACTCCCTTACAGCTTTGAAGATATTTCGTTTACTATAATGAACTATCAATCTAACAGCAGTAAATTAACTAAATCCTCGCAACAACGTCTTGATAAGATTGCTGAGTATTTAAAAAATGATGCAAGCATAGAGTCCATTAGTATTGACTCATACACAGATAGTTATGGCGGACGCTGGAATAACTTAGATTTATCGCGCAAGCGCGCCAAAACTATAAAGGATTATATGGTGAGCTTGGGTGTTGATGAAGCAAAAGTACAAACAACCGGTTTGGGCGAAAAACGCTTTGTTGATAATAACGATAACATTTTAAGCCGAGACAAAAACCGTCGTTTAATTATTCAAATTGAAAAAATGTAGTAAAGCTAATTTGCGCTTACTTTCTTTCGCTTTAAAAACTTATCACCAAATTGAAAAAATGTAGTAAAGCTAATTTGTGTTTACTTTCTTTCGCTTTAAAAACTTATCACCAAATTGGAAAAAACCTAGACTAATTAAAATAATAACCGCACCAATTATTAGTTCTTGGCTTAATGACTCATTATTTAGCCAAGCTCCCAAGGCTAACGCAAAGCTAGGAGTTATAAGTGTAGTAAGTGATACCGTGCTTGCATTTAGGTTTTGCAGCACATGAAAATACGCCAAAGCCCCTACTAAAGATCCAAATATTCCTAGATAACCAATAGCCCACAATGATTTTGCACTCCAGTTTTGTATATGCAACTCACCATCTAATAACCACCAAGCAATAAAAAAGAGTGGGGTTACAAAAACTAAGGCACCAAATGTTGTCGCCATAGGATGAATCGCAATCTGTACGCGCTTGATCATCACACCACTTAAACTAAAAAAGCAGACAGCCATAAACACATAAAGCAACCCGAGCCCTTGAGTTTGCGAGTTTTGTACTTGGTTATAACTAACAAAATATAAGCCAATTAAGGCGCACGCTAACGCAACTAATTTAATCGGGCTAAATTTAGGTTCATTTAATAATTGCTGAGCAAGCAACCCCGACAAAATAGGTGCAAGGCCAAACATAAGCGAAATAATACCAGAAGGGACTGTTTTAGCTGCCATATAGCTCAACAACATACCGCCAAAAATACCTATACTCGAATAAAAATAAAGTAAGCATGCATTTTTGCTCCAAGGCACTCTAATATTTGTAATAGCAACAATTAAGCCGCCTAACAATAGCCCCACCAGCATTCGCATTAACACTGCAAGTGTTGGCGATACAGTTTCACTACTCCACACTATACCCAGTGGTGTAGTAGACCATATAAGAACCATTAAAAAATACGATACTTTAACTGGCACGTGCCATCCCTACGCTTTATATGAATCAATAAAACAAAGAATAAATTATACGCTCACTACCGTGTTTTAGTACTTTTTAAACACTAAAGTCCTTAATAAATACAGTTGTAAATTGTAAGTTACATTTTAATACTGCTCTTTTATTACAAAACTATTTGAGATTTGAGCAACTAGTTATATGGTGCATCAATATTAATAATAATTAAGGTAATTAAGTGCTTAAAAATAAAACAACTGGAAGCATGTTAATTGTTGCAGGCACCACTATTGGTGCGGGTATGTTGGCATTGCCAATTGCATCTGCCGGGCTTGGGTTTAGTACTGCACTTGCATTAATAATTGCTAGCTGGTTACTAATGACCTACACCGCACTACTCATGTTAGAGCTACACCAATATGCACCACGCGATGCTACATTAAATACATTGGCTAAATTATGGCTTGGAAAACGCGGACAATATATTGCGAATTTTTCGATGGTTTTTTTATTTTACGCTTTATGCGCTGCTTATATTGCAGGTGGTGGTGCACAACTCCAAGCGCGTATAAATATAGGCTTTGATGTAGATATAGCCCCACAGTTTGGCTCTGTGATTCTTGCTGTTATTATTGCAAGTGTAGTAACGCTAGGCACTAGCAAGGTAGATAAACTAAATAGAGTGTTATTTACAATAAAAATTATTGTGTTAGCTAGCTTGTTTTACATGCTTACCCCTTATGTGCAAGGTAAGCACTTATTAGAGATGCCTGTGGAGCAAGGGTTAATCCTTTCAGCTATACCGGTTATATTTACTTCGTTTGGCTTTCATGGATCTATCCCCTCTATTGTTAAATATGTTGGTGTTGAAATAAAAGTACTGCGCAAAGTAATGATTGCTGGAGCCGCCCTACCTTTAGTCATTTATATTTTTTGGCAACTACTTAGCCAAGGTATTATGAGCCAAGCTGATTTACTCAACAGCCAAGGTCTTAATGGGTTTGTATCTAGCGTGGCAAGTATTGCGCATAACCCAAGTGTGGCAACGGCCGTTAAATTATTTGCTGATTTAGCACTTGCGACATCATTTTTAGGGGTGAGTTTAGGGTTATTTGATTTTTTTGCTGATGCATTTAAAAAGGGTGACAATAAAACAGACCGAATTAAAACGGCCTTAATTACGTTCATTCCGCCACTTGGCTTTGCATTATTTTATCCTCAAGGCTTTATTATGGCCTTAGGTTACGCAGCAATAGCACTTGTTGTACTGGCAATATTTTTACCTGTAGCAATGGTTTATAAACAGCGTACAACATCAAATAAAACAGGCTACCAAGTTAAAAGTGGGAATGTTGGGCTTGGTATAGCAGCTATATGTGGCATAACTATTATTGCTGCGCAGTTTATGCAAATGGCGGGGCTTATTCCTGCTATCGGTTAAAGATTGCTGCTGTTTGTTTAAATTTAGATAATAAAAAACCGCACATCATTAGTAATGATGTGCGGTTTTTTATATTAACTGCGTTTATTTACAAACGTCAGCTACA
The DNA here is from genome assembly GCF_015864265.1 of Pseudoalteromonas sp. NZS37. Taxonomy (NCBI): domain Bacteria; kingdom Pseudomonadati; phylum Pseudomonadota; class Gammaproteobacteria; order Alteromonadales; family Pseudoalteromonadaceae; genus Pseudoalteromonas; species Pseudoalteromonas sp. NZS37. The sequence continues at coordinate 251,939 of NZ_JADYXL010000006.1, read as the reverse complement.
GCATTTGAAAAGTATTCAATATTTGAATGACTAACACCTGCAACATTTACGCGGCTAGAGCCAACAATGTAAATGCCGTATTCTTTTTGTAGGCGAGCAATTTGCTCTTTATTAATACCTAAGAAAGAAAACATACCGTTTTGGCGTTCAATAAATGAGAAGTCTTGAGCAATATCTTTAGTTGCTAAGCTTTCTTTAATTAAGCTACGTAAGCCATTTATACGGCTACGCATTTCATCAAGCTCAGAGTGCCACAATTGTGTAAGCTCTGTACTGCTTAAAATAGTATTAACAATGTCAGCACCATGCGCTGGCGGCATTGAGTAAATACTACGTACAACGCTTAGCATTACAGAGTTTGAAATATCTGCTGTTGCGCTGTCTTTTGCAATTAGTGAACATGCACCAATACGCTCGCGGTATAAGCCAAAGTTTTTAGAACATGAAGAACAAATAATTAGCTCTTCTACTGCATCGGCTAAAATACGTAAGCCACGTGCATCTTCTTCAAGTGAGGCACCAAAGCCTTGGTATGCAATATCAACAAGTGGTGTAAAGCCAACTTCTTTTGCCAGTTCGGCAACCGTGTTCCACTGTGTTTCGTTTAAATCCATACCGCTTGGGTTATGACAACATGCATGCAGTAAAACCACATCACCTTTAGGCACTTGTTTAAGTGTGTTGATCATTTCATCAAATAATAAATCTTTATTTTCGTAATCGTAATATGGGTATTCTTTTACTGTTAAGCCTGCAGCTTCAAACAAGCTAATATGGTTAGCCCATGTTGGGTTAGTTACCCAAACAGTCGCGTCTGTATTACAACGCTTAATAAATTCAGCTGCAACACGAAGTGCACCCGTACCACCAGGAGCTTGCGCGGTACGTACGCGGTTAGCTAGTAATACTTGATGCTCACCTAATAGTAACTGCTCCATTTTTTGGCAGTAATCTAAATTACCCGCTAAACCAATGTAAGATTTGCTCATTTCGTTTTCAAGACGAAACGCTTCAGCTTTTTTAACCGCTTTAAGAACCGGTGTATTGCCTTGCTCATCTTTGTAGACACCTACACCTAAATCAATTTTATTAGGGTTTGTATCTTGTTTATAGGCCGCCATAAGGCCAAGAATAGGATCTGTTGGTAATGGTTTTAATACTGAGAACATTGGCTATCTCTTATCGTTATTTAGGGGTTAGCTGTTAAGCTAAGCTTAACATAAAAGCACATCATATTGACTAGCGTTATTTACACTAGAAAGTGAGGAATTTTAATACAACATGCAATTAAAACGGCAAGTGTCTTTTCATCAAAAAAATCATTTTTAAAGGCTTCTGCATCTACAATACCAACGCATTCATTTTGTGCATTAAATAAAGGTAGGCAGGTTTCTGATTTAACTTTAGGATCGCATGTGTAGTATTCACCACCTTGTGATAAATACGCCTCAACGTTATTAATAATGCGGCCCTTGTGAGATAGCGCAACCTGTACGTTGTTACTGCCAGCTGCAAATGCTTGCGTTAAAGGAAACAACGGACGACTAGGCGCTCCATGATAAGCCAATTTTAATAGTTGATTACCTTCAGGGGTATTAGTTGATTGATAAATACCATACCAATCAACGCCCGTTTGCTGCTCAATGTAGCTTACAATACTTTGTAAAGTAGCCAGCTTAAACTGTGTTTGCTCATCATTTTTAATATAGTCAGTTAATTTGAATGGCTCATCTTGTAAGTAACCAAATAAACTACATGCACCGCCCTCGCCAAGCTCAGGTATTTGATACTCCCAACACACATCAGGCAAAGCAGTGTTTGCTAAATGTAGATCAAGCTTTTCAAGCTCTGTTGAAATCAAAGCTGGATTAGCACTAAGTTGTGCTTGTTTTAAGTAAGAAGAAATCATTTGGCCATCCATACATCTAAAGTTTCGAGAATAATAGCATGGATATTTTTACAGAGCTAGCTCAACTTGTAGCACATTTCAACTTGGTTACCACTGGCGTTATAAGTGACTTTTTCGGCTATTTCTTCTAATAAAGACACCCCTCTGCCAAATTCGTTATTAGCCTTTGCCAACTCATCGTGCTTACTACTAAACCCTCTGCCTGAATCACAAATAATAAAATATAAACTGAGCGTGTCGGGGCAATAGCGCATATCAATAATAATCATGGCATCTGTAAGTTTAGCAAGGGCTGCCTCTCTCAACTCGTAGTATCGAAAAAAGCCGTCTTCTTGTTTTTTAATTTCTGAGTTAAGGCCTAATACACCATGATCAAGCGCATTGTTATAAGCCTCAGACAACAGTAAAAATATATTAGAACGATGAGTATTTAACCCCTCAACACTGCTTAAAATATTAACGACGTCGTAAACGGGGTCTGTTTTTTTTATTTGCTCTGAGTTTAGGCTCAAAGACAAATTAAAAGCCAAAGTAGAAAATGCTTCTCGCTCTTGTTCCACGGGAATTAAAGGCAGGCAGTTTAGTAAAACAATGCTTAAATCGTCTTGCTGCTTAGTACCATCTGCAAACTTAGTAACATTTGCAACTATGTCTTCACTACTAATCATCGATTTACTTTTTAAGGTTTGTAAAAAACGCTCTTCCCCAAAAAATATATCCTCTTTGTTTGCCGTTTCTATAATACCGTCGGTTGCTAATACTAGGCGTGTATTACTATTTGTTTCAAAATGAATAACTTCATATTCAAATTCTTGTTCATCTAAAATCCCCAGCGCCATATGCTGCGATTCTAATGTTTGTTTTACATTACCGTCTTTATCTATTAGGTATGCATCGGGTAAGCCGCCCATCCATGCAGAAACACTTTTACCTGATGCACTAAGCTCTATAATGGTTGCAGCACAAAACATATGCCCAGGTAGTAGGTTGTACAATAGTGTATTTAGCTCACAGGCAATATCGTTAACCGCCATGCCTTTTTGTACCATAGTATAAAACACACGAGAAGTTGGTAATGCACCAATAGCTGCAGCAAGGCCATGGCCCGTAAAATCTCCCAACATGCAATACAAATTACCGATTGGGCTTTGCGCTACTAAAAACATATCGCCGTTAAACATAGAGGCAGGTGATAAATTAAAATCTAAATACTCTTTAAACTTACCTTGGTTTTCTAATGAGTTATTAAAAATGTGCTCAATTATTTCGTGTTCACGTTCAATTTGGTTGTGATGATATTCAAGCAATTTCTTTTGTTGGTTTGCTTTTTTACTCAGCTCTCTGGTGCGAATATGTGCTTTAATTTTTGCATGCAGAATAACTTTTTCAAATGGTTTATGAATAAAGTCATCGCCACCCACTTCGAGGCAGCGCTCAAAACTTGCTTGATCTTCTAAGGAGGTTATAAAAATAATCGGTAAGTAAACTTCACTATACTGCTGCTTTATTTTTTCAGCAGCTTCAAAACCATCCATTACAGGCATTAAAACATCAAGTAAAACAACGTCTATTTGCTCTCTTTTAAGTACATTAAGCGCATCTAGCCCGTTATAAGCCACTGATATTTTATAGCCCTCTTGCTCAAGCATTTTACTTAGTAAAATGCGATTGAGCGCCTGATCATCCACAATTAACACATGTATCATTAGCTAATATCAAACTTTTTATCAAAACGTGAAATTTGTAGAATTTTTCTAAGCTGAGGTTGGCAATTGCTTATTTCGATAGTTTTCACTTGGCTATCAATTGTTTTTTTCATGTTAAGTAACATGCCAAGTGCTGAGCTATCCATGTAGTCAGTCTCTCTTAAATCGATAATAACCTTTACTGTTTTTTCGCTCATTTGAGCATAAGCTTGGCGAAAAGATTGCACTAAATTAAAGTCAAATTTACCTTTGATTTGTATTGTTAATGTAGTGCCATCGACTGATTCATTCTTAGTTAAACTCATATTAAACTCCAATAATATTTCCTTTGAACTAAATATAACCTGTTAAAAGTATTTAGCAAAAAGAAAAACACACAACTTCAAATTTGCTATCATTTACGCCAATATTTAATTAATTTTTATCCATAAAGGTAAGGTATGAGTGATAGTCACTTAGTATATTCAACAAGTACGGGTCGCATTGACCAGCCAAAACCAGAAAAAGAGTTAGAAGCTAAGCTGTTTAAAGATGGTTTTATTCGCATTGAGCGTCAAACAAAAGGACGTAAAGGCAAAGGCGTAATGTTAGTTGTAGGCATTGATCCAAAAGATCATGATTTAAAAAAGTTAGCTAAAACTATAAAAAGCAAAATGGGCCAAGGCGGCGCAGTAAAAGAAGGCATTATTGAAGTGCAAGGTGATGACCGCGATAAACTAAAAGCCATTTTAGAAGCGTTAAAATTTAAAGTTAAAATTGCGGGTGGTTAACCCGCAATTTTATTAGCTACTTACTTCGCTATTTGAGAGTTCATTTAACCTTTCATACAATTTTGGTAGTTCGTGCTCAGCAATTGGTTTACTAAAATAATAGCCTTGTACAATGAAGCAATTATTATTTTGTAAAAACTGCATCTGCTCTATTGTCTCAACCCCTTCTGCGACCACGTCTAGCTTTAACTTTTGCGCCATGGCAATAATAGCGGCTGTGATTTCCATATCATTTGTATCCTCAGGGATATCTTTTACAAATGAACGGTCAATTTTCAATATATCAACCGGGAATCGTTTTAAGTAACTGAGTGACGAATAGCCAGTACCAAAATCATCAATAGAAATAGATATACCTAAGGCTTTAAGCTCGTGGAGTTGTGTAATTGCAGCTTCTACATTTCCCATTAGCATACTTTCGGTAAGCTCTAAGTGAAGGCGCTTAGCCGAAACACCCGTCCTAATTATCATTTTACTCAGCGTTGAGACTAAGCTTGAGTCTTTGAACTGGCGAGCCGATAAGTTTATCGATATATTATTTTCTAAGCCTTGCTTTGTTAATCTTACGGCAAAATCACAAGACTCTTGAAGCACCCATTCGCCTAATTCAACTATAAGGCCTGTCGCTTCTGCAATAGGAATAAATTTATCTGGAGGGATTGCGCCTTCAGTTGGGTGGAACCATCTTAATAACGCTTCATAGCCAATGACCTGATGAGTACGACTATCAACTTGAGGTTGGTAGTAAACTACAAACTGTTTTTCTTTTAGTCCTATACGTAGCTCATTTTCAATAAATAAACGCTCATTAGCGGCTGCGTTCAATTCTTGGCTATAAAAATGGAATGTATTACGCCCTTTTGCTTTTGCTTCATACATTGCTAAGTCAGCATGTTTTAATAACTGATCCTCTTCTAGGCTATCGTACGGAGCCATTGTAATACCAATACTCGCGCTCACAATAACTTCATTACTACCTAGTTTTATAGGCACATTCAGTGTTTTTTGAATTGTATTGGCAACATCAGTCGCGTGAGCTTGACTTTCTATACCACTGAGTAATACTGCAAATTCATCACCACCTAAGCGCGCTATGGTGTCCTCGGCTCGTAAACGTTTTTTAAGTCTGTTTGCCACTTCAATTAATAATTGATCGCCGGCATCGTGACCTAATGTATCGTTAATACGTTTAAATTCGTCTAAATCAAAGTAAAACAAAGCAAATGCATAATGCCCGCGTTCTGCTAATGCCATTGATTTACGCAATTGCATTCTAAAAAACGTTCTGTTGGCAAGGCCCGTAAGGGTGTCAAAGTAAGCAAGCTGCTCCATTTTACGCTGGCTTTCTTTTACAAACGAAATATCTTGTGCAGATGCTACATAGCTGGTTATTTCACCGCCCTCTTCACGAATTGGCGAAACACTTAAAGACACCCAAATTGGCTCTTTATTCAAGCCTTGAATTAATGTATCACCGCGCCAGTAATTACGGCTACGTAAATCTATGTCTATATCTTCAACTAAAATAGACATTTCTGAGGCAATAATATTAAGTAATGGTGCTCTATTAAAATGACTTTCTGGGTAGCCTGTCATTTCGAGCATTTTTGGATTTACGTATTCAATTACAAAATTCTCATCGGTGATCACAACGCCAGTGCCCGAGAATGCTACCGCTTTAGATAAACGGTTAGCTGCTTTTTCAGCAATTTCTTTTTCTGTAATTCTCTGGTTTAAGCCATCGATAAGTTTGCGAATTTCTACCGTCATGTCTCTAAATGAGCCATTAAGCGTGCCAATTTCATCTTTGTTTTCTGGTGGAAATTCTGTAGTTAATTGACCTTTGCCAAAACTTGTAACTGCATAAACCAAAGTATGTAAACGGCGAAGGACTAGTTGATAAAGCGCTTGATGCAGCAATAAGGCAACTAATATTGCGTATAAAATAAAGAGACCAAAAAACTTCAGTTTTAAATCTTGTAATGCAGATAACGTCGATGAACGCTTTTTATATACCCCTATGTACCAATCTAAGTCATCAATCTTACGAATATTGATAATATGAGCTTCGTCATTTTTTTCAAACGAATTTGCGTATTCAGGTAATTTCACCGCAATTACATCATCAATAATCGACTGCAGCGCTGGGTTTACAAATTCGTTAGTAGCGAGTGCTTTATTATCACTACCATAGTCGGCTAGTAAGGTCGGATTTAAATCTGGGTGTGCTAACAATTGCCCTTTACTATCAAACACAAGTAGGTGTTTTTCTTTATCACCAACAGGTAAAAATGAAATAAGTTTGTTGAGGGAAATATCGCTCCCTGTCACACCTAAAAACTCATTATCGACATAAACTGGCACTAGTAAGCTAATAACCCATTTGCGCCATACTGTATCGTAATAGACTTTTGACCATGCAGGCTCTCTTACTGTTTCAAGCGTGCTTTTAATCGATTTATAAGTTGAGCCATTCGTTGCTCTAAAGTCGGCAGGTGCGTTTAATGCCCAATTAGGGGGAGAAACACGAATAAAATCATCATCTGTTATTAAATAAAAGTTAAAAAAGTCGTGTACCAGTGTAGGAGAAATTATGCGCCACAGCATCTCAGAATCATTAAATAGGCGTTTATAAAAAGGAGAGTAATTTTGCTGTGGTAAAAATGCTGCTGATAAACCATCAGCAGAGGCACTTCGAATCGTACCGTCACTATTAAATTGTAGCTGTGATTTATTGCTTAAATTAATTGGTGAATTGGGTTGAAAAATTTGTTGTGTTACTACGTTATTAGCTTGCTGAGCAATATTTACTTTTGTTTTAATGCGCTCATTAAATTGCTTCACTAATAAATCTGTCGAGCTTTTTAAAACTTCGTGTTCTTCAAAAACGAGTTGTTTCTCTTCAGATTTAAGCATTAAGGCAGCCGCACATACCCCAGCTATTAAGCAAATAGCGGATATGAGTAGCGATAGTTTTACACTTAAAGAATTCAATCCAAAACGCGATGGAGGGCGTCTGTAAACCACGGGTCAACCTTAATTATTAATAATTGTTATTATTTGAACCAGTTAACGAAATATACCAGATCCGCATTCATATTTATAAATTATTTGTAAACTTTCTATAAAAACTAATATAGGGAAATAAATAGTACTCTAAGCTTATTTAGATCTTTATTGACATTGGTAGCAACTCTCCATACATTAACTGCATGAACATATTTATCTCTCGCACTTTTTTTTCGTTTTTTAGCTTCTTTATATAGAAGAGGCTTCCCTGTTTGTGAGATAAAATCAATCGAATAGTAAAGCCTCCCAACCGGGAGGCTTTTTTGTTTTTGCTGTGTAATAACAGCCTACTTTTGGAATGAGGATACCAAAATGACAAATGATGTATTAAATGCACTAAGACACGATATAAATGAAATAGACTCCGATTTACTCGTGTTATTAGCTAAACGTCGTCGTATTAGCCACGGTGTGGTTGAGTATAAAATTGCTAACAACAAGCCAATTCGCGATGAAGCACGTGAACTCGCACTTTTAGAGAAACTGATTGGTTATGGTAAATCACTAGGTTTAGATGCTTACTACGTGAATAATGTTTTTCAAACTATTTTGGAAGACTCTGTTTTACACCAACAAGCAATGCTACAAAAAAACCTGAATCCAGATGCCCTTAGTGAAACACACCGTGTAACTTACTTAGGTGGTCAGGGTTCTTATAGCCAACTAGCATGCCATAAATATTTTAGCCGCCGCCCGGGTAAATTAGTTGAAATTGGCTGTACATCGTTTGACGAAATAACAGGTAAAGTAGAAAACGGCCAAGCTGATTTTGGTTTATTACCCATTGAAAACACAAGCTCTGGCAGTATTAACGAGGTGTTTGACTTATTACAGCACGCGCAAGTGTCTATTGTTGGAGAAGTAACTCACAGTGTAGAGCATTGCTTACTCGCCAACCCTGATACTGAACTTAGTCAACTAACAAAAATATTTGCACACCCACAACCATTTGCGCAGTGCAGCCGTTTTTTACAGGGCTTAGGTGATTTACAACACGAAACATGTGACTCAACATCAAGCGCGCTACAATCAGCTCTGAACACACCATACAGTGCTGCAATTGGCTCTGCACAAGCGGGGAAAAATGTCGGGCTTGAGGTTATTAAATCAAACCTAGCTAATCAAAGCGAAAACCATAGTCGCTTTATTGTTGTTGCACGTAAGCCTCTACAAGTGTCTAACCAAATTCCAACTAAAACGAGTTTGATCATGTCGACAAAACAACAAGCGGGCTCACTAGCCGATGCGTTAATGATTTTTAAGCAGCATAAGATTAATTTAGTAAAACTTGAATCTCGCCCTACTCCGGGCAATCCGTGGGAAGAAGTTTTTTATGTTGACCTAGAAGCAAACTTAGCTGAAAGCCAAGTAAAAGAAGCGCTAGAAGAACTTAAAGAGCACACCCAATATGTACGTATTTTAGGATGCTACCAAAGCGAGTCACTACAAGCAGTAAGCGTTAATACTTAATAAGCAATTTTACAAATCAAAAAGGGCCGATATCGGCCCTTTTTCGTTAACTAGTACCAGTCTGCATAAATATTTTAGCAATTTAACGAATTAAATCCCCATACTTAAGCAAACGGTATAACAAATATTAATCTAAAACTTTTGAATCATTCGCTTTATTTAATAAGCTTCTGCTTTGCGTTAAAAAGTGTTCTGTCGAGTCAGAAAAGTAAACTTTAGCCTGCGCAAAAGAATCAATAAGCGCGGCTTTATCTCCCGCTTTTAATTTTGCTAATGTACTTGCGAAGGTATCTTGGTACTGTGCAAGTAAGGTTTCGACATCATCGAATTGTGCTAGCATAATATCTGAGTAAAGCTCAGGCGACTGCGCAAATAAACGCCCTACCATCATCAGTTCTAATTGATATATAGGTGACGAGCAGCTACGTAATTCTTCTAGTGTATGACTTTGTTTTGCTAAAAATTGTCCGTACACAAATGTCGTTAAATGGCGCATTACCTGAATAATTTGCATTGCTTCATCATGCTTTTTAGCATCAAGCTCAACAAGCTGACAACCCCATACTTGTAACTGCTGTAACAAACCTTTTGCCGCTTGGTGCTCTCGTCCTTCACATACAACGACTGTTTGTTTTACCCAGTGTGATATATCAGGCCCAAACATAGGATGTAAACCAACCACAGGGCCACTGTGCGCAGCTTTTAGTGCTTTAATAGGCGATTGCTTTACCGATGTAATATCAACTAGTAAACAGTCTTCATCTAGTTTAGGTAACTTAGCAACGACAGCGTCTAATGCATTAATAGGTACGCTAATCATTACCAGCTTGGCACCTTTTAAAATACTTTTCGCATCGTTTTGCTGATCTTTATCTAAAATTTTAACTTCGTAACCTGAGCGAATAAACTGCTGTGCAAATAACTGGCCCATGGCACCTTGACCACCCACAATAACAATTGGCGAAAGCTCTGGCGCTGCGCATGCAAGTTTTGCTTGTTGGTTTTGATAGGCTTCTCGCATCATGCGTCTTAGTATATCTTCAACGAGATCTGGGCTTACATTTTGATTTATTGCTTCTTGTCGTCTTGCCGCTAATAGCTCTGCTTCACGGGAAGGTGCATGTAAAGGTGCGCCTGTTTGTTGTTTTATCTCACCAATTTTTTGCGTAATACCATTACGTTTAGCGAGTAAGGCAACAAGTTGTGCATCGCATTCATCTATACCTTCTCTTAGCTGTGCTAAATCACTTATGTCAGCCACGTTCGTCCCACCTTAAAAAACCAAATAACGTAAATATAAATTTACATAAAAGTAAACTAATCAATACGATAAATACTAACAGGATCAGCTAACTGAGAAAAGGCTAAAGCGGAAATTTTACTAATGAGAAATTGAGAATTGAGAATTGAGAATTGAGAAAATAATATTCTAAAACCAAAACGGGTTGCAACCCGAAGGATGCAACCCGTTTTTTTGCGTTGATAAACAGCGCGTATTAGTTAAGTTTTTCTCTAATACGTGCAGATTTACCAGAACGCTCACGTAGATAGTAAAGCTTAGCACGGCGAACTGCACCGCGACGCTTAACTGTTACGCTATCAATAAGAGGGCTGTGCGTTTGGAATACACGCTCAACGCCTTCACCGTTCGAGATTTTACGAACTGTGAATGCTGAGTGAAGACCACGATTACGCTTAGCGATTACAACACCTTCAAAGGCCTGTAGACGCTCTTTAGCACCTTCTTTTACTTTTACCTGTACAACCACTGTATCACCAGGGCCAAATGCAGGTACGTCTGTTTTAAGCTGCTCATCTTCAAGCGCTTTAATAATATTTTGGTTTACTTTTGCCATTATGTTTCTCACTTTCCTAGGTGTAACTGTCTTCTAGCCACAAGCTTTTTGGTACTCTTGCTGAAATTTCGCGAGTAATACCGCTTGCTCCTCAGTCAGAGCTAGGTTATGCAACAAGTCAGGACGTCGTAACCAAGTTCTGCCTAATGACTGCATAAGCCGCCATTTTGCTATCTCTTGGTGGTTACCACTGAGTAATACAGCAGGAACCTGTTTGTCGTCCAATGTTTCTGGTCGTGTATAGTGTGGACAATCTAACAAGCCATCCGAAAATGAATCTTGTTCCGCTGACTGGTTATGACCTAACACACCTGGCACTAATCGCGCTACTGCGTCAATTAATGTCATGGCAGGTAGTTCACCACCACTCAAAATAAAATCACCAATTGACCATTCTTCGTCAACATATGATTCTATTATTCTTTCATCTATACCTTCATAGCGACCGGCAATCAAAATCAGTTTTTTAGAGTTAGCGAGTTCGCTAGCACCTTGCTGATCAAGTTTGCGCCCTTGCGGGGACATATAAATTACTTTAGCACCATCACCAGCTGCTTTTTTAGCTTCGGCAATCGCTTTTTTTAATGGCTCAACCATCATTAACATACCAGGTCCGCCCCCGTAAGGACGGTCATCTACGGTTCTATGCTTATCTAAAGCGTAGTCTCGCGGATTCCAGCAGTTAAAATCAATTAAGCCATTTTTTACTGCGCGACCGGTAACACCTTGGTCTGTAATAGCGTCAAACATGTCTGGAAAAAGGCTTATCACCCCTACCCATAATGAACTAGTTTGCGTCATTAAAAACCAGGATCCCAGTCTACGGTAATTTCTCTTGCGTCGTATTTAACTTCTTTAATAACTGAATCAGTTAAAAAAGGAATCAAACGCTCAGCTTGACCAAATGCGTCTTTACTGTTTGCTTTAACAACCAGTACGTCATTTGACCCTGTCTCCATCAGGTCATCAACAATGCCTAAGCTATAACCTTTATCGGTTACAACAGACATGCCAATGAGATCTCGCCAATAGAACTCACCTTGCGGGAGTTCTGGTAAATGCGCTGCATCCATTGAGATTTCAGCATGGGTATAAGCCATTGCTTCGTCTCGGTCGTTTACCTGCGCAAATTTAGCGATAAAGCCTTTGTTGTGGCGACGCCAGTCGACCACTTCTAAGGACTGCCATTTACCTTGCTGCCCTATCAACCACGGGCTGAAATCGAAGATCCCTACGGGATCATCAGTAAATGAATGTACCTTAAGCCAGCCCTTTATACCATATGGGGCACCGAGCTTTCCTACGACAATTATTGATGAGGTGTTCTCTTGACTCATGGTTACACTTACGCCTATTAAGCCGCTTTACGAGCGTCTTTTACTAACTTAGCTACGCGATCTGAAAGAGATGCGCCCTGACCTACCCAGTGTTCAACACGTGGTAAATCTAAACGAATTTTTTCTTCTTGACCTGAAGCAATTGGGTTAAAAAAGCCTACTTTCTCGATGAAGCGACCGTCACGCGAGAAACGGCTATCCGCAACCACAATTTGATAGAAAGGGCGTTTTTTAGCGCCACCACGTTGCAAACGAATAGTTACCATACCGTCCTCTATAAAGATTGACTGTTTTCATTAATAAGATTTACTCCCCAGAATGGGGAGCTGGGGAATTGTACGAGTTTTTGGCAATAACGCAAGTAAGAAGTGAACCAAAAAGGCAGTTTAGTAGGTTAAACCGTGATCTCAACGACAAATAAGAGTTAAAGGTGTATTACATGCATAATTTATTCAACAAAAAAGGAGCTATTTGCTCCTTTAAATATGATTCGCTATTATTTTAAAAAGTAACTTAATGGTACTTTTTAAAATTTAGGACCGCCGCCGCCCATCATTCCAGGTGGTAACATGCCTTTCATACCGCGCATCATTTTAGTCATGCCGCCTTTACCTTTCATTTTTTTCATCATTTTTTGCATTTGCGTAAACTGCTTAAGCAACTTATTAATCTCTTGTACTTGTGTACCAGAGCCAGCTGCTATGCGTTTTTTACGCGAACCTTTAATGATTTCTGGGCGTGCACGCTCTTTTTTAGTCATAGAGCTAATAATAGCTTCCATTTGGATAAATGTTTTATCACCCATTTGACCTTTAACAGCATCTGGTAAGTTAGACATACCAGGGAGCTTATCAAGCATTGACATCATGCCACCCATGCTTTTCATTTGCTTTAATTGGTCAGCAAAATCATCAAGAGTAAAACCTGCGCCTTTAAATACTTTTTCAGCAACTCTAGCAGCTTGCTCTTTATCTACTTTCATCTCGACTTCTTCGATTAATGAAAGTACGTCACCCATGCCTAAAATACGCGACGCTATACGGTCTGGGTGGAAAGGTTCAAGTGCGTCAGTGCGCTCACCCACACCCATAAACTTAATAGGCTTGCCAGTGATGTGCCGAATAGATAAAGCAGCACCACCACGAGCATCACCATCGGTTTTTGTTAATATAACACCGGTAAGTGGTAATGCTTCGTCGAATGCTTTAGCTGTATTCGCCGCATCTTGACCTGTCATTGCATCAACAACGAACAAGGTTTCAATTGGATTGATTGCTTTATGAAGATCTTTAATTTCATCCATCATGTTGCTATCAACATGTAGACGACCTGCAGTATCAACAAGTACTACATCTATAAATTTCTTTTTAGCATGAGAAATTGCAGCGGTTGCAATATCAACTGGCTTTTGCGAAATATCACTTGGGAAGAAATCAACATCAACTTCTGCTGCAAGCGTTTCTAGCTGTTTAATCGCCGCAGGGCGATAAACATCGGCACTTACTACAAGTACTGATTTCTTTTTTCGCTCTTTTAAAAACTTAGCAAGCTTAGCTACACTGGTGGTTTTACCCGCACCTTGTAGACCCGCTACCATTACAACGGCTGGCGGTTGCGCATTTAGACTTAGCTCTTCATTAGCCTCGCCCATTGCTTTTTCTAGTTCTTCACGCACTATTTTTATAAATACTTGGCCTGGGCTTAAGCTTTTTGTAACTTCAACCCCAACTGCACGTTCTTTAACTTGTTTCACAAAGTCGCGAACAACAGGTAATGCCACATCAGCTTCTAAAAATGCCATACGCACTTCGCGAAGTGTGTCTTTTATGTTGTCTTCCGTCAGACGGCCACGGCCACTGATATTTTTTAAGGTTTTACCTAATCGTTCTTGGAGGTTCTCAAACATGTAACGGTTCCGATAAGACGTTTATATCAATCCATTTAAATTTTACGATTAATTTGATTTTTCAATTAACCTAGATTGACTTATTAAGTTTCAATTAAAAGTAGTATACCGTATATGGCGTCTTACAATATAGTGTTCAAGTGCACCTTGATGAGTTTCTTTTTTTAAGGTCTATGCATTTGCTTTGCTATAAAATACAATGGCTATATAACAACAAGGATTATTTTGTCTCAAATTAAGTGGCCCAAGCACAATGCTGATTATTAGTTTAACTATTATTGCCAGTTTATTTTATGTGTTAGCAACGTCTCACGTGCTTTCACGCCTGTTTCATCAACAAGGCCCAAGCCAAAAAGTAACCGTTATTTTAAGCACGGTTGCTATAGTGGCGCACATGCTGCTGTTAGTTAACTCTGTTTTTAGAGCCGACGGTCAAGATTTAAGTATCGTAAACGTCGCTCTTTTGACGTGCTGGGTGATTGTGGTCTCGGTGACGGCTGTCTCGCTAAAATTCCCTGCAACTTTATTGTTGCCCGTTGTTTATGGTTTTGGTGCCTTACTAACCATTGCCAGTTTATTTATACCTCATCATATTTTATTGCAAAGTATTAATATTGAGGTGGGTTTAGTAACGCACATCTCTTTATCTTTGTTAGCCTACTGTATTTTAATTATCGCTACTTTATATGGTGTACAGTTTTACTTTATTGATAAACGTTTAAAACGTAAAGATTTAGCAATTGTGCATAGCCATCTTCCGCCTTTAATGGTTGTGGAGCGCCAGCTTTACCAACTTCTTAATTTAGGCACTATATTACTCACATTTGCATTACTTTCAGGGTTTGTATTTCTTGATGGAATGTTCGCTAAAGAGTTCATTCATAAAACAATATTATCGTTAGTTGCGTGGGCTATTTTTGCCGTTGTAGCTATCGGGCATATGAAAAAGGGTTGGCGCGGTAAACCGGTGGTTATTACAATCATGGTCGCTGCATTTGTCCTCACACTCGCTTATTTTGGCAGCCGTTTCATACAAGAAGTGATACTAAATAAGTTTTAACTTGACTCTGCTTGCTCACTCTAGCTTAATACGCATTGATTTATAAGAAAAGGATCCATCGTTGGACGACATATCGACAAGTACCCTATTTATCATTTTAGGTTTTTTGGTGCTTTTTTCTGCTTATTTTTCTGGTTCAGAAACCGGAATTATGTCAATCAATCGTATACGCCTGCGACACCTCGCTAAAGAGGATCATCGTGCAGCTAAACGAGTCAGTAAATTACTTAGCCGTCCAGATAGGCTCATCGGTTTAATCTTAATCGGTAATAACCTTGTTAATATTGCAGCAGCCCAAGTTGCAACCATTATAGGTATTCGTCTTTATGGTGACCTCGGTATTGCAATAGCTACAGGTGTGTTAACTTTAGTTGTGCTTATATTTGCAGAAGTAACCCCTAAAACCCTTGCTGCTCTTTATCCTGAAAAAGTTGCCTTTCCAAGCTCTATTATTTTAAAAGGGCTACTTAAAATAATGTTCCCTTTTGTGGTTGTTATTAACTGGATGACCAACGGAATATTGCGATTATTTGGTATTAGTGCCGCACAAATCGACGAACACAGCATGAGTAAAGAAGAATTAAAAACAGTACTCAATGAGTCAGGCGCACTTATTCCTGCTCGTCATCAAAGTATGCTGACTTCAATTTTAGATTTAGAACAAGTAACCGTTGAAGATATTATGATCCCACGAAACGAAATTGTGGCCATTGATATTAATGACGATTGGAAACTAATTAGTCGCCAGCTTACTCATGCACAACATACTCGTGTGTTGTTGTATCGCGATAATATAGATGATGCAGTAGGTTTTATTCACTCACGTGATGCGCTTCGTCTACTTACAAAAGAGCAATTTGATAAACCATCTTTGCTACGAGCTGTACGTGAAATTTACTTTATCCCTGAAGGAACATCACTAAATACTCAGCTATTAAAGTTTCAGCAATCTAAAGAACGCATAGGCTTAGTGGTAGATGAGTATGGCGACATCCAAGGCCTAGTGACCCTAGAAGATATTTTAGAAGAAGTTGTTGGCGATTTCACAACTACGCAAACTCGTACGCCGAGCGAAGAAGTAGAAACACAAACTGATGGCTCATGTATTGTGGATGGCGGCGCTAACGTACGCGATTTAAATAAAGAAATGGGTTGGGATTTCCCGCTCGATGGACCTAAAACTCTGAGTGGTTTAATTGTTGAATACTTGGAGAATATTCCTGATGCAAATATTAGTCTGCGTATCGCGGGATATCCTATTGAAGTACTCGAAGTAAAAGAAAATATGATAAAACAAGTGAAGATACTGCCGAATAAGCGTTCTCGCTAAATAAAAAAGGAGCCAATTGGCTCCTTTTTTATATCCATTAATAATTATCTAGCCAAATATAAGACGTTCAAACCAACCTTTATCAAGCTCTTCTTCGCAGTGTTTTAATTGCGCACCATAACGGCTCGCTCTGTGCTTAACTTTGTTCGCAACACCCATTAGCCACTTTTTCTTTTTGTACGTGCCACGCTTATACCCACCCCAACCTTCATGATAATTAAGGTATTGTGCGTAAGCATCCCATTTAGATATTTTATTTACTTTATGCGTTTTATAAACAAACCACGCCATAAAGTCGATTGCATCGTCAAAGTCATCTCTATCAGCACCGTTGTTGCCTGTTTCACGAATATAATCAGACCATGTAGGTGTTTTAGCTTGCGAGTAACCATAGGCATCACTTGCGCGACCGGTAGGAATTATCCATAAGAAGTACTCCATAGGCGGAGCGGCATCATGCTTAAATGAGCTTTCTTGGTACATCATACTCATGAGTACATGCTTGGGAGAACCCCATTTTTCTTGTGCATCTTTTGCGTCGAAATACCAATCTGGCTTTTCTTCAAAAATTTTACATAAATCGTTAGGTTGCTTTGGAGGTGCTGTAGCACAACCGGCTAAAGTAATGGCGAGAGATAGGATAATTGCATTTTTTTTCATTTTTCTAAGATCTCACAGAACTTTTTTATAAAGTGTGGGTCTGACTCAATGAATGCAGCAGTACAGCATTAATTCATCCCTGAATATATTTACGCAGCCAACTTAGGCTGCGTTTTTTTTTGCTTAAATGTTGCTAAATACCAAGGTTATTTACCGTCAAAATACGCATCTAAAAACGCGGTAAATGACTGGGTATCTGCTTGCTCAATTGCAGCTTGTGCTTCGTTAGACTCTACAACTTGTTGTTCCAGCCAAGGCTTTAAAAACTCGCTGTAGTCAGTATCTGCGTGGCTTTGCTTATATTTACTAGCCAATGCTAGTGCAAAGTGGCCGTTGTCTAAACCAGACTCTTTTAATTGTGACACGTAACGTCCAGAGTAAGTAAGCTCTGGATTATGTATCCACGTTGCCATGCGCTTTATAGTATCTGAGTAATAGTTAACACCATAAGCATTATCCATCCATTTAGCGACATCTGTAAGCTGGGTAAATATTTCATCGCCCCACGACTGAAGGCTACGCTGTGTGTTATTAAAGTTAAGCATTAGCCCTTCTTCTCGACCTTGGTTTACTACTGTGTCGAGATTTTCAGTACTACGTGCTTGTTCTTTCCAATCCATTGGAGCTGAATCTTTTAATAAACAATACGTTAAAAACACATCTAAAAAGTGAATTTGCTCAATATCAATACCAACTTCGCTAAACGGGTTAACGTCTAATGCGCGAATTTCTACGTATTCAATGCCTGCTCGAAGCAATGCATCCGTTGGCGTTTCGCCACTTTTCGCATTGCGCTTAGGACGAATTGGCGAGTAAAATTCGTTTTCAATCTGCAGAATATTTTTATTTAACTGCTTAGGGTTTTTACTCTTATAGTCATCAAGATCACCATAAATTTCTGATGGTGTGTTGATTGCTTTTTTAAGGCCCGCTACATATTCATCTAACGAGTTATACATTACGCGTAGTGACGACTGAGCGCTATTTGTATAACCTAAATTACCTAAACGCAGTGCTGTACCAACTTCTAAGTAAAGCGTGCCTTTACCTAGTTTTTTAAATGGTAAGTCAGTTTTTCGACCTTGCAAAAATGAGTTACACAATGCTGGCGATGCGCCAAACATGTAACTTATTAGCCATAGTTCGCGTTTAAAGTTACGAATAAGCGATAAGTAGCCTTCTGAAATAAAATCTTGAAGGCTTGCATTGCTTTGTTGTAACGAATGAAGTGACTGCCAAAGCGTATCTGGGAATGAAATATTAAAGTGAACACCTGCAATTGCTTGCATCATACTACCGTAGCGATTTTTTAATCCTTCACGGTATAGTGTTTTCATTTGACCAGTATTTGAACTACCAAACTGAGCTAGCACTATATCGTCTTGGTGCTCAATAAAACACGGCATGCTAATGGGCCAAAGTAGTTCATCGCCCATTTTTTCTAGAGTGAACTTTTGAAGGTCTTTTAATTGCTTAAGCGTTTGTGTTGACGATTCACTAACTGGAGTAATAAATTCAAGTAAAGACTCAGAAAAATCAGTTGTGATATGGCCATTAGTTAACGCACTGCCCACACCTTTTGGGTGACCTTGAGGTGATATTGCACCATTATCTTGTATTCTTAGCGACTCTCGCTCTATGCCACGTTTAATGCCTTTAACTGCATGTTGGTGCTCATTTACTGATAACGCTTCAAGTGCGTTTGCTAAATCATGTGTTGTCAAAAAATCTTTCCTCGGGCCACGTGGCTTAATCATAAGGTTATGGGGACTAATTACTTAGACTCAAGATTAATACCAATTTTATTGAAAATATGATCATTCTATCGCATTAAATAGCGCACTCACTGCGTTAAAAATTATTCATATAGAACAACTATATGTCATAATTTTCGCCTTGTTATTGTGCTATTTTCTTAGCGCTATAATTGATCACTTATTTAATGCAACTGGTATAAATTGCTAGAACAATATAATTTTTCTAAGTTAATAATTATTTACCCACTCTATACATGCGCTCAATATGACCAACATCATTATATTAAGTCGTAATATTGCCATTGCTCTGGGCATTATACAAATGCTTTAAATGCGTATTTAAGTATAAATTAAATACGCAAAATATAAGCCTAAAATAATAGACCGGAACTTATTTAAAATGAGTTCAATTTAGCTACTCGATATTTAAATTTGATCTAGATCAATAAAAACAATTATTTGCCTTATGAGCATAAAAGGAAAGACGCTATTTTTTGCTTTGTAGTGTGTAACCAATATAATGACAGCAACAATAAAGGATGATAATAAACATAATGCACAATGATAAAAGCTTAAAAAATGAAGAAGTATACTTTGATGAGTCACAAGAGCTTGTTTCTACTACCGACCTCAAGGGTGTAATAACATACGTCAATCAAGAGTTTTGCTCTGTAGCAGGTTATAGCGCACAAGAGCTTATCGGTCAGCATCATAATATTGTTCGTCACCCTGATATGCCAAAAGCGGCCTTTAAAGAAATGTGGGCAACATTAAAACAAGAGCACTCGTGGCGCGGCATGGTTAAAAACCGCTGTAAAGATGGCCGTTATTATTGGGTAGATGCCTTTGTAACCCCTATTTTTGAGCATAGCCGACTTGTTGGTTATCAATCAGTAAGAACTAAAGCAAGCTCTCAACTTAAGCAACGTGCACACGCTCTTTACAACAAAATAAATACCAATAAGTCATCATTTAAACTACGAGAACACACCACAATAAGACAAGGCATTACTTTTATATGCCTATTACTTTGGCTGATTTTTATTGCTGTTACGGGATCAATCTCTATAGCTGTAATTAGCCTACTTATTTGCGTTTTGGTTATTGCGCTAAATTATGATGAACTGATTGTTACTCCTAAAATATTACGCGAACAAAAAGCAAAAGCCGATTCAATCTCTCGCTATATTTACAGCGGCCACACACCGCATAGCGTAAGTGATTATAGAGAGCAAATGCTAAGCGCAAAATTGCGCACGGTTCTTGGCCGTATGAAAGACTCTACATTAAGCTTTAATGGCATCGCGACTGATCTAGATAAACAATCAACACTTACTGAAAAAGGCATTTCTTCGCAAGGTGAGCGTTTAGAACAAATTGCATCAGCGATGACTCAAATGAGTTCTACCATTGGTGAAATATCAGTAAATACCGCTCAAACAGCTGATAAAGTGAATAACACCCACCAAAGCTGCTCTGAAATAAAAGACCATATTGCCGATAATAGTAAAATGGTATCTGATTTAGCTTTTCAAGTAGAAAAGGCTGCAACCACAGCCACCAGCTTAGCCTCTGAAGCAGATAAGATTGGTAAAGTAATGAGTGAAATAGAGGGAATTGCCGATCAAACTAACTTACTTGCCCTTAATGCAGCGATTGAAGCAGCTAGAGCGGGAGAGCATGGGCGAGGCTTTGCTGTAGTAGCCGACGAGGTAAGGACCCTTTCGTCACGTACTCAAAATGCTACAACACAAATCCACAGTTCTATTAAAGAAATACAAGATACTTTATTTAGCTGGTCTAAAGTAATGCAAAGCACTAAAGCACAAGCCGATAATTGTGTGCTGACAACCGATAAAACTCAAGTTGAATTAGAGGGGATTTTTATCCAAATCAGTGAAATATCTCATTTAGCAATACAAATATCATCTGCTGCAGAAGAGCAACAAATGGTTAGTAATGATATTAGTAATAATGTTTCGCAAATTAAAGACTTTGGAGATAACAACTTAAGCTTAAGCTTTAATGTTGCAAAAGGAGCAGCTGAACTTGTTGAAGGTTCACGTAGGGTGAACGATTTATTACTAACTTTTAAAGTTTAACAAACATAAAAAAGCCGCTATTTTAGCGGCTTTTGAGTTTAATTATTTACAATTAACGCTTGGAAAATACCAGAGAGTCGTCATTTGCATCAATAACGATCACGCAACCTGGTAAGTAGTCTCCATTGAGTAACTTTTGTGCCAGCGGGTTTTCAATCGTTTGTTGAATAGCACGCTTAAGCGGACGTGCACCGTACACAGGATCAAACCCACTTTCTGCTATTCGCTCAAGAGCAGCATCGCTTATTTCAAGCAGATATCCCATCTCAGTTAAACGCTCACGTAATTTCATTAACTGAATATCAGCTATTTCTTTTATATGCTCGTTTGCTAACGGGTGGAACACGACAGTCTCGTCTATACGGTTAATAAATTCAGGCCTAAACTCATTAATTAATACTTCCATTACTTTAGCTTTAAGGGTCGTGTAATCATTATTACCCGCTTGCTCTTGGATAATATCTGAGCCTAGATTTGAGGTCATGATAATAACGGTATTTTTAAAATCAACGGTTCTACCCTGCCCGTCAGTTAATCGGCCATCATCTAATACTTGCAGTAAAATATTAAACACATCAGGATGCGCCTTTTCTATTTCATCAAGCAATATCACTGAGTAAGGTTTACGACGAACAGCTTCTGTTAAATAACCGCCCTCTTCGTAACCCACGTAACCTGGAGGAGCCCCTACTAGACGTGCGACTGAATGTTTTTCCATAAACTCAGACATGTCGATACGCACCATGGCATCTTCGGTATCAAACATAAAACCAGCCAGTGCTTTTGTCAGCTCGGTTTTACCCACACCAGTTGGACCTAAAAATAAGAAAGAACCAATAGGACGATTAGGATCTGCAAGCCCGGCACGTGAGCGTCGTATTGCGTTAGAAACAGCAACAACCGCTTCATCTTGCCCTATTACTTTACTGTGTAACTTATCTTCCATTTGCAGCAGCTTTTCACGCTCACCTTGTAGCATTCTTGCAACAGGAATTCCTGTCCAGCGAGACAGTATTTCAGCAATTTCATCCTCACCTACTTGGTTTTTAAGCAGAGTCATTTCTTGCATTTCGGCTTGTGAGGCTAAATCAAGTTTTCGTTCAAGTTCTGGAATTCGCCCATATTGCAGCTCTGACATACGCTGTAAATCACTTGCTCTTCGCGCTACATCTAAATCTAATCTTGCTTGTTCAAGCTCGGCTTTAATTACTTGCGTGCCTTGAAGTGATGCTTTTTCAGCATTCCATATCTCGTCTAGCTCACGATATTGCCCATCAAGGTCGGTGATCAACTCTTGCATTTCAGCTCGGCGTTTTTGACTTGCTTCGTCTTTTTCTTTCGCTAGCGCATTATCTTCTAACTTTAGCTGGATGATACGGCGTTCAAGCTTGTCTAACGATTCTGGTTTGGAGTCAATTTGTAATCGAATTGAAGAACCCGCTTCATCTATTAAATCAATCGCTTTATCGGGTAACTGACGGTCACTAATGTAACGATGAGATAACTGCGCCGCAGCAACAATCGCGGGGTCAGTAATTTCTACTGAATGATGTAACTCATATCGCTCTTTTAAGCCACGTAATATTGCAATGGTATCTTCAACAGATGGCTCTTCAATAAGTACCTTTTGGAATCGACGCTCAAGAGCTGCGTCTTTTTCTATATATTTACGGTATTCATCAAGCGTGGTTGCGCCAACACAGTGTAATTCGCCGCGTGCTAATGCTGGCTTTAACATATTGCCTGCATCCATGGCGCCGTCACTTTTTCCTGCACCTACAATAGTATGTATTTCATCAATAAATAAAATGACTTGGCCTTCTTCTTTAGCCAATTCGTTTAATACTGATTTTAAACGTTCTTCAAATTCGCCACGGTATTTAGCACCCGCAACTAACGCCCCTAAATCAAGTGATAGTACGCGTTTATTTTTTAATCCTTCAGGTACTTCACCATTAATAATACGCTGTGCTAACCCCTCGGCGATTGCTGTTTTACCAACACCTGGTTCACCGATTAATACAGGGTTATTTTTAGTGCGGCGTTGTAGTACCTGAATCGTGCGGCGAATTTCGTCATCGCGACCAATAACGGGGTCAAGCTTACCTTGCTCTGCTCGCTCAGTTAGATCAATCGTGAATTTCTCAAGCGCTTGACGTGTTTCTTCGGCATTTGGGTCATCAACTTTTTGACCGCCGCGAATCGCTTTAATTGCAGTTTCAATTTTAGTCGAGGTAATATTTAACGACCTAAATATATCGCCAAGTGGACCTTTATCATCGCATGCCGCCAGTACAAATAATTCACTTGAAATATATTTGTCTTTGCGTTTTTGCGCGTACTTATCACATAGATTAATAAGTGATGCCATATTGTTTGATAGCTGGACGTCGCCACCTACACCTTCTACTTTAAATAATTTTTCTATTTCTTGTGAAAGCTTGGTGTTGAGTTCGTCAGCGCTGACACCCGTTTGTGCAAATAATGCACGTACACTAGAGCCACTTTGCTTTAGTAGTGAATACATTAAATGTACGGGTTCAATAAATTGATGATCGCGACCAAGGGCTAGCGATTGCGCATCAGAAAGCGCAGATTGAAATTTACTTGTAAATCTATCTAAACGCATGGTGTTACCTATTAAATAATCTAATTGCTTAATTAATGGGTATGTTTAGGTGTTTGTTCAAGGTGTAGGGGGAAATATAATGATTAAAGATGTGAATTACTTGCGCCAGATCAAACTAGCCATACGTCCAGTTTGTCCATCTCGCCGATAAGAAAAAAATAAGTCACTTTGAGAGACTGTGCAGTAGTCGCCACCCGTAATATTTTTAACGCCTTGCTGGGTAAGTAAAGTACGCGCAATACCATAGATATCAGCAAGATATTTACCATTAGTTTGTAGTGTAAATGCTTGAATAAATAAAGGGGACCTTTTTTGAAATAACTCAAACACTTCAGCCCCAACCTCAAATCGAGTTGGCCCAATTGCAGGCCCTAACCACGCATTTATATTTTCACACTTTGAGCTAAAACATTCCAAAGTATTTTTAATAATTCCCTGCTCAAGTCCTCGCCAGCCGCCATGTATAGCTGCAACTTCTTTTTCATCATCACTGACTAATAAAATAGGTAAACAATCGGCGGTCATTATAGCCAAAGGCTGATTTAATAACTGAGTATAAAGCGCATCAGCATCGTGTAACTCATCAAAATCAAAATGTTCATCAACAATAACAACATTAGAGCTATGAATTTGATTTAGCCACACGGCAGGTTTAGGTAGGAGATTTGTTAATAATGAGCGGTTTTTTGATACATGATTTTGATTATCACCAACATGGAATCCCAAATTAAAACTTTTAAATGGGATTTTTGAAACACCACCTCCACAAGTAGTACTTAACGTTCCTACTTTATGAAGGTTTTGCCATGTAGCTGACAATAAGTGCATTATCTATCGATATCAGGATTAGCTTTAGTATCTTCACGTAATGCGAGTGTCATAGCAACCATATCGTCTGGGATAGGTGCTTGCCATGTCATCATTTCACCCGTGATTGGATGCGCAATACTCAATTTTACAGCATGAAGTGCTTGGCGTCTAAAGCTACGAAGTAACTCAAATAACTCAGGTGTTGCACCTTTAGGTGGACGCGGACGGCCGCCATAAGATTGATCGCCAATTAGCGGGTGATTTAAATGTGCCATGTGCACGCGAATTTGATGCGTACGACCTGTTTCTAAGCGCAGGCGTAAACGAGTATGAGCACGGAATTTTTCAGCAACACGGTAATGTGTAATTGCCGGTTTACCCAGCTCATGTACTGCCATATGCGTACGCTGAGTCGGATGGCGGCCAATCGCTTTTTCAACCATACCACCTGCGGTCATAGTACCATTACACAGTGCTTCATATTCACGCGTGAAGTTTTCACGCTTTTGTAGCGCTGTTACTAAATGCGTTTGTGCTGGAATCGTTTTAGCTACAACCATTAAACCGGTCGTGTCTTTATCTAAACGATGCACAATACCCGCGCGTGGTACGTTAATTATTTCAGGGTAGTAATGTAGTAATGCGTTTAGCACTGTTCCATTAGGGTTACCCGCACCAGGGTGAACCACTAGGCCCATTGGTTTATTAATTACCAAAATATCATCGTCTTCATAAACAATGTTTAATTTGATATCTTGTGCTTCGTATTCGCGTGGTGCTTCAATTGTTGTTTCAACACTTACAACTTCACCACCTAGTAGCTTTTCGCGTGGAGTGTTGAAAATTTCACCGTCTACGGTGATTTTATCATCCAATATCCACGTTTTTATACGAGAACGTGAATAATCAGGGAACAATTGTGCTAATACTTGGTCTAGACGTTTACCACCTAATTCGGTTGGAACGTCGGCTTGAAGAGAAATTTGCTCTGACATTAGTAACTTTACCCAATTTACCAGTGCAAGCTTTGCTCGACTGGGTTAGAATCGCTTTTAATAAAAGCATAATATAATACGCATAGTTTACTCGGTTTTACCGACTTGGCCTAGCCGAAGACATCGAAGGTAACAAATAAAATGATAAATAAAATAGGGAAACGTGCATTTGCCATTGTTTTTTCAGTTTCTGTACTTAGTTTAGGCGCTTGTTCGTCTGCTCCAGACCAAGAAGACATTCAACGTGTACCGAATAAGTCTGCACACGCTTTATATGAAGATGCAAAAGAAACACTAGATTCTGGTTTATATGCTCGCGCAATTGAACTTTTGAGTGCAATAGATTCTCGCTACCCGTTTGGCCCATTCTCTAAACAAGTACAAATGGACTTAGTGTATGCACATTACCAATCAGGTAATACTGAACAAGCACTTGCAACCATTGACCGCTTTATTCGCTTAAATCCAAACCATAAAGACCTAGATTACATGTATTACATGCGTGGTTTAGTAAACATTAAAGCAGATAAAAATGCGTTCCAAGAGTACTTTGGTGTAGATAGAGCTGATAGAGATGCAAACCGTACACGTGTTGCATTTACCGATTTATCGACACTAGTAAAACGCTTTCCGAAAAGTGATTACGCGCCTGAAGCTAAGCGTCGTTTAGTATGGCTTTTAAATCGTATGGCACGTTATGAATTAAAAGTAGCCACTTACTATTATGAGCGTGAAGCTTATTTAGCTGCTGCTAATAGAGGTAAGTTTGTTGTTGAACACTACTCACAAAGCAGTTACTTGGATCCCGCGCTTGAAATGATGGAAAAAAGTTACGACCAATTAGGTTTAACTGAGCTTAGTGAGCACGCAAAGCAAACACGAAGACTAAATAAAAGAACTAAATAAACAAAAAGGCGCTTAGTAAGCGCCTTTTTACTGCGTAGAAGAAAATCTTAAATAGCTTCTTCATCTTCCTCAGCAGTACGAATACGTATTACACGCTCAACATCAGTGACAAATATTTTACCGTCACCGATTTTTCCTGTTTGTGCCGTTTTTACAATAACTTCAATTGCACGGTCTACATCTTCATCAGTCAATACAATATCAAGTTTTACTTTAGGTAAAAAATCAACCATATACTCTGCGCCACGATATAACTCAGTGTGACCTTTTTGACGTCCAAAGCCTTTAACTTCGCTTACCGTCATACCTGTAATACCTACATCCGACAACGCTTCACGCACATCGTCTAACTTAAAAGGTTTGATAATTGCTTCTATTTTTTTCATATTAATTACTTTTGAAAGCTCCAGTTGCCTCGATTTTAGACAATCATGATGTTCATAGCAAACAAAGCGATTGAATTACGGTGATAAAACAACCGATCATGGTATAATTTATTGTATAAAAATAGCGATACTTAAATGACTAGCAGTAAATGAGATTAATATGAAAAATAAACAAAACGGATTCACTCTTTTAGAACTCATGGTAACCGTTGCTATCGTTGGGATCATTGCATCCATTGCGATTTGGAATAGCAGCGATATGCTAGAAGAAAATAGAGCTGAGAATTTTTTGTTGGAATTAAAAAGAAGCATTACTTATGCACGCTCTCAAGCGGCAAGTACGGATGAAATAGTTATTTTATGTCCCGCACAAGAAGGCGCTATTAAACAAGCTAAAAATGAGTTTGAATGTGAACCAGAATGGGACACGAATAAAATCATTGTTGTTTTTGTTGATGCTGATAACAATGGAAGTTATAACGTAGCTAACGATGCCTTGTTGAGAGTTATAGAGGATATTCCTGCAACTGATAGCCTTAGTTATAGTGGTAACGAGACAAGTCTTCGTTTTAATACCAGTGGTCGTATTACAACAAATCCGGGAGACTTTATCTATTGCCCTAATAGTGATAATGAAAATAACAAAGCTTTAACAGTATCTCAATCTGGTACTTCTTTTTATACTGGTGATACAGCTCAGACTTGCGGTTAAAAAACATACAAATTAATCTTGTCATATTTGTATCATTTACTAGACTGAGTTAATCATTTATTAACTCAGGTCTTCAAGGATGAGATTATCAATATCAAAAAACAAGGGAGTGACACTTCTTGAATTAATGGTTTCAATTGCTGTTGTCAGTGTAATCAGTCAATTATCGATGTGGTTTTATCCAGACTTCTTGGCTAAAAACCGATTAGATAACCATGTGAATCTACTACACCGAAATATAAATTATGGCCGTCTTTACGCAATTGAAAATGGTACTTACGTCACGCTTTGCGCACTAAAAGGCAGTCAATGCACAAAGGACGAGTGGGATGGTCAAATGTCACTATTTATCGACAAAGATAAATCAACGACTCTAGATGATGATGAGTTACTCTTAAGCACTTTCGAGGATGTTCATGATGCTGATACTTTAGAGTATCCGCGCAACGCCATTACATTTCGTCCAGATGGTTCTTTAAATGGTTTTCAAAATGGGACTTTTATATATTGCCCCAATAGCGATAAAGCCAATCTCGAAGGATTGGCTTTATCTGTAAGTCAAACGGGTAGAATTCGCATCAAATCAACTGATAAGTGTCAGAAGAAGTAATCTAGGCTATCGACCCCAGCAATAGTCAACATCTGAGTCTCCTTTAGACCCTTTTGCACCTTTGAGGCCTGTGTCAGTAATTGTAAGCTCTTTACAATCATTATCGCCTTTTACAGCACCGTCTATAGGTTTAGCTGTAATAGTGAAGGTATTGCTATCGACTACCTTTATGGATAGCTCAAAATGGCCATTTTCGGTTTTACTTTGCAATCCTAAATCAGTAAATGTCTCTGTATATTCCCTATTATCGACAAAATATTGCTCTTCCTTGTTTGCAGCATCTAACAATGCTGCAGCAGCTTCAGCGCGCGAAGCACGCTTTACATATTCAGTATAGTTAGGCAGCGCAATTGAAGCGAGTATGCCGACGATAGCAACGGCTATCATCAGCTCAATTAAGGTAAACCCGTGTTGTTTTTTCATCTAATTTCCTTAATTATTAACTTCGTCATTTTCTTCACGTTTATAGATATATGTTTGTTGGGTTTTAAAGCCAAACCCTACTGTATTGTCATTAACCAACACAACTTTACCATCGACAACAGTTAAACCAGGACCTTTTATTTCTACAGGTTTCATTGGATTTTCCGCATTTTCACCTTTAATACCAGGCCCAATTAAATAAAACTGACTTTCTTGTATTACGTCAACTGTTGGGTCGTCATCACATTTACCATCGCCATTACCATCTACACATGAAGGGCTTTCACCAAAGTATAACTGAGGTGTGTCTGGTACATCATAGCTGGTTGTAAATTTAAGGTCGTCATACACCTTAGTACCGTAATGTAAGTGAAAAGCGTATAAAGAACCACCACCACCACTTAGCGAACATTGATTTTCAGTCGATGTATCTGATGCAGGTGTGAAGCTTGTAAAATAGGCAACACCTCCAACAACTGTGGCAGCAGCTAGCGACTTTTCACCCGTTCCTAACTCATATCTCCAGCCATTAAATTTAGCCAAGTCTACTTCTAAGTCAACAAAATCATCAACGTCATCTAGAGCATTGCCAAATGGGTCTGAATTCATTTGCATCAAATCAGCAGGCACAATAGTATCTGGTGCATTCGTTTTATACGATTTAGTAACCGTATTTTCATCTCTGATCATAAACAATTGATCTTTTTCATTGGTGCCGGTTGGTTTTGAGCGATTACCACTGCCGATAACTATCGCATCATACGGTGTATCTAAGCGTGTTATAACGGTGCTACCATTAACTGTTGACTCGCTTACTTTACTATAAATTGTACGTGCTACGAGTGGTTTATAGAAAAAGCGTCGGTCCTCAGTTGCTTTATTACTACCAAGCTCAGCTAATTTAAAGTGGCTAAACTCGCTAGTATTACTACCAGGCATATCTATACGCCAAATATCTCCACCTGTATCTGCCGCATAAATTCGGTCTATATATCCATCATAATCTGAGTCAAGCGTGGTTATATCTGCAGCAATACTATGCTTACCTTTAAAGCCATTAATATCGGGTGTTAATGCCCATACTCTTTTACCTGTTTCGGCTTCAACAATATAGATACCTCGCCCTGTACTATCTTCACTACGGATAGCTGCGTCTTTATTAGTATCATAACCAGCACCAAAAACTAATAAGGGTTTATCCCCAAATGCTTTAATGTAGGCTATTTGTGGCTTTGACCAGGTTTGTGCAAGCTCTTTAAAATCACCTTTACCACCTTCGATTGGAGCGTCCCATAATTTTTTCGGTATGTTCGGATTTGTTATATCAAGTCCGTAGTAATTTTTACCACCGCGACGCATCCCCGCAAAAGCCCACACTTTATCGTCGCCACTCGCATCAATAATACCGTCATTTAAACCATCACTATTTAAGTTTTTATTATCAAAATAAATACTAATAGGACCGTCCACACCATATACTTTCGTATCGGCTTGATTTTCACGTAGAGGTTCAATAATGTTGTATAAAGCAGACGGTATAAATGCCCAACTTTCACTTACACTATCATCTGAATCCTTAAACATATGTAAAAAGCCAGCATTAGTTCCTATCAAAACTCGAATATCATCATTACCATAATCGATTGCAACAGGTTTAGAATGCAGAGGGTCACCAAAAATATCTTTGCGCTGGTCAACGCTAGACCCATCGCCATCTTCATCATCAACGTCTATACCCATTGCCCATTTGATATCATTACTCGATAAGCTTAGCGGATTGTTATCGACTAAATTGAGAATATCACTCACAACTGAGGTATTAAAATTTACTATAGCTCCCTGATTGTCAGTGTATAAATTACGGCTATCTGAATCTAATGTCGTTAAATGAAGGTTCACACCACCTTGTGCAACTAAGTTACCATCCGCTGGCTCCCCACTTGGCAACCAAAATGTTTCTGCATTTTCGTCAATTAAGCCATTCTCATCAAGTGCCGACAATCCTTTTGAATCAACAATTTGATTCCCTGATACTTTCAGTTTTTTTAAGTTTCCACGCCAACGAGCACCGGTTTCAGGGTAAAACATGGCAAAATAAACAGCATCCCGGCTACGAGTTTGATCTACATTATTACTCGCAACTGAAGGCGATGAAAAACTATCATTTACTTCTCTAATTCTTGAAATAGTATTTTTTAATGCTTCAGATAAAGCTTCTGAAGTTCGCGCCTCTAAGTACTGGCCTCCACCAACTGATGCAGCTTTCTCTAGTAAGTCGATACCGCCCTCGCTCATTCCTGTGCCAAAGCCAATGGTAAAAACTCTACCAGTATCTAGCACATCACTTGTATCAGAGTATAAATCTACTTTTGTATTATTTGTTCCATGTATTATTTTTGATAGAGCAACTAAATAGCTATTAGAATAATCACCGCTCACAAAAGGGATTGAATCATTAAATAAATTATTATGTACACTTTTAATCTGATCATCACGACCATCATCGTTAGTAGGGTCTCCATCAGTCATCAAAATAATATTAATTGAGTTATCGCACCTGAGAGGATCTCCTGATTCCTTTTTAAATGGTGACTTATAAGTTCCATTAGCATCGGCTGCTTTATCTCTGCTGTTAATACCATACCCATAATAAAGGCTTTGCCCAGTAATATACCTATACGCCTCCCATAATGTTTCAGTTAAAGGAGTTGCACCACTTGCAGGCAAATCGTCAACTTCATTAAGTAAAGTGTTTTTGTTAGCACCAAGCCTTGCTAGTACATAGCCACCTGAACTTTCTCTAAATCTCATTAAACCAAAATCAATATCATCATTATCGGTAATAAGTTGGCTAACAGCGTTTTTTGCTACTAATAAGCGGCTATCTTCACAAACAGCTTGTGCATATCCGTTTACAGACTTGTAACATTGCTGTGTGTAACTAAAGTAAGTCTGACTTTTAAAACAATCTGATGTATAAAACTGTCCATTTTGATATCGACGATAACACTGGCCTCCATCTACAACATCCCAGGCCATACTCCCAGAGGTATCAAATATCATTAACACTCTTGGATTTTCGTCTGTCTCTACATCATGATTTACATAAAGCTCAATATCCTCAGCGAATACCGACATACTTATTGTTAAGCCAAGCAAAGAGGCTAACACTTTGTTTAATTTAAATTTCATCTTAAATCCCCTTGCTTACGCTGGCCATTTCTTGTGCTATACCTGTAACAATAGTTAGTTCATGCTTACTTTTAGATCCATATTCTATTGTGGTGGCAACCTGTAACATATTGCACGATATACCTGCAGTAAAATTAAAGCGTCGAGGACATTCTAAATCTAACGCCCCCTTGTTCAGGTTAGTCATTTTGCTTTGCATATCTGCATGATTTGCAATCACCATACCTTTGTCATCACCATCCGCGATTGCAGTTACTTCATCGGGAGTCAGGAAGAACTGATTATTAGCGCCTTGATTTGCCTCATCAGAGATCATGCGCTGCACTTCACCAATGAGTTCATTTTCGGCCACTTCGCGCTCTTGTGCTGCATTGGTAATTTTAATATCAATACTACTACTGCTCATAAGTGTTACAGCAATACCGGTCACTGCAATAACCATTATTAAAGCTGTAATTAGAACTACACCTTGCTGTTTTTTTTGTGATTGTTTTAAATACGCCATAAATTTGATCCAACATTATTTAATCGAATAGTAGTAGTGAACACAGTACGTCTGAAATTATCGGTAAATGTTAATACACGCTTATCTTCATCCTCACCTAACGTATAAGTTTGGTTTTTAATTTTAACTCCTGGGTCTGGCTGTAATGCGCGTATTAATAAAAAAACCTGAACAGTTAAAATACCTTTACGATTTTCCCAATCTGTATACTTCATATCTTGAATACTTCGGTAGGTATCTACACGATTATCACTGTTAGTATCAAGACCAAAAACAAACCGCATGTTCTCAACACCTTCCATAATAGTTTCTGTGTTGATATTTCCACCAACCAGGCGCTTTCTCATTAATGCAGGTACAGTTAAATTCTTATTATTAACTTTATAAGTTTGTTCTGATAGATAATAAACATGATGGCTGTAAGGCCAAACGGTTGCATTAACATTAAGAGTCGCACCGTTAACCGTTCCACGGAAAAATTGAGCTTTTTCTTGCTCAGCTACAAAGTAGTTTTCATCAGCCTGAGTCTCATTAGTTACTGTATTAACTGTTAAGCTCTTACCTTGTAAAAATTTTAATTGAATAATGTCAGTGCTTTTAATCGGATTATTTAGGCAGTTAAGCTCTTTTGATTCTCCAGCAACCTTTGCGTAAATAGTTCTAAAATTACTAGCTGTAGCAAAATCAGGAAAACTCCCATTATTTAATCCTTCAAAGCAGTCTGTTCCAGGGTTTGCTAGTGTATCTGTATTTACTGCAGTGAACGAATCGTCATAATAAGTTCCCCAAAAGCCAATTTGTTCAATATCACGTTGCATTATGTTAATTGCAAGGCGCCCTGATTCTTGAAGTTCACCAATAGTCATCGTATCTTTAGTGGTTACTTTCATACCTATATAGGTGAACATAACGCCACCTAGTATTAATCCACCAATAAATAATGAAATCATCATTTCTACAAGTGTAAAGCCTTTTTGCTTCATGTTAGCTCCTAAGGTAAATGTAACTAGTTAATACAACTAAGCGGCGCTTTTTGTCAGCCGTTCCACACTTTATTGCGCCAGTAGCATCATTTGCATTAAACTCTTGTCGACCTTGCCACGAAACAATTACTTCTAAATTAAATGCCTTACCACCCGAGCCAGCAACTACTGTAGGTGCAATACATACGGTAGCACCATCTAAAGACCCCGTATTTTCTCGAGCTCTTATAGCTCTTTTCCACTGCTCAAGATCTAAGGCCGCAACTTGCGCTGCGCTACAAGTATTTGTAAAGCACGTTTGCGAGGTTGTCGTTGCAGTTTCACTATCAAATGTTTGTGTGTACAGTCCCGCTATTTGAGGGGTATCGTTAGCACGGATACGCTGCACAATATCATTACCAAGTGCAACTGCAGCAGCGCGCTGCATAGAATCAAAGCTTGCTTGCTTTGCTTTTGCTTGCAGGGCAACTGCGCCTAAAAGGCCAAAACTAAGAATAATAAATGCAATTAACACTTCAATTAGAGTGAAGCCTCTTTGCACTTTTGTTTGAGATGACTGCATAGTAGAACCAAATAAAAATTATCTGATTATAAGTTTATGCTATTTATTTGAGGAATCAATGAGGACTAAGACAAGCGGTTATATTTGTTGATAAACGGTTAATTAAATCGGCTCATTCAACAAAACAGTAGTAATTAAATGTAAATGCATTTAAGTCAGAGGCAACTTAATTGCGAAATAAGTCTAAAGCGTATTTTTAACTAATTTAAGCTCGCGGCGGCTCACTGGCAATAACTCACTGCACCCTTGTAGCTCAATCATATGATTGCCATTCCCTTTTGAATGCAAGGCTATTACTTTTTGTTTATTCACTAAAGTATTGCGGTGAATTCGTAAAACATATGCGGGATATTGCAGCTCTAATTGCTTTAGGCTTTGCTCCAGTAAAGCCTCTCCACCTGAGAATATCATTTTGGTATATTTTTCTTCTGCACTAAAGTACAAAACATCATTTATATCAACACTACGTAGAGTACCCGCTAGCTGATAAGAGATTTTTACATTTTGTTGTTTTTGAATATGTACTTTATTTAAACGCCCAACTTGCTTAAGCACCTTTTGCAATGATTGCTCTGAAATAGGTTTAACTAAATAACCTGCAGCGCTTAATTGTAAAGCATCGAAGGCATGCTCAGGGTGAGCAGTTATAAAAACAATAGCAGGAGGTAGAGTTAAACTATTGAGCTCATTAGCAACTTGTAAACCATTCATACCAGGCATATCAACATCTAAAAAAATCAAATCCGGCGTTTGCTTTTTAGCAAGTACTAGGGCTTCATTACCATTACTTGCCTCACCTTGTACAACTATACTTTTATCATGTGTTAACAAACGGATTAAGCGAGATCTCGCAAGAGGTTCATCATCAACAATGAGTACATTCATACACTGCCCTCAATTAGCTTAGGGATAACGACCTTGACCCTAAACACATCATTTTTATTAGTAATTGTTAGCTGCGCTTTATTTTTATAATAAATATTTAATCGCTGGCGAATATTTTCAAGCGCCATTCCGTTATTAGGCCTAGTTTGAGCATTAGAAATTGTTATAGGGTTAGAAACAATCATGGTTATATAGCCGGTAGTGATATGTAGCTCTACTTTTATTTCTGCACCATGCTCACTTGTTTCAACGCCGTGGCATACCGCATTTTCAATTAATGGCTGCAGGGTTAAGCAAGGAATACTCAATGCGGGTAGTTCATTAGGTATTTGCCAATCAACTCTTAAGCGATTACCAAAACGCCACGTTTCAAGTGCGATATATTGCTTACTCAGCGTTATTTCATCTTCAAGAGATACATTCTTCCCCGAGTGCATTGCAGCCTGCGATAAGGCGGCTAATGCTAAAATAGCCTGTTCTGCCGCATCGGCATCATGATGAGTAAGTTCTGCAGCAGTGTTTAAACTATTATATAAAAAATGAGGACGTATTCTAGCTTGTAGGGCATCAAGCTCAGCACGAGAAAGCGCTTTAGTTTGCTGCTCTTTTTCAAAATGAATTAATAAAAACTGGACGAATAAAGCCGCCAGTAAAGCCACTATAATGCAATTGCGAAGTGTGAAATAAATTAGGTTATTTGTATCATCTATATCAAAAGCAAAATGAGAAAATAAAATACTAAAAATACAGGTAGATAATAAAAAAAAGGCAAAAAATAGACTTAATTGAAAAGTTTGAGTACGTTTTTGTAAGAAAAATCTACAGAAGTATAAAGAAGAGGTACCGACTAAAACAATTAAATGCATAAACAAACTAATGATCCCAAGTCGTAGCCAAATATCTCCTTCTACATTAGGTGCAAAAGCTAAAACAATAGCAATAACTTGAGAAACAATAAGCGTGGCTAATACGCCTCGCTCATTAAAAAGAGCCGAAAAAAGCAAACCATCATTTTGAAGTGACTTGCTCATAACGACTCTCCTTTAATCTAAATGTTTAATATATTTAAATTAACGTAGCTCTACAGGAACAGCAAATACTATATTTTCTACTTCACCTGGGTTCTCAACAACCTGTGTGCCACCAAGCTCTTTTAATCGGCTTATTACTTGTTGTACAAGTACTTCTGGCGCAGATGCTCCCGCAGTTACGCCAACTGATTTAGAGCCTGAAACCCACTGCTCTTGTACATCAGTTGCGTCATCAATTAAATAAGCAACTGTGCCCATTTTATCTGCAAGTTCACGTAAGCGATTAGAGTTAGAGCTATTTTTAGCGCCAACAACTAATAGCACATCAACTTTATCAGCTAAGTCACGAACAGCGTCTTGACGATTTTGCGTTGCATAACAAATGTCATCTTTACGAGGTCCGTCAATTGATGGAAACTTATTGCGTAGTGCATCAATAACATCTGCTGTGTCATCAACTGAGAGTGTTGTTTGGCTGCAATAAAAAAGATTTTCAGCATTTTTTACATTAAGCGCAACAACATCATCAACGGTTTCAACAAGATAAATGCCACCGGCTGAGTTATCATATTGTCCCATTGTTCCCTCTACTTCAGGGTGGCCATGGTGTCCAATTAAAATACACTCAATACCTTTACGACTCGCACGTGTAACTTCCATATGTACTTTAGTTACAAGCGGACACGTTGCATCAAATACTTTTAAATCACGACGTTTAGCTTCGCTGCGAACAGCTTGCGAAACACCATGTGCACTAAAAATAACAATGCTGTCGTCAGGTACTTGATCAAGCTCTTCAACAAATACCGCACCACGACTTTTTAATCCATCAACCACATAGCGGTTATGTACTACTTCGTGGCGCACATAAATTGGCTTTTCAAAAATATCTAGGGCGCGCTCAACAATACTAATAGCACGGTCAACACCAGCGCAAAAGCCGCGTGGATTAGCTAGTAATATTTCCATTAACCTTCCACCTCAATAATATCAACTTCAAACGTTAAACGTTGGCCAGATAAAGGGTGATTAAAATCAATCGTTACCGACTCACCTTGCACTTCGCGAACTAACCCAGGAAGCTCAGTACCGTCTGGTTGAGTAAACGCAATAATTGCACCTACCTTAGCTGGTGTTTCTGGGCCAAATTTACTACGGTCAACGTAGTAAATATTATCTGGATTTGGCTGACCAAACGCATCTTCAGGTTCTAATTCAAACGTTTTACTTTCGCCTGCAGTTAAACCTAATAAACACTTTTCGAAGTTTGCCGTTAAACTGCCATCGCCCATTGTTAATTTAGCAGGTTTGTTGTGCACCTTGGTAGAATCAGCGGCAGAGCCATCTTCTAATTTAATAGAAAAATGGAAAATAACTTGCGAGTTTTCACCAATTACAGCTTGGCTCATGCTTTATGCTCCTTCGGACTCTCGCCGGTAAAGGCATCAAATAACAATAATGCTGCGCCAATACAAATAGCGCAATCAGCAATATTAAATACAGGAAAATGTGAGTCTTTATAAAATACGTGAATAAAGTCGATTACATAACCATACGCAATACGATCGTATAAATTACCAATAGCGCCTGCAAGTACCAGAGCATAAGCACCGCATAGTACTTTGTTTGTTGCAGGTAAGCGTTTTAGCCACCACACAAGCAAAGCACTAATAGCAATGGCAATCGCACTTAAAAACCAACGCTGCCAACCACCCGCTTCACTTAAAAAGCTATAAGCAGCACCATAGTTATGCACATAAGTAATACTAAAAACAGGGAGTAAGTTTATCG
Organism: Pseudoalteromonas sp. NZS37; assembly: GCF_015864265.1. NCBI lineage: Bacteria > Pseudomonadati > Pseudomonadota > Gammaproteobacteria > Alteromonadales > Pseudoalteromonadaceae > Pseudoalteromonas > Pseudoalteromonas sp. NZS37. The sequence goes on along the minus strand of NZ_JADYXL010000006.1, from coordinate 214,587 downwards.
ACTCTTGATAAGCCATAGTCCCTACAACAAGTGTTTTACTGGCAAAGTCTATTACTAGTAGTAATAGACTCAACCAAAGCCACACTAAACCACTTTTTTGGGCTAGTTTGCTCACTAAGAATAACTCCTAAGCGAATTGACGCTTTTCGCCTTCGCCGTCAACATTACTTACACAACGACCACAAATTTCAGGATGAGCAGGGTTAACACCTACATCTTCACTGTAATGCCAACAACGCTCACATTTAGCAGCATCTGTTGCAGCAACACTAATGAATAAACCTTCAATTTCGGTAGTTTGTGTATCAGCTGGCTGACTATCAACTTCAGAAACATTTACGGCCGATGTTAATAATACAAAACGAAGTTCATCACCAAGCGCATTTAATTTAGCGGCAAGCTCTTTACCCGTGAATAAATTAACCGTTGCTTGAAGCGTTGCACCAATGACTTCTTCTTTACGTGCAGCTTCTAATAAACGGTTTACTTCGTCGCGTACTGTTAGAATTTCTAACCAGTCATCGTTACTAAATTGGCTATTTGTTGGCGCTTGTAAGCCATCATACCAAACAGATGTAAATACGTAGTCACTACGCTCACCCGGTAAAGCTTCCCAAATTTCTTGTGCGGTAAAGCTCATAATAGGTGCCATCCAACGCGTCATTGCTTCTGCAATATGATAAAGCGCTGTTTGACAAGAACGACGTGCATGGCTGTCACTCTTAGCTGTGTACTGACGATCTTTAATAACGTCTAAATAGAACGAACCAAGCTCACCCGTACAGAAGTTCATTAGCTTTTGCGTTACTAATAGCATTTGGTAGCTATCGTATGCGGCTAATATTTCGTCTTGCAACTGAGCAGCACGACCAACAATCCACTTATCAAGCTCAACCATATCATCAACAGCAACTTGATCAGTTTTTGGATCAAAACCATTTAGGTTAGCTAGTAAGTAACGGCTAGTGTTACGAATACGGCGGTAGCGATCGGCAGAGCGTTTAAATATTTCATCCGACACAGTCATTTCTGCCGTGTAATCGGTAGAGGCAACCCATAAACGTAGAATGTCGGCACCTAGTTTATTCATCACATTTTGTGGTGAAATAACATTACCTAGTGACTTAGACATCTTGCGGCCGTTTTCATCAACAGTAAAACCATGAGTCAATACTTGGCGGTATGGCGCATGACCATTAATAGCCACTGATGTCATCATTGATGACATAAACCAACCACGGTGTTGATCAGAACCTTCAAGGTATAAATCAGCTGGACCAACCAAGTCTTCGCGTGCGTCTACAACACATGCGTGTGAAACACCTGAGTCAAACCATACATCTAGCGTATCTTGCACTTTCATGTATTGCTTGGCATCTTCTTCACCAAGTAATGTAGCAGGGTCTAAATCGTACCATGCCTGAATACCAGATTTTTCAACTAGCTGTGCAGCTTGCTCAATGAGTTCTTGAGTATTTGGATGAAGTGCACCGGTATCTTTATCTGCAAACAATGCAATTGGCACACCCCAAGTACGTTGGCGAGATATACACCAATCTGGGCGGCTTTCAACCATGTTCGAAATACGGCTTTCGCCCCACTCTGGCAACCACTGCGTGTTTTTAATTTCTTTTAAAGAATCTTCACGCAAGTTAGCCTGATCCATACTTACAAACCATTGTGGTGTAGCACGGAAAATAATCGGTGTTTTATGGCGCCAACAATGTGGGTAACTATGAGTTATAGCATGATGATGCATTAATGCACCGTGCTCTTTTAATACTTCAATTACGCTCGCATTTGCTTTAAATACATGCTGACCTGCAAAAAGTTCAGTATCTGGTAAATAAACGCCATTAGCGCCAACAGGGTTAGCTACTTCAAGGTTGTAATTTAAACCAGCCACGAAATCTTCTTGACCATGCCCTGGTGCTGTATGTACAACACCGGTACCTGAGTCAGTCGTTACGTGTTCTGCAACAATCACTGGTACATTAAAATCATAAAAAGGATGGGCTACTTGTAAGTTTTCAAGTGCAGCACCCTTTACATAACCTAATACGTGGAAGTGATTAAAACCAAAGCGGTCCATTGCATCTTTAACAAGCTCAGAGCCTAAAATTAGACGTTGTTGTACGCCTTCATCTTCAACCTGCACCAATGCATATTCTAAATCGGCATGCACAGCCACTGCGCGGTTTGCTGGAAGCGTCCACGGTGTTGTTGTCCAAATAACAGTACCAACACTGCCTTCACCTTTATGACCATCAGCCAAATCAAATGCACTAACAACAGCATCTTGATCAACAAATGTAAAACGTACATCAATCGCTGGTGATTGCTTATCTTGGTACTCAACTTCAGCTTCTGCTAATGCAGAACCACAATCTGTACACCAATGCACAGGCTTAGCACCTTTATGCAAATGACCTTTTTCAATAATACGACCAAGTACACGAATTGCATTCGCTTCAAAGTCAAAGTTCATTGTTAAGTAAGGCTTATCCCAATCTGCAAATACGCCTAAACGTTTAAAATCAACTTTTTGACCTTCAACTTGTTTTTTAGCGTATGCACGGCATTTTTCACGAAACTCGCTCGCGGTTACTTTTACGCCCGGCTTGCCTACTTTTTTCTCAACCATTAACTCGATTGGTAAACCATGACAATCCCAACCTGGGACTAATGGTGAATCAAAGTCAGATAATGTTTTAGACTTAACAATAATGTCTTTTAATATTTTATTAACTGAGTGGCCTAAATGGATGTCGCCATTTGCATACGGAGGGCCGTCATGCAAAATAAAGGTCTTTTTACCTTTCTTAGCGCTGCGAATTTGACCGTACAGGTCGTCTTCATACCATGCTTTAAGCATTTTTGGTTCACGTTGTGCCAAATTGCCACGCATTGGAAACGGTGTTTCCGGTAAGTTCAAAGTATGTTTATAGTCGCTCATTTATCCTACATTCCGTCTCTATCGGCTACCTGATTTAAACCAAAACACTGCTTAGCGGCAGCAACATCAGTTGCTATTTGCGCCGTTAATTGTGTTAATGTCTCGAATTTTTTTTCATTGCGAAGTTTTTTTATTAACTCCACATGCATAAATTGTCCGTAAATATCCTGTGCAAAATCAAAAAGATGAACTTCTAATAATGCACGAGTTCCATTAAATGTCGGCTTATTGCCTACATTTGCAACTCCAAAAATCTGTTTTCCTGCAATCGTTGCTTGCACTGCAAACACCCCGTTGACAGGACACACTTGGCGTTTTAGGGCAATATTTGCCGTTCTAAAACCGAGTTCACGTCCTCTTTTCCAGCCGTGTATAACACGCCCAGAAATAGCATAATCGTGACCAAGCATTATTTTAGCACTTGCTAAGTCGCCAGATGCTAAAGCATCTCGTATTAAAGTACTGCTTACTCTAGCATTTAATTGACGAAAACTCGCGGTGCTTTTTACGTCCATGCCCGCTTGCTTGCCCATGCTAGCAAGTAAGTCAAAGTTACCTTGGCGCTGCTTTCCAAACTTAAAATCATCGCCAACAGTGAGAGCTTTAACACCTAACTTTTTAATCAAAATATCATTAACAAATTGCTCAGCATGCATGTTTGCAAATTGCTGATTAAAGCTAATGCAAATAACTCGCTCAATACCTAAATCACTAAGCAAACGTAGCTTATCTCGTAAGCGCGTTAGCCGTGCTGGGGCATTTTTTTTAGCAAAAAATTCTTGTGGCTGGGGTTCAAATAGCATTACAGTGCTAGACAAACTATGCGCTTTAGCATCAGTAAGTAAGCCTTTTAGTACTTCTGCGTGGCCTAAATGAACACCGTCAAAATTACCAATAGTTAACACACAACCAAAATGGTGTGGGCGAATATTGTGTATACCTCTAATTAACTCCATGCCACCTAATGCCTTGTTTAGCGAGCTATTAATTACGACTAAAAATTAATTAAAGCCGCAGAGTTGCCGATTATAATCTTTTTTTTAGTTTGATTCAGTAATTGCTACACTTTTTATCGTATTTAGTCTAACGCCCATCAAAAATAGCATTGCAAAGTAACTAATACCTGCCAAAGCCACGAGTGCTATTAATAAGACTACCTGCTGTGTAAAAGCCCATGTAGCCCAGTAATAGTAACTGCTCACAAACCATGTAACAGCTCCCATAACCATACTTGCAACAACACATTTAAGTGTAAAGCGCATACTCATTGATGAAAACTGATACACATTTTCTTTTTTAAGCTGCCTATACAGCAAAAATGCATTACAACTAGCCGATAGCGAAGTAGCGAGTGCTAACCCTAAATAACCAATGAAAGGAGCCAACATAATATTAAATACCATATTCAGTACCAAGGTAATAATACCAATACGCACCGGCGTTTTAGTGTCTTGACGAGCATAAAAGCCAGGAGCAAGTACTTTAATCAGCATAAAGCTTACAAGCCCTACTGAATATGCGACTACACCTAAACTTACTGCTTTAACATGATCAACACTGTCTTCTTTAAACGCACCGTGGTCGAACAATACGGTGATAATAAGCGGGCTGATGATCATTAGACCTATCATTGCTGGCAGGCCTAAAAATATAACAAAACGCACTCCCCAGTCGAGGGTATGCTGAAAGTCACTACTTTTTTTACTGCTATGTAACCTAGAGAGCGCCGGTAAAATAACTGTCGCAATACCAATACCAAATAAGCCCAATGGAAATTCAATTAAACGGTCTGAATAATAAAGCCATGCAATCGAGCCTGTCATCAGTAATGAAGCAATCATGGTATCAAGCAACAAATTAATTTGGCTAATAGATACACCAAACAAAGCAGGAAGCATAAGTTTACGTACTTTTTTTACGTTTTCGTCTTGCCATGCCCAGCGTGGACGCGCCAACATTTTTGCACGGTATAAAAATGGAAGTTGAAACAATAACTGCACAACGCCACCAATAAATACGCCAATTGCGAGTGAATAAGCCCCAACACTAAATTTATCATGTAAAAAAATTGCACATGTAATGATAGAAACATTGAGTAAAACAGGTGTAAATGCAGCAACAGCAAAACGGTTATACACGTTCATTACCGCACCACTAAGCGCAACTAAGCTTACAAAAAACAAATAAGGGAATGTAAATTTAAGTAATGAACTTGCAAGTTCAAACTTTTCGGCATTGGGTCCGCCCTGCCACCAATCTATAAACCAACCGGTGCCAAACAATGCTGCAATAACGGGTGAAGCAACAACACCTATAATAGTGACAATCAGTAAAATGGTTCCTAATGTGCCTGCTGCTTGTGCAACAAAAAGTCTGACCTTGTCGTCGCCTTGCTTTTCTTTAATTTCACTCAGCACAGGTACAAATGCTTGTGCGAAGGCACCTTCTGCAAATAAACGACGTAAAAAATTAGGAATACGGTTAGCAAATAAAAAAACATCAGCCGCCGCACTTGCGCCTAATAAATTGGCAACAACAGCATCTCGAACGAGCCCTAAAATACGCGATATCATAGTCATACAACTAACAATCATACCGGAGCGAAATAAACCTTTTGACACCTTAAACCTACTCAAAAATCCTCAAGATAAGCGATTATGCCACAGTCTTTTTTATAAATCGCTTTAAAGCACTAGGCTGGGGGTCTGTGCTTTGTTACAATGTCGGTATTAACTGCTAAAGCGGCAAATTGATGCTCGTTATATGGTGCAGTTTTTCTTGGATTGTTAAATTTAAATTGACATCCATGATAGAAACAGGCATATTCCACGGCCTTTAATTTAAGCTTTATTTTAAGATTGTTAGGAGCAAACCTTGGCTAACATCAAGTCTGCAAAAAAACGCGCTATCACAAGCGAAAAAAACCGTCAGCACAACGCAAGCCGTCGTTCAATGATGCGCACTTACTTCAAAAAAGTAATTGTTGCTATTGAAGCGGGCGATAAAGAAGCTGCACAGCAAGCTTTTTCTGTTGCTACACCTATCCTAGACCGTTACGCAACTAAGGGTCTAATTCACAAAAACAAAGCAGCTCGTCATAAGAGCCGTATAGCAGCTAAGATTAAAGCTCTATAATTTGTTTTTGATAGAATATAAAAAACCGGCTTTTGCCGGTTTTTTTTTGTTTAAATTTTAAATGTACTTACTTTATTAGACATTTTCTAAATCTGGATAAAACTTCTTAAGCATTGCCGCTATTTTTTTAGGTGTAAATGGCTTTACTACAAACCCTTTAGCGCCTTTATCAATTGCATCCTTAACATTCTCAATACCTGAATGTGCCGACACCATAACCACATTTGTCTCTGGGCTTAATTCATTGATTTGTGCAATCAAATCTTTACCATCACCGTCTGGCAATTCAATGTCTAAAAAAATGATATTATAATTTGCAGCTTGGCACTCACTAATACATTGTGAGGCAGTAGATGCTTCCTTTACGTTATCTATCCCTAAGTGCATGAGCGTTTGGCTCAAAAAACTACGCACTGTGCTAACGTCATCTACAATTAAAATTGATAGCTGCGTATTCATCTTTATTCCTCGTAGGCTATAAGCTAACTTTAAGTTATCATAATAATTAGCTTAGTATATAAATTTACTCATTTAATTATAGAGACCTACGGAAAAAAGGCCAGATTTGCTTTATGTCTAAAACCCCAAATAAACAATCGTTGCTAGGTAAAGCACCGGCAAGAAAAAAAACAGCGCAAAAAAGAAAACCTCAGCGTTCTACTCAGCGCCCTTCACCTAGCGAGTTAAATTCCAGTGCAAAGAATGATATAAGCCAAAAAACAACGCAAAAAAAAGGACTGTTTATATCACTCGCTGTCGTTGCTGTAATAATTTTAGCTTTTCCAAAACCTACCTTACTCACCTATAAAAAATTAGGGATGGTAAGTGAGAGTGTTTACTGGCCCGGATTCTTTGGCAAGGGGGCTACTTTAATTGATTCAAACCTACACCCCACCTATGATTCTAGCCGTGAGTCCCTTTATTTATGCAGTGACTTACAAAAACCGCAGAGCTGCCAAAAGTATCAAGTAATTGCTGATAATGGTTTATTTTCAGCAATCGGTAGCTACTTTTAGCATTAAAAAAACTAATCTGAAAATTTAAAATTACTTGGTTGAAAGGTGCGCAAAAGATCAACATAATGGCGCTCCTTTTTTCAACAACTGAACTATTGAAACGACCATGCTAAACGAGCTAGATTGGCTTTTAAATACTACACTACTTGCACTAGGTTTAGGTGCATTCTTTATTAACCAGATAACACTGCTGCGCGTTGCCGCCATTAGTGCGTGTGGTTTATTATTCTTATCATTTAGCTTAGATCTTATGTCGTCGAGTGTTATTTCAAATATGAGTTTAGTGTTGATCAATACTTTTTACTTGTTTAAAGTTTATACATTTGGGCAATTTAATGTAACCCAAAGTTAACAACTTTTCCCTAGAATATTTAATAGCCCAGCATTGCTGGGCTTTTTTTTGTTAAGAATTTAAAAATATTAAAAAGCACTTTCAATCAAGATGAAAATTAGAGCTTCAGGGGCACACAAGCACTACTTTGAAAATAATGCTTGTGTACTGCTAAAAAGAGGAATACATAGTAAGTAGGCTAGTCCGCTATTATTAACTCGCTTTGGGTTTGTATTTTAGAAGGAGTATCCTCTGCATTAGCCTGATTAAACCAAGCTGAAACACCAAGTATAATAATTGAAACAATAACTAGGCTTAATTTAACGCCACTTTGACTCGATTTCATAACACCCTCTTTGTATTTTTTATTAGTGAGAATACCTTTTACACTAATGAAAATTACAAATGTTAACAAGCTGTTTTTTAAACTAATTAGCTATCAGCTAATAACCTTTAGTTCTATCTATTGGATTATTAAGTACTAACCCCTTATTCAAGCATTCAATATTATCGGCTATTTGCTCTAGAACACTATTTAAATCAGAAATCGCCGCGCAATGTGGTGTAAGCGTTATTTTGGGGTTTCCCCAGTAAGGGTGATTCGACGCTAAAGGTTCTTGATCAAATACGTCGAGTGTAGCTGCGCGTAAGCTATCGTTATTTAATGCACTTAGTAAGTCTTGCTGAACAACATGAGCACCGCGTGCCACATTAATAACAACAGCATGTTTAGGTAGCTTTGCGAGCATTGAGTGATTAATAATGCCTGTCGTTGCTTGCGTAAGGGGTAATAGACATACAAGGTAGTCAACATCAGAAAGCATACTATTGAGGCCTTCCTCGCCATAAAAAATTTCGACATTAGCCGCGCTTTTATTACTTTGCGCCCAGGCACTTACCTTAAAGCCATTATTTATAAGCTTTTGCGCGCATGCTTTACCTAATTCACCAAACCCAAGTATGCCGACATGTTTATTACTATGCGCCCGCTTTGGCTTCCATGTTTGCTGTGTTTGTTTAATGTAATACTCTTTTAAACGTAACTTTTGAGCTAACACATGTGTCAGTACATATTCCGCCATATCTTCAGCTAGTTGCATGTCAACAATACGTACTACTTCAACACTTTCGTCGAGTAATGTTAAATCGATACTGTCTACGCCAGCACCAAATGACGACACAGCCTTTAAGTTAGGTAGCTGTGGCCACATAGATTCTGGCGCTTTCCACGCAAGTACAAAATCCACATCATGTGCGTTTTTACAATCAGGCCATTGCTCTATCAGCGTATTTGGTAATAGCTCTTGTAACTTCGTTATTAGTTTTGTGTTGTCACGCCCAGTTATAGCAACCAATACCGACATAAATTCTCCTAACAATACACAGTTTATAAGTTAGCACTTTAAAAAGTCACACTACTGCAAAGTAACTGTCACACCCTTTTTTTAATCTTACATGTATGGCGAATAGGCCAAACGGAATATGAGGTTAATATGATAAGTGTTGATAAAGTAATTGCTGCAAACTTACCACAACTAGAGAACTCTCCAAAAGTAAAAGGTTTAGTAAAAAAAGGCCTAGGCTACTTATTACATGAACAAGAGTTTGTTGCTTTTGGTGATGCCTACCCTCACCTACAAGGATTAGAATTTGTTGAACAAGTGCTCGATGAACTCAACTTTGATACGCGCTATAAACCTAAGCAGATAGAACATATTCCTAATGAGGGTAAACTTGTTATCGTTGCTAACCACCCTATTGGTTCATTAGATGCTTTAGCACTGATTAAAGTACTTTCAACTGTAAGACAGGATTTAAAAGTAGTGGCAAACCGCATGTTGATGTCGGTTACTCCAATGCACTCACTTTTACTCCCCGTAGATAACTTATCAGGCATGAGTAAGAAACAAGAGCTTAGTAATATACAAAACCATTTAAAGGATGAAGGCGCATTACTTATATTTCCGGCAGGAGAAGTATCGCGATTAGGGCCAACAGGTATTAAAGACTGCAAATGGAATAGTGGCTTTTTACGTATGGCAAAAAAAGCTAACTGCCCTATTTTACCTATTTATATTAAAGCCAAAAACAGTCCACTTTTTTATGGCACATCAATGATTTATAAACCTTTGGCAAGTTTACTATTAGTGGCCGAAATGTTTAAGCAGCGCCAAAAATCTTTAGAGTTTGAGATTGGCGCCTCTATCCCTCCTGAATCTTACTTAATAGAAAATCTTAAAGATAAAGAAGTTGTAAACCTCATCCGTAAACAGCTTTATAGGCTTACAACAAAAAAAGCACTGCCGCTAAAAACACAAACACCTATCGCTGTTCCCGAGTGCAGAAAAGAGCTAAAAAAAGCAATTGAGCAATGCCAACTACTTGGTAAAACGCAAGACGGTATGCATATTCATCTATACCAATATGCAGGTAGCTCACCTATTTTTAGAGAGTTAGGGCGCCTGAGAGAAATAGCATTTAGAGCAGTTGGTGAAGGTAGTGGTAAGCGTCGTGATATAGATAAATACGATATGGATTACCAACACCTTGTACTGTGGGACCCAATGCAGCTAGAGCTGGTAGGTGCTTATCGATTAGCCTGTGCACAACAGATAATACAAAAACATGGCCGCGAAGGTTTGTATACTGATAGCTTATTTTCTTATACCGACGCTATGACGCCCTATCTAAAACAAGGAATTGAGCTTGGTAGAAGCTTTGTACAGCCTAAATATTGGGGACGTAAGAGCCTCGACTATTTATGGTATGGCATTGGCGCTTTTATAAAAAGCTATCCACAGTACAGATACTTGTTTGGTGCTGTAAGTGTATCAAATGCTCTACCCGAGCAAGCAAAAGCCATGCTCGTTTATTACTATCAGCATTACTATAAAAGTGGTATTGAATTAGCTACGCCTAATAATGAATTTAAATTAACTGAGCAACAGCTAACCCAGTGCAATACTCTTTTTTGCGGCAATGACGTAAAAGAAGATTTTGTAGAGTTAAAGCATGTGTTAGCTAATATGGGGGCTCAAGTCCCTACTTTATTTAAACAATACACTGAACTTTGTAAACCAGGTGGCGTGCAATTTTTAAGCTTTAGTATTGATCCCGATTTTAATAATTGTATTGATGGATTGGTATTGGTCGATCTTGAAAATGTAAAAGAAAACAAAGCCAAACGTTATTTAGAATAGCCAATAATAAGTGAGTGCTTTATATTTATAAAGTACTCGATTTATATTTAATTATTTATAAATATCTGCTCAAGTAAAGTTGTATAAATAGCTTCAATTTTAAGTAAATCACTAATAGATACGTGTTCATTAGCTTGATGAATCGTATTGTTTCGCACACCACATTCAATAACTTGAGTATGGGGGCTGGCAAAAAATCGTCCATCTGATGTCCCTCCATTTGTACTTAGTAATGGGTAACTTGAAGTGTTTTTGTAAATAGCCTGCTCAATATGAGTAAGTAAACTCCAACCCGTATTATGGCTTGTATAATAAGGCTCGCATGGGCGTTCCCACTCAATTGTAAAATGCTCAGCAAACTTGTTTAGGGTATTCATTAATTGCGTTTTAACTGCTGCACTACTGTAACCGTGGCTATAACGTACATTAAATGTAATCTCACAATGACTTGGCACTAAATTATCGACCACATTATTTATGTTAATTCCAGTCACTTGCAGTGTGGTTTTTGAGCTAGCCACATCGAGTAACCAGATCTGATCACTCAAGCTATTTACTATTTTTGCAGCAATATGAGCAGCATTGAGTGTGTTTTGAGGATAAGCTACATGACCTGCCTTACCAGTAACTAAAATCCGAGCTGAAAGCGCACCACGACGGCCATTCTTAACCGTATCGCCAACTTGTGCCACACTTGATGGCTCCCCGACAATACAGCCATCTAATACAACACCTTGCTTGGCAAGCTTATTAACTATTTCTTGAGAACCAAATTCAGCCTCTCCCTCTTCATCTGACGTGATAAGCCAGTAAAGAGTCCCTACTTTAGCGGATTTACTATTAATTAACTTTTTTGTGGCGCTAAGCATGGCGGCAACACCCCCTTTCATATCGGCCGCCCCTCTACCGTATATTGCATCATTTCGCACTCGCCCTTCAAAAGGAGGACTTAACCAACCGCTACTTGTTGCTGGTACTACATCAATGTGCCCTGAGAAAGCAACACATGGGCCATCTTTGAATTTTATGCAGGCAATTAAATTAGTCACACCATTTATAGTAAATTGCTCGCAACTTAAACCTAAACCCAACAATTTAACTGCAAGCCAATCAATTGCACCCGCTTGATTAGGGGTTACTGATTCAAAGCGAATTAGTGTTTGTAAGTGCTTTACAACTTCTTTTTGAATATCCGTTGTTTTTGATTTTTTTTAAATGCTTCTAAAAACATGGTAAACACACTTTATTATTTAATGTGCCTTTATTAAAACGTGAGTATATGACTAAGCGATGTCAGCCTTAATACATTCATATGACTGTTAATGGAATATATATGTCAATCGTTACAAAGACAGAACGACACTAAAATTAATCTAAATCAATAAAACAATTCACAAGGTTAAAATATTTTTTAAACTTTGATCTAGAACAGGTTTTCATTTTTATTGCTCGGTAATAATAGCGCCAATTAAACAGTAGTTCTTGGAGAACAACATGAAAACCCAAATTAGCATCGCATTATTAACCTCTTTATTAGCAATCTCTCCAGCTGCACACGCTAACTTTAGCGTAAATGTTGGCGCTATTAACGTAAATCCAGATAACAGTAGCTCAGCAATTAATGAGGCGCCGACACTGGGTCTTAAAGGTGATTCAGATACCCAACTAGGTATCACAGTAGATTATGCTTTTAACGATCAATGGGTGTTGGAACTGATAGCAGCAACACCGTTTTCACACGATGTGAATGGTGCCGGAGCCTTAGCTGGCAACAAAATTGCTGATATAAAACAACTTCCGCCGTCTTTAGTTGCGCAATATCACTTTTTAGATACCAGCTATGCGCTAAGACCTTTTATAGGCGTAGGCATAAACTACACTGCATTTTTTGATGAGCAACCTTCTCAAGCACTTAAAGCGACGCTGGGAACAGATGATGTAGAAGTAAAGCTAGATGATTCGTTTGGCTTTATGGCTCAGGTAGGTGCTAACTATAAAATTGATAAAAACTGGGGTTTACACGCTATGGTATCAATTATGGATATTGATACCGATGCCACTGTTTATGCAAATGGTGCAAAAGCACTTACATCAACTGTTGAGCTTGACCCCGTTGTTGCTATGTTCGGTGTTAGATACAGCTTTTAAAGCATATATAAAATAGTACGTAGTTACCCAATTACAATGTGTGTTAAAAGGCCGAAAGGCCTTTTTTTCATTTGGAGAGTATTAATTACCTTGGTAAGTTACTTAACTTTTTCTGTTCTAGCATTTCTTTCCAGTGCATTACTTCACTTGGCAATATAGGTGTTTGCCCATCAAAACCAGCAACCTCAAGCATTTCTTCAATACTTATAATACCCTTTTTACTTTTAAATACACCGCGTACATAAGCAATAGCATGTAGGCCTCGTTCTGAGTGAAACTTTTGCTCAATATAAAAGTATTTATGATCCCAGCCCACTAACTTGGTGCTTATTGTATATCGCTGCATGGGTTTAATATCGCGGATATAAGTTATGGCCGTTGCGTTAACAATGGGAAACCAACGACGCTTCATTATTTGCTTTAACAAGCCAACTCGTTCTGTCATCCAAGTTCGAGATAAGTCCATCATCGCAAGGTAACGTGAGTTTGTTAAATGTAAATTAATGTCACAATCAGTAGGTAAAGCTTTGTAATCAATATCTACCGTATCAAGTAAATTTTGATATTGCTTGTTACGTTTGATTTTAAAAAACAATAATAAAAGTCGAATATATAAGTTCACAAAAAAGGTCTTACCAGTTAAATTTATTCGAGTGTAGCATAGCCTCTTGCGAAGACGAATATTCTACTTTAATCTTAAATCATTATTATAATAAAAAGATAACTCATGAAATCAAAACGAAAAATTATCACTGCGCTAGCTTTATTAATACCTAGTTATAGTGCGTTTGCCGACTTTTCATTACCAGGTAAAGGCTCTGTTACTTACCCTACCGGTGTAGTTAAAGAGTTTAAATTTGGTTTTGAATGGCAACAAAAAGCTGAAAAATTCATTATTGGCTCTAAAAGTTACAATATGGAGCAGATCCCTAGTTCTTATTCAGTTGCTATAACGCTTTCAAAAGATGACAGCCAAGTATGGGTGCAAGAATTTAATAATGGGTTTATTAAAGAATTTGAATGGCAAATTGGCGAACATAGGATCACTTTAAAAAAGCAGCAATTTAGCGACCCCGTAAAAGGCGATTATGTTATTGAACTTAATGGCCGTAGCTATTTTTTCACTCGTAATAACGCCAGTATTGTAATGAACTTTAATGAAGAAGGTATTGAAACGATTGCAATTGATGGGGTTACAAAAAATATGGGGACTAAAAATTAGTCCCCATATTTTAATGTCTTTATGTTAATTACACTTTTACTGTTTTTCGGTTAATTCCGTAATCACGTAACTTGTTAGCTACAGCGGTGTGACTTAGGCCCAATCGCTTAGCTAACTGGCGTGAGCTCGGATAAGCTGGGTAGAGTTTACGAAGTAAGGTCGCTTCAAAACGTTTAACCGCTTGATCTAACGAACCTTCAAAATCAGACTCTAAATACCCTAAATCGTGAGTAAAAGTGGGTAACTGTAAATGCTCTACGCGAAGCTCGCTATCATCTAGTAACGACACTGCACGGTAAATTGCATTTTCAAGCTGGCGCACATTTCCTGGCCACGGATACTCTTGTAAAAAGTTCAAACACTCTTGTGATAAAACAGGAATTGCATGACCATTTTGTTGCGCATATTTTTGAATAAAATGTTCTGCAAGTGGTCCTACATCTGCTTTTCTATCTCTTAGTGGCGCTATTTCTAAAGTAAGCACGTTTATACGGTAATATAAGTCTTCTCTAAAAACCCCTTCTTGTACCATTGCAGGTAAGTCTTTTTGAGTAGCAGCAACAATACGTACATTTACTTTAACTTCGTTCTCATCGCCTACTTTTCTAAACGTACCATCTTGTAAAAAACGCAGTAACTTAGTTTGTAGTTGAGTCGACATTTCGCCAACTTCATCTAAAAATACAGTTCCACCATCGGCTTGCTCTAATACACCGCGCTTTGGCGCTGCATTTTCTTCGTACCCGGCATAACCAAATAATTCAGACTCAGCAACATCATCAGGAAGAGAAGCACACGACAGAGCAATAAAAGGTTTAACAGAACGATTAGATGCGTAATGGCACGCTCTAGCTAATAACTCTTTACCTGTTCCTGTTTCACCAGTAATCAAAATAGGGGCTTCTAGTTGCGCCATTTTTCGGGCTTCGCGCACAACTCGGCGCATTGCCGTACTAAAGTTATGAATAGTGGCAAAGCTTTCTTGCCCGTAACGTCTAAATGCACTGACTTGCTGCCCTAAGCGACTTTGCGATTTAATATTAATAACCGCACCAGCAAGCACATCACCTTCACTACCTTGAGGAACTGCAATTGGCAAAATGTCTGCAATAAAATCCTCACCAGCAACTTCAACGCGTGTAGTTTGTCCGAGTACTTCTTTACCTTCTAACCAGCGTGTAAAGTTAAAGCCTTTAAGCAGGTTATTAATATTTGCACCAATCACGTCTTTTTCAATTAGCTGTAAGTCTTTACATGCTGCATCATTACATAAACGTACCCAACCTTTGGCATCAATAGAGATAACACCATCAGGCAATGCACGTAGTAAAGTATTTAATTCGTTGTGTTCACGCTCAGATGGTAAAAATGCAGTGGTACGCACATCATGTACACCGTCGATTAAACGTATCGATGGCATAATTTTTTGGAATTGTTCAAATTCAATTTCGGGAAAACTAACGTACATACGACAATTTACAGAATCGACCTCAATTCCTTTTAAATCAACGCTGTAGTTAACTAATATATTAAGGATTTCTTGAGCAATACCAATTCGATCAGCACAGTGAATATCTAGACGCATACATCCTCAAAGAAGGAAAAACTATATTAGCCGAATAATACGCTAAGTCGCTTTGAGAAGGTAGTTTATTGTAAACATTTTTGGACAAAACAGCTTTTAAAGCCAAAGGGTGGGATGTAATTAAACGAAGAAAAACAGCACTGATATTTATATTTAACAATATCAATGCTGTTTATTAATTCTTATTATGAGACTACTTACCTTGTGGATAAGCTGACCAATCTCCACCATCTAATTGTATAAATGGTCGTTGATTAACGTACATCATTATTGTGCCTTCATTTTCAGCAACTTTAGGTGCTTTAGGTAGGTTTTCAAGTAAATTAGCAACACTGTTATTCCCACCAAACACATCAGTTTGCAGCGCCTTACTTACCAGCTCTGAAAGCGCAAAGTAACTTGTTGAATCATCAACCACAATTTGCGAGTAATTTTGTACGTCTGGGCCTATAAACTTAATCGCTACAGGTACAGACACAATCGCAGGACTAGGGATTTCACGTAAACCTGCAAATTGTACCTTATCACCTTTTAAATTAGCGCCATGCTCAGGCACTATCATCAACATCACATTGCGGCCGCGCTTTTCTAATTTTTTTACAAACTGGTTAATATCAGCAAACAAGTTTTTATGCCTGATTGGGTATGTCTCTTTACTATTCACCCTTGGTTGATTCTCTAGCTGATTACCGTCATGTAAACTTGTTGTGTTGTAGTACATTGCACAGGGTTTACAGTCCTCAGATTGCTCTAACCAACCATCCAGCACAGCTTCATCAGAGTAAATAGGGCTATTATCAAATCCTCGAAGCGCAACTGGCATTGAATCGATATTAAATGGCGTGCTATCTAGGCCACCGTACTTATTTATTAAACCTTTAAACTCATCAAAATGTCCGTCGTGATTCATCACAACATTATTTTGATAACCTAGTTTTTCTAGGTTTTTAAACAAGTGACATTGTTCAGGTGCCTCTTTAAATAATGCCGTTTGACTAGTTTGGCCACAACTAGCGCGCAGTAGCCTTACCGCAGCTGGTCCGCTGTATGATGTAGCCGAGTTAAAGTCTGAAAACACCACATCAAAGTCTTTATACATATCAGTAACACTTACACCAATAGCATTTAAATCAGCAACAGCCATTGAGCATATGTTCAAAATAATTACATCAAACAGTTCACCATTTACCTGGCTTGGAAAGTGACTCATTAATAAGCTTTGTTGTTGATAAAAATCAGCTAATTTTTGATCAGGAGATTGTGCTGCCTGAGTGATCACTTGTGTTTGAGGATTACTTTGACTCTGTGTAACCGGCTCAGGGTTAGCCACATTATTAACGAATTGTGATTGAGAGTTACCCCCTTGCCATCCTACAACTAACAGCCCAACGATAGTGACTGTTGTAAAGCGTATCCATTGCGATGTATACCAAAAACACACACTAATTACGAACAAAGCCAATAACATATCAATGTTAATAACACGGGTTAATAACTCAATAAAATAACCAAAACTAAAATCTTGAACGTTACCCGCTTGTTTAGTCAACCTGTTTATTGGTGGCAACCATGAGTCTTGGTAAAGTAATACCACAGCAAACACAGCACCTACTATATGTTTTGCCTTCTCTATTAATGGCTGTTTAAATTTAATCGCAAGCAACGCAGCAAAAGCCGCATTAGTTAATACGTTAAAATCAATTGCACCATAATAAAACAGAGCAAACTTAACTAAAAAATAAAGGTTCCAAACCCCTAAACCTGATAATTTCACTTCTTATCCTTTTTTACTGTATTTGGTGTATAAGGCTCTAGTACTTCATGTTTAAAAGTAAGCTTATAATAATATTTTGTTATTTGAGATAAAATGTATTTGCCTAGCATACAAAGCACCGCGCCAAGCACCATTGCAAGAAACACGGTAATTAAAAGCTGATTCATACTCATAAGTTATCTCTTAATTTCATTATAAAAGGCTTAGCATCTGGGCGGCTTTTGCTAGAAAATTCAGGTGTGTTAATATTTTCAGTAACGCTGTTTGCTATATCAGGTGCAAATTTATAGCTATCATTCTCGGCAAGTTTTTGCGAGAAATCTACAACACTCTTACCTTTATAAAAACGCCTTAATTGTTTACATTCTTGTTGAATGTAAAAGTGATCAGAAATTACATTTTGCTGTACAAAAAAATCGCTTGTTTTTAATTTAAACAAATGCTTAATCGCATTATCAACGTCATTCTCTCTACAAGCATGCAAATATAAATAAACTGTATTATCTGCAATACTAAATACATCACCTTCGCGTTTAATATGAAATAAATGCAAAGGGTGTATTGGGTCGATTCGTGGCAGTAATTCAAGCTTTACTAGCACACCGCTCACACCTAAATTAACGGCTGAGTCACTATGAATTTCTACTTGTTTTGTAAACTCAATGAAAGGTAAATATCCTTTCGAAAAAGTGTTTTCGGTGTATTTCAATACGTCCTCAACTGAGGGAGGTAAAGGCCTAGAAAACTGAAAACCTTGAATAGATTGAATTTGTGAGAGCAACCGAGAAGGCTCTGAAAAACTATATAGAATAAGGTTTACACCCAATGTTAAAAATAAACATTCATCTTGATGGCGAATAACACCATCAACATTTTGAATAACAAGCTTTAACCAGCGCCCACAGTTTTTTCTAAGTTCAAAACACTGCTTACCTAATAACGCTAAATCAGTGTAACGCGTTACTGCAAAAATTAAGGTGGCTGCTTCTACCTTTGGGCCTTTATTAAATAAGTCATTATTATCTTTTACACTTTTATAGTGCATTGGTAATTTAGTACCTTCGGGCACCGCACTTTGTACAAGCCAAACATCGTCTTCATCGGAAAAGTCTGAACTTTTAGGTGCTTTGCTCTCGCTTATTATTCCCTTTTGAACAACAAACTGATTATTACTTAATAATAACGGGTAATGTTCACCAGCAATAACACCCGTGCTATGGCGCCAATAATCATATTCAAGAACTCGCATTGCAGAATCATTATCAACAAAAACCAGCCCATCAAATACATTATTTAATCGCCTAACTAAAAAACGGTAGTTAGCAATATCAGGCCCAGATATTAAAAATAGTAATGTAGCTCCGGTACGACGAACAAAGTCGTTGTACTCATTCATCATCAGTTTTAAGCTTTTTTCGCCAACACTGTTTAACTGTGTTGTATTAAAATGAACAAAAATGAGCGCTTCGTTTAGACGTTTATAAGCACTTATCTCTTTTATAATACCTGAATTGATTCGCTCAATTGAATAGTGTTGTGTTTCTGGGGCCAACGAAAAAGGATGTACTCGATTATGTTCATAAGCATAATTTAACGATGCAGAAAAAGAAGAATCAAAAAATGATTCAGCCTCTTGAGAAACTATATATATATCATTAGCCAAACTTTGGTTAATTGAATGTAACGCTAATTCGATTGCAAAATTGTCCAAAGGCGCTAAAACAGCATAACTTGAAGCCGATTTTAACTCTTTTGCAGCAGGCTCTAATCCCGTTATGTTAAAGTTATGCACTTAAAATGCCCTATAAAAAATACTTTTTTACTAGTTTTAACCGTTATTCTATATATAATAGCCAAATATTGTCCACTTTTAATCAAAATAATTAAAGTAACTGTAAAGGTAAAGATGAACAACTTAACATCTAAAAACTCACAAACGTTAACATCGAGTGATATAGAAAACCTTACACTGCGTTTTGGTGGAAAGAGTGATGACTACATAGAAATAGTAAACAAGCAGCAAAATAATAATACAATTAATAAATATGCATTGCTTAAAGAGATAAACAACGAACTAAACACGTACACTAGTTAAACTAAGGATAGGTAACCCCGTTGCAAAGAGTTTTCATTAAAGGTATCAAAGGCGGTTTAGGCAGTACTTCTGTAGTTGCCAATCTTGCATGCGTGCTAAAAAAGTCTGACGTTGACGTTGTTGCTATCGATTTAGATGCAAAAAGTGACTTAGGTTTACATTTTGGTTTACCGTGGAAATACACCAAAGGCTGGAGTAATGAAGTTCGCTTTGAAGATGCACTTACGCATTTTCACCAAGATAACGATGGCATTATATTTTTACCATTTGGTGATAACGACGACACTAGCACCGATAACATCACTAAAATGGTCAATAAATGCAAAAACCTAAATTATAACAACGAAGCCTGGATACTTTTTGACTGCCCTTCACATATTAACCTTTCTCACTACCCATTAGAGAAAGACGATATTGTAATTGAACTTGTTAATTGCGACGCTATTTGTCACAGCTTAATTTATAGGCGCCTGCAAAGACTTAAAAATTCAGATACCAATTGGAAACATTACTTTTTAGTTAACCGCTATAACTCTGCATCAACGCTAGAATTTGACTTATTTTCCCTATGGCAATCGACACTTCCCCTTATGGCTCCCTTTTTTATTAATAGTGACGAAGTTATTAAAGAGTCAACCGCATACAGAAATGTAGCACTTAACTGCGCGCCATATAGTGTCGCAAACGATGACTTTGAAACATTAGCTGGTTGGCTAGTTAGTAAAGCGGCCTTATAAAATGAGCATTACACTATTTTATCAGCGCCCTATTCACAGCACTTTATACTTGCTGCTGAGCATTTTATTTACTGATAAGTTAGTTCGGTACATTTTATTCAAGTTTCATAGCTACTTTAATCAACATAAAGTAAATGTAATTGAAGCTTTCTTAATGCCTTTTATTACGCTTTTAAGCTCGCTATTTATAAACATTAAACAGCATAAAATCAGCTTTGAGTTTACCCTTTATGACTACTACCCTCATTTAAGGTTGCCTTACCGAACCTATATTTACTCAAATATATTACGCTTTATTATTCAAAGTGTTTTTTTAGTGTTTTTTAAAAACCAGCTTAAATCTAGCTCAGTAAAAGAAGATGCAGTTAATTATTTCTATGATGGCGTTAGCTACCTTTTAAGGCAATTACGTTGGTTTGATTTAAAGTTAGGTAAATTATTAAAACGCCTACTATCAAAAAACAAAAAAGGCCCTAAAAAAAGTGCATTTAAAGCCATGGCTGATGCACGTGTATGGCAAAATAAATTAGTTAAATACGTCATCCTCGCGTTTATTTTATTTTTATTAGCAATATTCATTACAATTCCTTTTAGCTTGGAAGCTCAAGCCGTATTTATAAGCTTTATTTTATTAGTTGCGTATGCACTTAAACGAGTAAAAGGCCAAATGGCAACCATTGTCATGATCACCTTGTCAGTAACTACCTCTTCTCGTTACTTATGGTGGCGTTACACTGAGACTTTAAACTGGGATGATCCGCTTGCACTTGCACTAGGTGGCGGCTTACTACTTGCTGAAACATATGCATGGCTTGTACTGATTTTAGGTTTTTTTCAAACAGTTAATCCGCTTGAGCGAAAACCAGTGCCTTTACCTAAAGAAACTGACCTATGGCCAACTGTTGATGTATATATTCCAACTTATAACGAGCCGTTAAGCGTTGTAAGACCTACTACTCTCGCTGCTTTAAGTATCGATTGGCCTGCAGACAAGCTAAATGTTTATATATTAGATGATGGTAAGCGCTCAGAGTTTAAGGATTTTGCAGCCGAGATTGGAGTGGGTTATTTAGCGCGTTCGGATAACAATCATGCTAAAGCCGGTAATATGAATAGCGCTATGCGTTATACCGATGGCGAATATATCGCAATTTTTGATTGTGACCACGTTCCTGCTCGCTCGTTCTTACAAATGACAATGGGACAGTTTTTAAAAGACAGTAAAGTGTGTTTGGTCCAAACACCGCATCACTTTTTTTCTGCCGATCCATTTGAGCGAAATCTTAATAATCACAGTCAAATCCCTAACGAAAACATGTTGTTTTATGGACTGATTCAAGATGGTAACGACATGTGGGATGCAACCTTCTTTTGTGGTTCTTGCGCCGTATTAAAACGAGAAGCGCTTGATAATATTGGTGGTTTTGCATTTGAAACAGTAACTGAGGATGCTCACACGGCCCTTCGTATGCAGCGCGCAGGTTATAAAACTGCATATATAAACATCCCACAAGCCGCAGGCCTTGCAACCGACAGCTTGTCAGCGCATATAGGCCAACGTATTCGCTGGGCGCGTGGTATGGCGCAAATATTTAGGCTTGATAATCCATTGATGGGTAAAGGTTTAAGCATTCCTCAACGATTATGCTATATAAACGCAATGTTGCATTTCCTTTCGGGTATTCCTCGTATTGTATTTTTAACAGCTCCTTTAGCGCTAATATATTTTAATGCCTACATAATTTATGCTCCTTTTATTGCTATTTTTATCTATGTGGTACCGACACTAATTCAAATAAAAGCGACTAACTCACGTATTCAAGGTAAATACCGTTACTCCTTCTGGGGTGAAGTGTATGAGTCAGTACTTGCTTGGTACATACTAAAACCAACTACCGTTGCTTTATTTAATCCTAATAAAGGTAAATTTAACGTAACCGAAAAAGGCGGTTTAAATGATGAAGAGCATTACGACTGGGGGATTTCTAAACCGTATTTAATTCTCTTACTTATTAACTTACTTGGAATAATAGTGGGTGTATTGCGTCTGTTTTTAGGTGATTCAAGCCAGATTGGCGTACTTATAATAAGTATGGGTTGGGCTTTTTATAATATTATTATTTTGGGTGCTGCGGTTGCGGTTGCTGCTGAGGCTCGCCAAGTGAGGCACTCGCATCGTATAAAGGCAAACTTTCCTGCCGGCGTTCGTTTAGCAAATGGTCATACTTTAAAAGTAAAAATAACGGATTATTCAGATAACGGTGTAGGTATAGAGACTGAACACGCACATTTATGCCGCGTTAACGATAAAATTGAATTATTAATGAGTCGCGGTAACAAGCAATTTTCGTTTACAACGTATGTATGTAATACCCGTAAAAAACAAATTGGCCTTACACTTAAAGATTTATCTCTCGAAAAGCAAAGAGCTTTTATACAGTGTACTTTCTCCAGAGCAGATGCTTGGCTAGATTGGCAAAATAACTTTAGACATGACCGTCCATCGTATAGCTTCAAAGAAGTGCAAAAAACCAGTTTACGGGGCTTTAGTAATTTATTATTTCATGCCCCAAGAGCGTTACAACCTATAATTAAGTTTATGACTAATACTGTCATTTACATAAATTCATTTACTCCAAAAAAACCGATAGTGCATAATAATTATGATTAAAAAGTTACTTAATACATTTCTAACATTGTTACTTATTAGTAGCGCATATCAAGTGCTCGCTATCGAGCCTATGCACGACAAAACTATGTTTGTAAATGGCTACCCTGAGAGCGCTCAGGTTTCTAGTTTACGTCTTAGCTTTGAAAAGTTAGGGTTCAACGACTATAAACTCGACGGCGTGAATAATAATTCTCGAGTCGATTTCACAAATAGAATTGATAAATTAAGCACTAATCTAAAGCTTAACTTTTCGTACACCAACTCACCTTCATTGCTGGCTAATGTATCGCATTTAAAAGTTTATTTTAACGATAACTTAGTTACTGTTTTACCTATTAATGAGCAATTAAGTATTGTAAAAAATACGGTAAGTCATAGCCTAGACCTAAATGCTAAATACATTCAAGACTACAACCAAATTCGCTTTGAACTAGTTGGCTACTACGATTTACGATGCCAAGATTACTTTAGCCGCTCAATTTGGACTGAAATAAACAAATCAAGCCACATCACGCTTGATCAAAAACAGTTAGCAATTGATAGCCGCCTTGAATATTTACCAGAACCATTTTTTGATGCTAAAGATTACAACAAATTAAACTTACCTTTTGTATTTGCAAGTACACCTAATACACAAGCAATAGAAGCTGCAGCCACTTTATCTAGTTGGTTTGGCGCACAAGCTGACTGGCGTGGCGCTAACTTTCCAGTCGTTTTAAATAAAGCACCAGAGCAGCATAGTGTGGTGTTTATTACTAATGACTCAAAACCTGATTTTTTAAAAGATTATCCAGATGTTGAAAAGCCAACCGTCGAGCTAATTTCAAGCCCTATTCACAGATACAATAAAATGCTGTTAATTTTGGGGCGTGATGAAAAAGACTTAAAAATAGCGGTCACTGGTCTTGTATTTGGTCATAAAATTATGACTGGCCGAAGTGCAAGCATCGAAGCTATTAACAAACTCCCACTGCGTAAAGCTTATGATGCGCCGAGATGGCTAAGAAACGATCGTCCCGTGCACTTTGACGAGCTTATTGACTACCCAACTCAGTTACAAGCTGAGGGTCTTAACAACGGCCCTATAAAATTAAATGTTCGTTTTGCACCTGATTTATTTACTTGGCGTGAAAAAGGTATTCCTATTACTTTGCAATACCGTAATACCCCAGAGAGCGAAACCTTAAATTCACGTTTAAACATGCTAATAAACCAAGAATTTATAAGTGGTTTCTTACTTGATAAAAAAGACACATCGTTAACTACCGCTAAAACGTTGCTGCCTTTAATTGCTAATACAGACACAACGCAAAGCGCTGAAGACTTTTCATTAGACGGTATTAATCTTGCCAGCCGAAATGAGTTAAATTTTGACTTTAGATTTGCAGTACTTAAAAAAGGCGAATGTGCCGTTGCTCCACCTGGTGGCGAGTACGGGGTAATTGATGGAAACTCTAACATTGATGTAAGTGGGTTTGATCATTACATGGCTTTACCTGATTTAAATGTATTTGCAAATAGCGGATTCCCATTTACAAAATACGCAGACTTACAACAAACTTTAGTATTGATAGATGAAGTTCCATCACCTAAAGCACTATCTGTATTGTTTAATTTAACAGGCCACTTTGGTGCTATTACAGGCTACCCAGCTCATAGAATAAGTGTTGCTCATTTAAATGAAGATGCCAACTTAGATGATAAAGACATCTTAGTAATCGCCAAACCTAATAGCATTGCTAACAACTTAGATGAAGATGCGCAAACTAATATCTTGCTTGATAATAATCAGCGCGCTATAAAACAAGCCATATACAACGGTGCTTACGATGAGCAGACAACAGATAAAGTCCAAGTAAGTATAAAAAGTAGTGGTGATATGGCTGTTATTACTGGTTTTCAATCACCCTTTAATTCAGAGCGTTCAATTGTATCGCTTAGTGCAACATCACAAAAAGCCTTTACTCTACTAGATGATGCGTTAATGAGTTCAGAAGCTATTGCGCAAATTAAAGGCAGTGCTGCGGTCATAAATTCTCAAGGCATTAAGACAATTAAAACTGATGAGCAATACTTTGTTGGTCACATTCCTGTTCATACCCTAATTTGGTTCCATTTATCGGATCACCCATTTGTACTGGCGCTATTGTCTATTTTAACACTACTGTTGATCTCATTTATAATATGGCGATTACTGCAAGCATTAACATACAAACGATTAGCTGAAGGAGATAAGTAATGAAGTCACTCATTAATGTATTTTTTACCGTGATTGCATTATTTACCTTTAATGCCAATGCACAAATAGAGCAATGCCAACCATGGGATGCATGGCAAACGTTTAAAAGTAACTTTATAAGCCAAGATGGTCGCGTTATTGATTTGGGGAGTGAGCAAAAAGTCACAACCTCTGAAGGCCAATCTTATGCCTTATTTTTTGCTGTCGTAGCAAATGACAAAGCAATGTTTGACCTGGTCCTGGATTGGACGCAAGAACATTTATCAGAAGGTGATTTAAGCACTCGTTTACCGGCATGGCAATGGGGTGTTAACAATCAAAATGTTGGCGGAATTTTAGATTCAAATCCAGCGTCTGATTCTGACTTATGGATAGCATATAGTTTATCGCAAGCTGCTATTCTTTGGGATGACCGCCGCTACAGCATATTAGCAGCCGTACTTGCACAGCGAATAATGCGTGAAGAAACAGCCTATATTTCGGGCCTAGGCTTATCATTACTACCTGCTCCTACCGGTTTTGAATTTGATAATGAACGTTTTAAGTTAAACCCGAGCTACTCACCATTATTTATTTATCAGCAGTTTAAAAAGCTCTACCCACACTCCCCTTGGCATCAATTGCACGAAGGCTCAGCAAAGCTAATTTTAGATACAGCAAAGCAAGGTGTTAGCCCTGACTGGGTAATGTTTGATGCAAATAACGGCTTTTATTACGATAAAAAAACGAGCGATTTGGGCAGTTACAACGCTATTAGAGTATATTTATGGGCAAGTATGATGGCAGACAACGCACCTTATAAAAAAGAGCTATTAGCGCAATTTAACCCTTTTATAGAAACAATTAATAAACGTGGTTACGTGCCTTTAAATACTTTTGCTAAATCAGGAAAGTCTGAAAAAAGAGGCCCTCTAGGCTTT
The DNA here is from genome assembly GCF_015864265.1 of Pseudoalteromonas sp. NZS37. Taxonomy (NCBI): domain Bacteria; kingdom Pseudomonadati; phylum Pseudomonadota; class Gammaproteobacteria; order Alteromonadales; family Pseudoalteromonadaceae; genus Pseudoalteromonas; species Pseudoalteromonas sp. NZS37. The sequence goes on along the minus strand of NZ_JADYXL010000006.1, from coordinate 188,558 downwards.
AACTCAGCTCTATTACCTTTACTAGCGACTAATAACGATAATTCTACAGTAATGGCTATTCAGCAAAAACTAATGATTGATAAATCATTTACCCAGACTCGTTATTACGACAGCGTGCTTAACTTGTTTGGTACAAGTGCTTTAAATAAGCGTTTTTCAATTACAGCAGATGGGACGCTACAACCGGTATGGAGCACTGAATGCCGTTAAGGTTTGCCCTCGCTTGCACATTAGCGCTTAGCTCTGGATTGAGCGCTAACACAGTCAACGATATTGATACGCAATCTGTTGATTGGTTACTAAGCCAAATAGGTATTGGTGAAGCACAGCAAAATAAAAAACTAGTTGAAGATAGCTTACGAAAGCTAGTCGCTATTGCCCCTGCCCGAATAGAAACGCAGTGCGCAGTAGCGCGTTATGATTTTGCCAATGGCGAATCAGCGAAAGCCAACCAATTACTAAGTAAAATAGATAATGGGCTTACCAAACAAGCTCCGTGCGTTGAAAAGCTAAAAGTCTTTTCGCGTACTGAAGGAAAAGACAAATCTTCAATTCAGCAAGCTAAATTATTGGCTCGCGCGGGTCGTTATGAACAAGCTCGCGAAATCTATAATAATATTTTTAAAAACGTCTACCCTACATTAGATTACGAGCTTGAGCATTTAAGCTGGTATGGACAAGATAGCTCCCAATGGGAAAGTGTTAAAAAAGGCTATAATAAATTAGCTCAAAGCTACCCAAGTATTGCGCAGATAGAAATTGCTTATGCCCGTCACCTACTTAGGCGTAATCTTACAGATAAAAAAGCGATTGATATTTTAAGTAAATATGGCGCAGGCCCTACTTTTATTAATGAAGTAGAATATATTTGGCTTAGTGCTTTGCTAGAAATGCCCTTAACGGATGATACAGTTAAGCAGTATCAGCGCTATTTCACTCTTTATCCCTTTAGTAGTAAAGGTGAATTACAATACCAAGATTTTCTAAAAGATTATAAAAAACGTCAAACACTTCTTGCCGACCCCGCCTATCAGCTTTGGGTTAGGGGCGATAGATTACTTGAGAAAAATAAACTTGCTGCCGCAGAGCCTTTACTTTTAAAAGCTTTAAGAGGCCGACCGCAAGACGGCGCTATAATGCGAAGCCTTGGCACACTCTATTTACGCCTTGGTGAAAACCAAAAGTCGTATCAATATTTTACTCGTGCACAAAAGTACACAACTGAGTTCGCTGAACGTGAAACACTACAAGAATTAGCAAAAACAGCTAAGCTTTGGCTTTATATACGCGAAGCTAAAAATGCCATTAATAATAAAGAATTTAAAACGGCTAAGCTTAAGCTTGATTTAGCAGCCACCTTAGAACAAGAAACTAATACAGTAATATATAACAAAGGTTTATTACAATTTGCTCAAGGGCAATATTCACAGGCTGCACTTACATATCAAATTGTTTTAAGAAGTGATCCACTTAATAGCAGCGCTTTAATAGGTCTACTTGAAATAGCTGAATTAGAGCAGAATGAAAAAGCCCTAACCTCTTTTTACAACAGCTTATCGTTTAATCAAAAGAAACTAATTAAAGAATCTTATTCTGTATCTTTAAGTAGTCAGTACCGTGCAAAGGCAAATACGTTTGCACAGTCGGGAGATTTAGAGCAAGCCGAAAAAGTATTAAAAGACGCTATTGAAATAGCGCCAGAACAGCCTTGGTTATACTACGATTTAGCCTTTATATACCAACAAAAGGGGTTGACAGAAGAAGCCCGCGCTTTATTTAATAATGTGCTGTGGCAATTTCCGTTAAACCCTCAGATTCGTTACAGCCACGCGCTTTTTTTACGCTCTCTTGATGATTATCAAGGTGCTATTAAAACCTTGCAGTACATTCCATTTAAATCCAGAGATAAAGACATTATTGCGCTTGAACAGCAGCTGCAACTTAATGAGTCTTTAACACAAAGTGAGCGCCACCTTGATGCTAAAGATAAAGCCACTGCAATCTATCATTTAAGCAACCTAGAGGCACAAAATTTAACACCCGCTATGCAGGCAGAGTTATCGCGAAGCTGGTATCGAATTAATGAAAAAAAACACGCTATAAAACTTATAAACAAAGCACTGGAAGCTGAGCCTTCTCTTTCTGCTTATTGGCATACACTTTATGGTGAGTGGCTTTTAGAGCAAGGTGATGAAAATAAAACGAAGCAATGGTTTGAAAAGTACGTATTACCAGAGAGCGCAACTGAAAACGAAACAACTCAATATGTACAACTACAAAATAGCTATATTACTCAGTATTACAATGGTAGTGATTTAATCGCTAAGCTTAACCAGCTGGATCAAAAATATAAAAATACTCCAGCAACAACTACTGCCCTTATTAATGCAAATTTAGCACTTGAACAACGCGAAGCGGCCGTTATTTTGTACCAGCAAAAAGTACAAAATAAACAAACCATTGAACCTCAAGCACTACTCGCTATTGCTAATGCATACATAGAACTTGGGGACGACTTTCAAGCAAAAGAAGTTACGCAAAAAGCGATTACGCAAACCACATCGCAAGAAGGTTATTTGCAACGCCAAATCATGTCATCTCTCAATGAGTTTAATTACTCAGGGGATGCACTTTACTTAGCTAAGCAACTTGTTGAAAAGTCACCCAACGATCAAGAACTACGTTATTTAGGCGCTCAAGTAGCCAGCAAATTCAACGAAACCGAACAAGCACAATCTTGGTACGCGCAAACCCTATTTCCTAATCGTACATTAAATGAAAAAGAGCTTTACGGAGCGCTTTCAAAAATAGATGAAAACGATGAATGGTATGTAAACGGTGCTAAACGTGAGCTAATAAACGAGCAAAACAAAAACCAAGCATACATTGCTATTGGTGTTAACTTTAGCGGGCAAACAAGTACTGAAAGCGAAGCAACACTTGGTGCGGGCTTAGTCCCGATTGAAGCTTACTTTCCGCTTTGGCAAGGCCAAGGGTTTATTAAAGTAGACCCGACTACTATTAGCGCACAAACAACGCGCTTTGATGAGCAATTTGCTGGCAGCCGCTATGGACAAGGTGCACTGTGTATTTTTACCTGTTCAATCGATGAAGTAACACCTGAGGAAAGTGGTGTAGATATAGGTATTGGTTGGCAAAATGAAAACTGGCGTGTTGATGTAGGCACTACCCCACTTGGCTTTTTAATTGAAGACATTGTATGGGGTGTAAATTACGCAGACAGTTTTGGCGACTTTGGATACAGCCTAGAACTTGAAACACGCCCAGTTACGAGCTCAGTACTTTCTTATGCAGGTCTTAAAGATGTAAAAACAGGTGAAGTTTGGGGTGGTGTTCGCTCTACAGGCCTAACTGCTAATGTATCACACGACTTAGGCGGAAAATGGGGTTTTTGGTCAAGCGCCGACTTTACCCTATATAAAGGCCAAAATGTAAAAGACAACCAACGCTATCGTATGATGGGCGGTACTTATTACCGTGTAATTAGCAATCAAGAGCGTGAATTCACCGCAGGCGCTAGCTTATTACATTGGGCATACAAGTATAATTTAAGTGAAGAAACATGGGGTCATGGTGGTTATTACAGCCCACAAAACTATGTAGGTTTATCTGTGCCACTCACTTATGACGCGCGTTGGGGAGATGATTTTGTTTATCGATTAAAAACCGGTGTTTCGTACTCGCAAACAAAAACTCAATCTATTGATTTCTTCCCTAATGATGGCGATTTGCAAATAGCTGCATATGATAGAGAGTCAATAACAGGTGTTGATCCTGTATTTGAAGGTGAAACAAGTTCTGGTGTTTCATATAATCTTGAAGGTAGTTTTGAGTATAGAATAACGCCGAATTGGTTCTTTGGTGGTTACTTAGCCATCGATCGTTCTGACTTTTACGAACCAAATTTTGGTCAGCTTTATATACGTTACTACTTTAATCCTGTGTACGGAACACTTGAGTTTCCAGGCACCCCTATTGTTCCTTATGCTGAGTTTTAACTTGGCATAAGGTGATACACCGCGAACACTTCCCCTAGCACTAAGGTATATGTATACTTGAGCGCAATTGTAACTAGGATAAGGGTGTGTCTCTTACCTTGTGGTGTTACTGCCATATAGCAAATCATTATCTTAGCTACAAATAATATACTGATGGTCGAGCATTTTAGTGGTTACAAATTCTAAAATAGCTAAAGCAAAAAATTATAAGGCCATTACAACAATTCTTAAAGTTAGGAAGTAAATATGAGTTCAGCTCCAGATAGTGGTTGGTGTGGCCACCCTAAAGGACTTTCGACATTGTTCTTCACTGAAATGTGGGAACGAATGAGTTATTACGGTATGCGAGCTATGCTCGTATTATTCATGACAGCAAGCTTACAAGAAGAAGGCCTTGCCTTTACTGTTGCCTCAGCTGCTGCAATTTATGGTTTATACACAGGTGCGGTATACTTTTTAGGTTTACCAGGTGGCTGGCTAGCAGATAGATTGTTTGGCGGTCAAAAAGCAGTATGGTATGGCGGCATAATTATTATGATTGGCCATATTATTTTGGCTATTCCACATGATTATTCTTTCTTCATTGGCTTAATATTTGTAGCAACAGGTACTGGTTTGCTAAAACCAAATATCAGTGCAATGGTAGGCCAACTATACAGTGATACAGATGAGCGTCGTGATGGCGGTTACGCTCTTTATTACATGGGTATTAACATGGGTTCTTTAATCGGTTACTACGTATGTGGTTACTTTATGGAGAACGTAGGCTGGCACTGGGCATTTGGTGCGGCAGCTGTCGGTATGGCCATTGGTTTAGTTCAGTACAAACTCACACTTAATAACTTACCAGAGCACAGCGCTTTACCTGCTAATCCACTTGGTCCTAAAGGTACTTCACGTGCATGGATTGGTATTGCTGCATTTGTAATTGCAGCTGCTGCAGTTACTACGGCTGCAATGACCGGCGCAATTGTAATCAATCCAACAGTGGTTGCAGGTTACACAGCGATTGTATTTACTATTATCTTTTTTGTTTATTTTGGTGTTATTTACTTTACAGGTAAATTAACCGATGCCGAAAAACAAAGAATGTGGGCACTATTTTTAGTCTGTATTGCTTCTGCATGTTTTTGGTCTGGCTTTGAACAAGCCGGTTCTTCATTAAACCTATTTGCCCGTGATTACACCGACCGATTTATTGGTACGTTTGAAATCCCTACAACGTGGTTTCAATCATTAAACTCACTGTTTATTATTGCTTTATCGCCATTTTTTGCAGCACTTTGGATTAACTTATCTAAAAGCTTAGTGTCACCTAGCTACAGCGTTAAATGTGCAATTGGCTTAATTATCATGGCATCTGGCTTTTTAGTTATGTTTATGGCGGCTCATTACGCAGCTGAAGGTTTAAAAGTAGCGCCTTACTGGCTTGTTACTACGTACTTTTTACATACAGTGGGTGAGCTTTGTTTAAGCCCTGTAGCGTTAAGTGCTGTAAGTAAGTTATCGCCTAGACGTTACACAGGTCAAATGATGGGTGTATTTGTATTAACTTACTCGATTGGTAATATTATTGCGGGTTTACTTGCTGGTAATTTCGATCCGAATAATGTTTCTGAAATTCCTAACTTATACTTACAAATTGCATTATTTAGCATTGGTGTTGGTGCTGTCTTAGTACTAATGACCTTTAAAGCTAAAGTATGGGAAAAACAAGGGTTAGAAGAGAAAGTCTCTTAATTGTTGTTTATTTTAATATAACAACATAACCTAAACATTCCTCCATAGCCTCTATGGGGGAATTTTTTTATTCAACTTTGCCCTGCCCCCGTTAACTGATATTATGTCCTGATTGATTATTGAATAGACTCAGGGACAGCAGTATATGCATTCATTAACATTATTACGTGCCACTCTAATAGCATTTCTCCTTATTTTTTTATCTGCCTGTGGTGGAGCCGAAGATCAAGTTACAGTAAATCCAAATGATCCTGTAGAGCCTGAGCCTAGTGGCTTAATTATTACCAATGCTAATGGCTTACAAACGTCATTAGATGAAGGTAACTTTACTATCAATGCCCCTGGGGAAATAGTGGCTAACGATACTGAAATAACCTACGAAAAATTAGTCCTTGATGAGAATAATCAAGCAAAAAATATCATTTCAGATATACATACGCTTACCCCGAATACACTCCAACTTTCTAGCCCAATGACAATCACTATAAAAATACCTGACGACTATGTATTAGGCGGCCAATTAACTATTGCGCGTTTGAGCGGCGATTCTTGGTCAAGTATTACTAATTCAACGGTATCGCAAGGCTTTGTTAGCGCACAAGTAGACCAACTAGGTAGCTATGCAATAGAAATGCAACGTACTGTCGCGTTTTCTGATGTTGGCCCAACCTGTGATGCAAATGCAACAGAGCAATCTATACGATTTGTGCACGTTGCCGACATGCATTCTCGCTTTGGGTATCAGGAACAATATTTTAGCCGCATTAAAGCTTATTATAAAAAAGCGCTAAGCGAATCTCCGCATACATTATTTACCGATGGTGGCGATGATTACGAAAAAGGGACCGTTGCAGAGCAAATATCACAAGGCTTAGCCTCTGATGAGACCGTAAAGCTAATGGCTTTTGATTTACGTGTTTTAGGGAATCATGACTATGCATGGGGTCCTGAAAAGCTGCTTGAGTTTTCACAAGACGATAATGCCATTGTACTCGCCAGTAACACCCGCTTTGAGGGAGAACAAAATAAGAGTTTTGGCGGTGTGGACTTTGCTAAAGTACAGGTTGGCTGCATAACATTGGGTGTGTTTGGGATGACGTCAGTACCATGGGATGAACTTGACGAGCCAATTGAAGATGACCCTATTCCTGACTTTATAAAACAATTTAAAATGAGTTGGAAGTGGCAACAAATCGCACAAAGTATTGTAAGCCAATACAGCGGTGATGTTGATTACATGATAATGCTAAGCCACTTAGGTAAAGGAACTGACGTTGAGATAGCAACCAATGTGCCCGGTATAGATTTAGTGCTTGGTGGGCATACTCATGGTGGTGAAGACTTTATAGAGCTTGAAAATAATGCTTTAGTCATTCAACCAGAATTTTATGCTCGCGGAGTCACCGATTTAAATTTAGTATTTAATACTGCAGATAAAGCACTAAGTCGTTACGATTATCAACATGTAGATACGCGAACATCTATAGAACCTGACGAAGAAACCAAGCTAGCTATCGATGAAGTAATGGGCCGATATGCACCCGATGCTGATACAGAAATTGCCATTTCAGAAAACTACCCAAGTAGTTTTGAAGTTGCAGAAATAGCAGCACTTGCAACTAAACATTCAAGCTCAATCAACGCAGCGCTGCTTAACCCTGAACTTGTACAAAAAAGATGGACGCCAGGCACTGTTACACAAGAAGATTTTCACAAAGCATTTTATGTTGAAAGACAGCCTTCAAACACACCTGGCTTTAATTCGCTGTATCAAGTAACCGTTACAGGCACTGATTTAAATACAATGATTGCCAGCCAACCCGATTGGTTTGTGTTAAAGCCAGAAGATATTCAAGTAACGACAAATTATAATGTCGCTTTATTTAAAGGTCCGGCACTTAATCCAGATTTATTTTTTAGCAGTGTTACTTTTAATGATGTAAAGCCAATTGCCGAAGCATGGTGGCTACTTGATCAATACGCGCGCTTTAGAACAACTCAATGTCTTCACCTTGATACAGACACACAGCTTAATGCTTGCCAAGATGTTGCAAATATAACAACTTGGAACTTTGACGATCCAACAAACCCACTAACTCCAGACTCAGGCCCATCTGTTTTAAGCTACTTTGACCCAGAAAATGACGGTTGGGGCCCAGAAGATACACGCTATGAGACAACCACTGATCTTAATATTGCCGATTTAACTGATGGTCCTTCTGGTGTAATGGCTTTTACTCGTCACTCTCCAACAGAAGGCCTATTAATTACGTTAAACACAGCTGCAAATGGTGATTTTAAGGATGACGGGTTAGTGTCTGACTACACAATAGTTATGGATATAAACTGGCCATTGGAAACAAACGACATTTACCGCGCAATAATCCAAGCAGATACCGAAAACTACGATACAGATGACGCAGATATATTTGCAAGCCCAGACGGTGGGTACGGTGAAGCAACCAGCAATAGTGGATACTTTGGCGATACTGAACCAGGTAACTGGCATCGTATTGCCTTTGTATTTTATGCCGCACCAACAAATGGCGTATTTGAAATATACGTAGATGGTGAACTCGAAGGCGTTAAAGAAGAAGGTGAGATAAACCGTCGATGGGCACTTGATAAAACAATCCTGTTATTTACAGATAACAACTACGAAACCCGACCTGGTTACTTAAATGCATTACTCTATGCTGGTCGTGCTATGACTCGCGGTGAAATTAAAAGTATGGGCGGCGCACAACAAAAGTTGTCCTTTGAGCAACCAACGCGAGTGTTAAACCAAACGATTGAACGTCACTATCAAGCTGCGCCAGCGATAAAAACAAACCAATGGATTGAGCAACGTAACAAGTTCTTTGGTGGCAACTCTAAAAGTGTAAATAATTAAATACAACCAAGCTTTTGCTTGTTCATTCTAAAAGGAGGCTTCACGCAGGTGAACTCTCCTTTTTATTATTTAAAAACAACACATTAAGAATAAAAACCACTATTCAATCCTATACCATATAACTTCATTTTACTTAACTGTATTACAAACACGTAACTTTATAATAACCGTCCTATAAAATTTACACATACACTACACACTAAATAGTGCCCCCCTCTTCCCCAAATCAAGAATCTGGTTGATTATCTACTGCAATATGACAACAACACATAATCGCAGTGCTTAATTGCGGGAGTAATAATAATGAGTGAAGTAAATAACTATTTAGGTTTAGTCGGTATTGAATTTACCGAGTACGCAACACCTGATGCTGATTATATGGATAAAGTATTTACTGATTTTGGCTTCTCTAAGCTTAAAAAATTCAAAGGTAAAGACATTGTTTATTACAACCAAAACGATATTCATTTTTTACTGAATAACGAGCGTGAAGGTTTTTCTGCAGAATTTGCTAAAAGCCATGGCCCTGCTATTTGTTCAATGGGTTGGCGTGTTGAGAATGCGCAAAAAGCATTTGAAACTGCAGTAGAGCGTGGTGCAAAACCAGCCACTGATTCAACACATAAAAACATGCCTTACCCTGCAATTTATGGCATTGGCGACAGCCTAATTTACTTTATTGAAAATTTTGGCGACAAAGGCACTATTTACGAAAGTGATTTTGAAGATTTAGAAACGCAAAATGTTGTAGAAGATAAAGGCTTTATCCGAATCGATCATTTAACCAATAACGTTTATAAAGGCACCATGGAAAAATGGGCTAACTTTTATAAAGACGTATTTGGTTTTACAGAAGTACGCTACTTTGACATTAAAGGTCAAAAAACAGCGCTTATTTCGTATGCACTAAAATCACCTTGTGGCACCTTCTCTATTCCAATAAACGAAGGTAAAGGTAACGATAACAACCAAATTGATGAATACCTTGGTGAGTACAACGGCCCAGGCGTTCAACATTTAGCGTTTTTAACAGATGACCTAGTAAGTTCTCTTGATAAGCTTGATAAATCAACAATTGCAACGCTCGATATTATCCCAGAGTACTACGATACTATTTTTGACCGAGTACCTTGGGTTGCTGAAGATAAAGAAAAAATTCGTAAGCACCAGATACTCGTAGATAGCCAAAGTGAAAATTGTTATTTATTACAAATTTTCTCTAAAAACTTATTTGGTCCAATCTTTATAGAAATGATCCAACGCGTTGATGATGGTGGCTTTGGTGAAGGTAACTTCCAAGCATTATTTGAATCAATCGAACGCGACCAAGAGCGTCGCGGCGTTTTATAAAATATTTGAGTAAATTAAAAGCAGCGAACTTCGCTGCTTTTTGTCGTTTTAATATTTAAAAAGTATGGCGCCAAGTACAAGTATGATTAAATAAACTATACCTTGTCGCCATACAGTAAAATCCAAAGGAAATGTAATGAGCCTAATTAACGAAACCCACGATATTAATTTAACCAGCTGGGTAGAGTCAGCTAATGTTGATAATTGCGACTTCCCTATTCAAAACTTACCGTTTGCAGAGTTTCGCCGTAAAGGGTCTGATGAGGCCTTTCGTGGTGGTGTTGCAATTGGTGACCAAGTAATTGATTTAGCAAAACTGAGTAAATTAAATGTTTTAACAGGTGACGCTAAAACAGCCGCTGATGCAGCAAGTGAAGCAACTCTAAATACATTTATGGGTTTAGGGGGGCAGTATTGGTCAGCACTGCGTTTAGCCCTTTCAAAAGCACTAAGAGCAGGCTCTGAGCACCAACAAGCACTTAGGGATACGCTTGTTGCACAATCTGATATAGAGTTTTCTTTGCCTTGTCGTATCGGTGATTACACTGACTTTTACACTTCTATTTATCATGCTACAGCCGTAGGCAGTTTATTTCGCCCTGACAACCCATTATTACCTAACTATAAATGGGTACCCATTGGTTACCATGGTCGTTCTTCATCTATTGACGTATCAGGTCAAACATTTCATCGCCCTAAAGGCCAAACTAAAGCGCCTGATGCAGAAGTGCCGTCATTCGGTCCTTGTAAACGTCTTGATTACGAATTAGAACTAGGTATTTACTTAGGTAAAGGCAATGCACTGGGCGATGCAATCGCTATCGAAAATGCAGAAAACCACGTATTTGGCTTTTGTGTATTTAACGATTGGTCAGCACGTGACTTGCAAGCGTGGGAATACCAACCGCTTGGTCCTTTTTTAGCTAAAAACTTTGCCTCAACTGTATCGCCTTGGATTGTTACAACCGAAGCGCTAGCGCCTTATAGAACAAGCTGGACGCGTGATGAAAACGATCCACAGCCTATGGACTATTTAGAGTCAAAAGCGAATCGCGACCAAGGTGCTTTTGATATTCAAATGGATGTTAAAATCCAAACGCAAAAAATGCGTAGCGAAGGCCATAACCCAACGCGTGTATCAACATCTAGCTTTAAGCACTCTTACTGGACTGTGGCACAAATGGTTACTCACCACACAGTAAATGGCTGTAACTTTATGCCAGGTGACATGTTAGGTTCGGGCACTCAGTCTGGTCCAACGCACGAAGAAGCGGGTTCTTTACTTGAACTATCTCGTGGCGGTAAAGAAAAAATTACGCTAAGCAATGGCGAACAACGTAGCTTTTTAGAAGATGGCGATAACGTTATTATGCGCGGCTGGTGTGAAAAAGAAGGCTATGCACGCATAGGTTTTGGCTCTGTAGAGAGCACAGTACTGCCTACAAAGTAATACGAGTATTAAAAAAATTATTAAAAGGGCTGCTTACTAAAAGCAGCCCTTTTTTATTAATTTTTGAACAGTTACAATTTTTTTCTAGCTTTTTTAACTCAAATTGCTATCTTAATTCGGTTAATAGCCAGTGTTTATATGCCATGTCAGTATTTATAAAGTCTTTTTATCATAAATTTTTCCCAGCTCGTCAGCTACTTATTCGCCAAAATGGCGAAGTTAAGCATGTTGTTTTAGCCTCTTGGTTTCAACTTCTTGTAGCATCGCTTATTTTAGCCACTTTTATTTGGCTGAGTATTTCGAGCTTTCGTGTTTACACACAAACTAATAAAATATCTGACATAGAACAAAGTCAAATAAACAAGCAAACACTTTGGCAACAAAAAGTCAGTGAGCAACAAGCCCTTCAAGCAACGCAGTTAGAGCAACTTGCGATACTTGAGCAAAAGCAGGCGCTACTGCAAAGCATGATAGAGTCCCTTCCTGCTTCAATTAGCAAAGATGTTATTAAGCTTGATACAGAACTTGATGTACCTATTAATGAAAATGGCAATGAATTTCATGAGCCATTAGTCGATGAAAATCAAAAAGGTAAACAAGCACAGTTAATCGTTCCAATTACATTCGCAACAAGAGTGGCCAACTTAAATAATCATTATGAGCAAAGCTTTACCTATTTAGATAACCAAATTAGTGAACGTCATCAAGCCATTTTAGCTATGGTCAAAGGCGCAGGAATTGAGTCAGCGCTTGAGCAACACTTAATATTAAGTGCCCAAACAACCGCACAAGGTGGCCCACTTGATACATTTAACGAAACAAAAATTCCAAGCCACTTTTTAGCCATCGTTGATAAGTTATTAGCATTAAATAATTTAGAAAACTTTTTAACTGAACTACCAAACACCCTCCCCTTAGCTAAAGCTAAATATTATATTTCGAGTAGTTTTGGTCTTAGAAAAGATCCAATGAATAGTAATCATGCCTTTCATAAAGGAATTGATTTAGCCGGTTGGCATAAAACCGAGATATTTGCCCCAGCAGACGCTGTAGTGCTTCGTGCCGGTCGCAATGGTGGTTATGGTAACTTTATTGAGCTTGAACATAAAAATGGCTTAGTGACTCGATTTGGACACTTAAATAAAATTAAAGTAAAGAAAGGTCAATCAATCACTAAACATGATGTAATCGGTTTAATGGGCAGCACAGGCAGAAGTACAGGTACTCATTTACACTACGAAGTATTACTTAACGGTAAACAAGTCAATCCTCTAAAAATAACAAAGGCGCTTTCTCGTGTTTGGTAGAAAAAAACAAAAAACAGTTAGCTCTAATTTAAAAAGAGTAAATCACACTCCGTCTATTATTTCTGAAGACGTACGCCTTACAGGCACTTTAGTTAGCCAAGGTGAAGTACAGCTTGATGGCCGCATTGATGGCGATATAAAAGTGGAGCATTTAGTTATTGGCTCAACGGGTGTTGTTGAAGGTATTGTTGAAGCTAAAAGCGTTATTGTTAAAGGCAAAGTTATTGGCTCAATTAATGCCAGTGAAGTGAAAGTACAAAGTGGCGCTCATGTTCATGGCGATGTGTTTCACGATACATTGAGTATTGATGCAGGTGCAGTAATTGAAGGCAGTTTAAAACAGCGCTTTGAAAAAGAAGAGCCGGAACTAATTTCAAAAGAACTAAAACCCGCAAAAGAAGTTAAAGCATTATTGAAAGAAGATGGCAGCGACTTATCATTTGTAAATAAACAAGCCGCTGATAAAAACTAAGTAGAATCAGCTTTACGTAAGTTACCTTTTTTCAGTAATGTACATTGTAATATCTGCAGTGAAAACAAGCTCATTGCGGGTATTATACAGTTTAACCGGTACTACTAAGTCTTCTTTATCAATCCACTTATGCGGTAAATCAATTTCAGCGACTGCCCTTACATCTGTATCTACTTTAGCCAAATACCTAACTGTCATGCCTTTTGGGATCCAACGATGCGTTTTAACTGGCACTGTTGCATCAACCATTACACCTGCACACAATTCAGCTAAGTTACACTGCGCAATAGCATGAATAGTTCCAATATGATTATGAACGCTGCGACGATTTTTAACCAACGCACTACAATGCCCTTCTCGAAGGTCGAGCACGTAAGGTTTCATTGAACCAAAATATGGCGCTTTAAAGCAAACAGCTTTAGTAAAAAGCCAATTCCCAAAAGGTAGACGCTTAAATTTATGCCATGTTTGTACAAGTGCAGATTTATTACTCATTATTATTTTCCATCAACAGTTACTTTTTTCAAATTAACACATCAGACCAGTTTTAAAAAGTGCATTTACACTGCCTTTTTAGCTTAATCCAATCAAAAAATAAAAATGACAACCTATGCAGGGGTCATAAGCCCTTTCTTTTTTACGAGTGCCCACCTAAAATACTCGGCAAAAGGAGACTCAATGCAAACACAGCCCGCTAAACCTAATATGACTTTGTTACTTATCCTAGCGTTACTCGTTATATTTTGCCCTATGGCAATCGATATTTACTTACCCGCTTTTCCTACTATTGCAGAACAATTTGCAGTTACAGAACAACAAGTTCAGCAAACCGTTGCTATTTTTATGCTAACAGTAGGTTTAGGCCAATTAATTGCGGGGCCTTTGGCCGATAGGTTTGGCCGAAAGCCAGTGGCTATAGTAGGTATAAGTTTATATGCAGGCTCAGCATTACTTGCCTATTACTCGCCTTCTTTTGAAGTATTGATGATTGCACGTGCCCTGCAAGGTTTTGGAGCCTGTGCCACATTTGTTGTCGCATTTGCGATAGTACGTGACAAATATGGCAGTGAACGAAGTGGACAAATGATTACCTACCTTAACGGGATTGTGTGCTTTATTCCGGCAATGGCACCTATTTTAGGAGCTTGGCTTACCGTACAATTTGGTTGGCGTATGAACTTTATGTTTTTAACCGCGTTTGCCATTGTAGGGCTTGTTGTTACGCTATTCTTTTTTAGAGAAACTCGTCCTGCTGATAGCCATTATCAGGGGCATATTTTAGATTTACGTCGCTTTACACCTATTATAAAAACACCGGTATTTTTGTTTAATAGCCTAATTTGCATGGTCTCAATGTCGGCAATATTAGTTTATGTGACGCTAGCTCCAGGCTGGCTTATTACGCATTTAGGCGGCACTGTAGCCGACTTTACTTTTTGGTTTACGTTAAACGCCGTAATAAGTATTGTCGCTAGTTTTATTTTACCAACGTACATTAAACGAAATAGCCAACGTGCTTTGCGTGTCGGTGTGAGTGTACTGGTTTTTTCAGGTGTTTTAATGCTAGCCCTTAGCGGTATAGAGACGGCATTTGCGCTTATGTTACCTATTTTAATTGCAGCATTAGGCTTTGCTCTAAGTTTAGGCTCAGCTGCAGGTATGGCTCTGTCGAGTTTTCCTAAACAAGCAGGCACAGCCTCGGCATTACTTGGTGCTATGCAAATGAGTGGCGCGAGTATACTCGTTGTTTTAACCCAATATTTGGGGTTAAGTACACCGTGGTTAATTGCTTTTCATTTATTATTACTAGTTCCGCTTTGGATTATTTTAATGAGCAAAAAAGCACATACTTTACACCCAACTAAAAGCGCTCAATGATCAATCCTGATTTTTTAGCCTCGTTTTTATTAGCCAGCTTTTTAATGGCTGTAGCACCTGGGCCATCAAATGCATTTTTGATGGCACAAACATTTGCTAATGGTCGAAGCGCCGGTATGCAAAGTGCTTTTGGTTTTGCATTAGGTGGGGTTATTCATACTCTATTTGCTGTTGTAGGCCTAAGCGCAGTCCTAAAAGCTTCCCCAAGTGCCTATGCCGCAGTGCAATATGTAGGCGCAGCATATTTATGTTATTTGGGATTTATGATGATTAAAGGCACGCTAAAGCAGCCAGAGCCTATATCTGATGACAAGCAAACCGATAAACCGCATATAAGTACCAGTAAAAAAAGTAATGTCATGTTTCAAGCCATGATGACTGAAGTGCTAAACCCTAAAGTGGCGCTGTTTTTTATTGCATTTATTCCGCAATTTGTAGATCCAACGCTTTCATCTGCTACTTTTCAACTCGCTTTTTTTGGCTTGCTTTACCCTATTTTTGCTTTTCCGATTGACTGCACGTATATTTATTTTGGCGACAAAATTGCACAGTTTTTTAGACGTAACCCAAATAGCCAACTTTGGATTGATAGGATCACCGGCATTGTATTTATAGCCCTTGCTATCAATCTATTATTTTAACTAACCTGCACTTTGGTTAAGAGATTTATTACCCAGAGTTTAAGCTAACTAATAAAAAAGAATCAGCATGGAACAAAAAACACAATCTCTTCCCGCACAAAAAAATATTGCTTTAGTTGCCCACGACGGTAAAAAAGCAGCATTAAAATTATGGTGTGAAAAGCACAAAGAAATACTAAGTAAGCACACTTTATATGGCACAGGTACTACCGGGCATTTAATTCAAAAAACCACGGGACTTGATGTGGTTCAGCTATTAAGTGGTCCTATGGGCGGCGATCAACAACTTGGCGCTAAAATAGCTGAACATGAGATACATGTTTTGATATTTTTTTGGGACCCATTAGCATCACAGCCTCATGACCCTGAT
Source organism: Pseudoalteromonas sp. NZS37 (assembly GCF_015864265.1). Taxonomy (NCBI): domain Bacteria; kingdom Pseudomonadati; phylum Pseudomonadota; class Gammaproteobacteria; order Alteromonadales; family Pseudoalteromonadaceae; genus Pseudoalteromonas; species Pseudoalteromonas sp. NZS37. The sequence continues at coordinate 172,438 of NZ_JADYXL010000006.1, read as the reverse complement.
GTTAAAGCACTGCTGCGTTTAGCCGCTGTTTGGAATATTCCGGTGGCGTGTAATGAGGTGAGTGCAGATATGTTATTAAGCTCACCACTTATGGATGTAGAGCTTGAACGTACATTGCCAGATTACGAAAAATACCTCGCAACCCGACAAATAGATCTTTAAACCTCAATTGTAATCTAGGTTATTTATAAAGCATGCTGGCCCATTTAGTCAGGCCAGCAGTTACACTACCAAAGTGGTCCCCGTTAACCATTTTTATATTACCTAAGTGCTCACTTAAAGCCGCTTTAATCAATGGTGACTGTGCACTACCGCCTGTTAAGTAAATAATGTCTGGCGTGGTCGCAGCGTCGCTGATTGCTTGTTTTGCTAAAGTAACTATTTGGCTAATACTACTCTCAACGGCAACAGCTAAATCGCTTACCGATACATTTTTATTCAGCCCACTATCTAAAAAGCTTAAATCACAATCAAACGCACTAGCTGATGAAAGTGCTATTTTAGCCGCTTCACCTTGTTGTACTAACTGATGACCCTGCTTGTTTTGCTGTAAATGTATTAAACGCTTATAAAGCTCAGGTGCACTTACATCACGTAATTGTGCATTTAGCTCTCGGGTATGGCTTTCACTATAGAATTGGCTTTGTAAATTTACATCGTTAATTTTACACGCTTGCCAAAACGCTTGATTAGGCAAAGGTAGACCTGATTTAAACGTACTGCCTAAACCCAATAACGGCATTAAACCATGAAAGCTCAAAGCAATATCTAAATCGTTTCCGCCAACACGTTTACCACTGTGAGATAAAAAGTCGCCATCGCGCTGGCTATTTCCTCTAAAGCTTGGGCCCATTTGTACAAATGAGCAGTCACTTGTACCACCACCAATATCAATAACGAGTACTTTTTGATCCTGAGTTAAATCACTCTCGTAATCGATACCCGCAGCAAGTGGCTCATATAAAAACTCTACGTCTTTAAAACCAGCGCGTTTAGCAGCGCGTTCTAAAATACCGACCGCTTGTTGATTTGATTGCTCACCACCCACAGCTTGGAAGTTTACTGGGCGACCAATCACTGTTTGTGTAAGTGTTTTACCTAAAGAGAGCTCAGCGCGTTGCTTAATTTTTAAGATCATCGCGGTTGCGATATCTTCAAAAAAGTTAATTTGACCTTGCTTTAAACCTGTTGCGCCAAAAAATGATTTAGGGGACTTAACAAAGTAGCCTTCTTCAGGGAACTGCACGTACTCGCTAATCGCTTCACGACCAATAAATAGGGTTTCATCTGAAGGCTGTAAATCAAGGTCTGACTTAATACGAGGTAAGGTATTTAATAATGCTTGGCGCTGTGTTAAAAAGTCATGCTCATGGGCTGTGCCATGTAAGTGCTTAGCAACAAAGTCAACAACCAAGGCACTGTGATGAGTGTAAAGTGTAGACGGTAAGTAATGTTTTCCTTGCTCTAGCGGTACTAATTGAACATTACCCTCGCTCATTACACCCATAGCACAATTAGAACTACCGTAATCAAAACCTACAAACATACTTCACCACACATTACCAAAAAGGCCGCGCAATTTAGCACACTTTGTAAAATTTATAAATGTTATAAATTATCTCTAACTCGTAAAAAACTAGCAAAACGCGGTAACCCGTTTTTTGTTAAGCCATGATACCGGTACGTTACAGCGCTGCCTATCTCAGGTGGAGTGGCGCGCTCTGCATCATTAAACCCAGTACCAATTGAAAACACCTGCCCTTGTGCTGTTTTTACTCTTAATGCACCTAACATACCTTGGTATTTGCCTTTACCTGGTAAGTGCGCAATTACAATCGCTTCTGCATCTAAATAAGGCTTTAATTTTAGTAATGCACTGCTTCGCCCATTGCTGTGCTTAGCACTGGCCAAATGAAGCATTACACCCTCGCCGCCCTGCTTAGTTATATTTTCAAAATACTCTGTGAGCTGCTCATTATTAGTAAAGCTATATTGAACTACAACGCTAATGTGCGGCGAGTTTAGGCTAGTAATAAGCTCATTATAGTTTTTATAGCGAATGCTAAAAGGCAGGGTTTTATCTGGCATATCAAATACTTTATAAGTAATAGTTTGCCAATCATGATTATTAGGGGTTTTAGTTCTTACTATGCCACTAAGCGCAGAAAAGTGCTCACGTTTGGTCCACAGCTCACCATCAAGCCATACGTTTGGCAATGGCGCTGTAAACCAACTTGGCGCATTAATAATATTACCCTTGCGAGTAACAAACTGCGTGCCGGTCCATACAGCTCTTACGCCATCATATTTTTCACTGACTAAATATTTACTTACATCGTAATGCTTAGTTTCGTCATATACTTTCGCGAGTAAAACAGAGGGTTGTGCTGCACTTATACATTGCGTAAAAAGTACAAAAACAATTAAAAACAGGTGTTTAATAGTAGACATTAGCGCATCCAAGCAAGTAAAAGTTGGCTTAAACTATAGTTGAGATTGCACCCATTGCCAAAACTCATCTAAGTTACTCATTTTATAGGTAGCTTGGCTAAAATCGTGATCTTTTGTGTGGCTATTAGCAATGGCTACAACACGTAACAAGGCGTTATTGGCCGCCGTAACGCCGGTAAATGTATCCTCAACGGCGATTGCATTGCCTGCCTGTATATTTATCTGCTTAAGTGCCAGTAAATATGGGTCTCCAGCAGGTTTAGGATTAGTTACATCGTCTTTTGTTACCACCGTGTCAAACAGCTCATAAAATCCTAAACCTTTAAGTATTGGCATAGCTTCACTTTTAGCACTGCCCGTTACTAGCGCCATTTTTAAGCCACTCGCTTTTACAGCTTTCAACGTTTGCTCAGTAAACGGCATTAGTGGTGGTAAATGTGTTATTACATATTCGCCAAATAAACTGTATTTTTCATCCGCTAAAAACTGTGCGCTTACTGATAAGTTATGCTCTTGCTTAATCTCTATTGCAGCTTCTAAAGTGGGTCGTCCTGAAAAGCGCTGACAAAAATTACTTTCTAAATAACTAACACCATAAGGCTTAAGTAGTTTACTCCAACATACAAAGTGCATGCTTTCTGAATCAACTAATGTGCCATCCATATCAAATAATACTGCTTCTAATGTCATCCTCATTCCTTATTTAACCTAAGCCAAATTTTGACAATAAAAAAGGCGCCTTAAGCACCTTTTATTAAATTGTTGTTATTGCGTTAAGCCTGCTGGTGGCTCACCCGTTGCTTCCTCACCTGTTTCAACATCAACAAGCTCGTAGCCACGCGTTTTACGCATAACTTTAAGTACAGGCTTTTCAAATGCTGTTTTTAAACGATCTGAGTCATCTTTCAACTCATCAAGTGTTGTACCAAAAGGGGCTGCGCCTGTTTCTGACCAGTTAGTCACTTTACCGTTCAGATTATATTCTACTTCGTGTATTTGATATTGCGCTGCTTCATCTTTCGTTGCTTCACAAAAAATTACACGGTAATTCCAAAATCCAGCCATTGCTCTTCTCTTTAAATAAACCAATTAGGCGCTACTTTAGCAGCTCTAAAAGGGGTTATACAAATAAAAAAGCCTGCGCAATGCAGGCTTTTAAAATAAATACTTCTAGCTATTAGTTAGAAAAATCTAACTTTAAACTCAGCACCTACATAACGTTCTTCGTTAACAATACCCGTATTGTTATTAAAGTCTACAGCACCAATAACTTGTTGCTCGTCAAATAAGTTACGAACAAAAGCGGCTACTTCGTATTCGTAATCGCCTTCAGACCATGTGTAACCTGTACGCAAACCTGTTTCAATAAGCTCTTTACCTTCAAACTCTACTGATTCGTAAAGGAACATATTGATTTTACTGCGATAAGAAATATCACCGCTAGCGAAGAAGTTACCATCGGCAAGTTCTTTAGTGTAGCGGAGCGTAAAGTTAGAGATCCACTCAGGAGCATGCGGTAAGCTATTACCATCAAGTACAGCAAGACCAGAACCATTAATTGGGTCAGTTACAGTACATTGAGCACAAACAGCGACAGCTAAATCGTTATCTTTAATTTCTGTTTTATTGTAGCTTAAGTTAAACGTTGCATTAAACTCATCGCTTAATACCCACTGCGTATCTAACTCAAAACCATAGCCAGTCGTTTTATCAGCATTAACTAAACGGTTAAAGTTAGCACCACCGCCTACAGCGGTAAGTTGCTGGTCGTCCATTGTGTAATAAAACACAGTCGCGTTAACACGACCTTGGCCATCTAACACGTCTGATTTAATACCTGTTTCGTACGATGTTACAGTTTCTGATTCAGCTGTTGTTACATCATCACCAAACAAAATACGACCTTGTAAACTAGGTGCGCGGAAGCTGTTTGCTACACGGCCGTACCAGTTAACATCATCGTTTACTTTATAATTTGCAGATAAGTCCCAGCTAACATGGTCGTCACTAACATCACGCTCTACTAGTAAAGCACCACCGCCAATTGGGCTAAGTGTACGGTCAGCGACAAAATCTTTATCATCGTCAGAGTAGCGAAGTCCCGCTGTTACTTTTAAATCATCTGAAAAAGTATAATCTACAGAACCAAATACAGCCCAAGCTGTAGTATCTTGCTGTTGACGAACATAGCCATTTAAAGCACCAGCATCGGGTGTTGAGAATGTATCGTAGCTGTAGTTTTCAATTGTTAGTTCTTCATCGAAGTAAAAAACACCTACTTGATAATTTAAATCGCCATCAAAGTTACTAGATAAGCGTAGCTCTTGCGTCAACTGGTCGTGATCTGGAATGCCATCAGCACTTTCTGAAGAGAAAGGGATAAAACCAGGCCCCATGAAATCTGGAATATAAGAAGCACCGTAACCGCCGTCGATGTCAGCGCGAGAATAAATTTCAGCACTTTCCCATGCAGAAATTGAAGTGATTGTGTGATTTTTAAGTTCCCACTCAAGCTTTAAGCTTGCACCTTCAGATTCTACTTGTTGAGTAGAACGAGATGCCGCATCTTGATAAACAACATCACTTTCATAATTATCTACTAGCTCGTTAGTACCCGTTTTAATTACATTTGCACGAAAGGCAATTGGCGAGCCATCTAAATCACGTGTGTGATAGTTTAATAAAGCAGTAAAATCATCGCCTTCATATAAAAATTGAACACGTGCCGCTTTTTCAGTGTAACCACCTTGCTCGTCTTTAGCTTCAAAGCCTGGAGCTTGGTTATCAATGTAATCGTCTTTATCTTGCCATAATAATGAAACACGAGCAGATAAACGGTCAGTTAAAGCACCACCTACAGCACCACTTGTGTCTACAGCGCCACGGCTACCGTATGAAACAGAGCCATAACCATCAAATTCTTGGCTTGGTTTAACAGTATCAAACTTAACAAGGCCAGCTGGCGTGTTACGTCCAAATAAAGTTCCTTGAGGACCACGTAATACTTCTACGCGTTCAACATCAAATACTGGGAAGCCTTTTAAAATTGCATTTTCTTGAACGACTTCATCAACAACAAGTGATACTGGTTGTGATGCATTCAAATCGAAATCGGTATTACCTAAACCACGAACGTAAAAGCGTGGGAATGAACGACCAAATGAAGATTCAATAGATAAACTTGGAATTTTCGCATTTAAAAAACGAATATCCATACCAGCTGAGCTATACGCATCAAGGTTATCACCTTGTAGAGCAGATACTGCTACTGGTACTTCTTGAGCGTTTTCTACACGTTTACGGGCTGTTACTTGAATAACTTCTAGTTGATTACTTTTTTTAGCTGTTTTTTCTTCAGCAGCTAAAGAAGAAAATGAAGTACCTGCTACTGCAGAGAACAACGTTGCATTGATTAGGGTAGCTAACGTAGATCTTTTCATTGCTTTCATGTTGGGTTTAACCTTTTTTGTGCACTCTTGTTCAACGGTTTTTTGTGTTGCGCAATGTATTCATTGCGGGCTCGTTCAATTTTTCGCGACTTGCGTCATGCGCGCGGACCTTATTACCGAGAGTACAAAAACGATGTTATAAGGCTGAACGAACGATTAAGATTATACCATTGTGTGACAATTTTACTGCATAAATATAGACATAATTAGAAACTTTTTTGCAACATTTAACTACAAAATCACGTGTTTTTATCACTATTTAGATGCAAAATCCTAATATTAAGGACATATGTCCTTTATTGAATTTAATAAAATGGAGTAGGAAGAAGGGATTGTTTTACATGTTAACCTAAAATAGAAACACCTGTGTTTTTATTAAAAGCCGCCCAAGAGCGACTTTTAATATTTACTATATTTGAACTATGAGCGCTTAAATGCAATTTCACCGTCGATATGAATATCACGCTGCGGAAAAGCAATCACTACATCATGCTTTTCAAATACAGCGTAAATACTAAAACGAATATCACTGCGTACTTTTCTAAGCATGGTTTCAGACTCGGCGCACACCCAAAAAATAGCGTTAAATACGAGCGAGCTATCTGCAAAGTCATCAAATAACACCGATGACTTTGGATTAGCCAATATTGCTTCATGATCATCAAGCACTTGTTGAATAAGCTTTTTAACCAGTATCACGTCTGATCCATACGCAACGCCTACACTGACCGATGAGCGTGCATTGCCATCTATTAGCGTCCAGTTTGTTACTGTGTTTTCTAGTAGTTGGCTGTTAGGTATAAGCATATGTACGCCATCGTTTCGGCGAATACGTGTTGAACGTGTATTTATTGTTTCTACCACACCTTTTGCATTACCTACTTCTAAAAAGTCACCTATACGTATTGGGCGCTCCCACATTAATATCCAGCCACTAATAAAGTTATTAATAATATTTTGCGCGCCAAAACCAACACCAATGGCAATAGCACCTGAAACAAAAGCAAACGCAGTAAGCGGTATGCTTAATACTTCTAAAGATGTAAAAATTAAAATAGCGATACTTAAAATAAAGTAGATACGTGTAAATAAATGCACGGCATCTTGGCTTAACTTTTTTGCCAATAATGTTTTTGTTATTAGCTTGCCAATACGCGTCACAATAAACCAAATAGCGAAAAGTATTAAAGGCACTTTAATAATTTTTGCTACGGTAATGTGTACATCGCTGTAACTAAATACAACAAAGGCAAGAATTTGGTTTATGTGTTCTAAGGTCATTTATTTTCCAAAACAAGCAAAGGAGCGCTTTAAATTTAAATCGCTATAAAGTGAAAGCGGTTCAGTGTTGGGTAAGTTTAGCAGTCATAATATAACTAAAACGCCAAGTTAATAAGTTCAATATACTTTTTATGAACAATTTATTAACTCTTTATTGCACCGAGTGCTATATAAATAGTGTACAAGCACTGGAGATCACATATGACACAACTTACTTTAAATCAAAGACTCGCTACTTTGCAGCCGCAGGTAGACTTACATTTGTTTGAAAGCAGCCTAGATTACCGAAATAAAATTTTGTGCCTTCTTGCAGAACAAGAGCAAACACTGGCATCTATCAACAAAGAGTTTGGCCAACAACAACCTAGCAACTTTGGCTCTGAGAGAAAATTTGTACTTGGATATAACTAAGCAATTATGACTCAACGACTTATTAAGTAGCTCAGGTGTTTACTTTTAGAGCTACTTTTACCTCCCTTAAAGCTAAATATTAGCTAATTTGCGTTCAAATCCCCCTTAATACCGATAAACTTTATTGTATAAACGCCAAAATTTGATAAGTTAACTAGGTTTTTCGACTCGCAAAGCCTATTCCGGCTAATCTTTCTATGGAGTTATTATGCGTAAAACCCTGATCGCCACTACTATTGCTAGTGCCTTAATATTATCGGCCTGTTCATCTAACGATACACAAAACATGGCAAAAGAAGGCGCAGCACAAGTGCAAGACATGAACGCAAACAATGTTTTATTTAAGCCAAGCCCATTACAATACATGGCACCAGAGTTTGATAAATTTGGTACAAAAGACTACGAAGCAGGCTTTGACGCTGGTATTGCGCAGCATACAGCGCAAGTACAAGCGATTGCTAACAACCCTGCTCCTGCAACATTTAAAAATACTTTAGTTAAAATGGAATTGTCAGGGGAGCTATTAAATCGCGTATCGGCTGCGTTTTTCAATTTATCAGGCTTAATCTCAGATGACGAATACCAACGCATTAGCAAAAAAATGGCGCCGGTACTATCTGCTCACTCAGATGATATTTACTTAAACGGTGAATTATTTAAGCGCGTACAAACAATTTACGACAATCAAGATAAATTAAACGCAGAAGATAAACGCCTAGTTGATTTTTACTACAAGCAGTTTGTAAAAGCAGGTGCTAAATTAAATGACGCTGAAAAAGCTAAAATGCGTGAAATTAACTCAGAGCTAGCTCAGCTATCTACTGCGTTTTCACAAAACATTTTAAAATCGTTTAAAGAAGACGTTATTGTAGTTACAGATAAAAGTGAATTAGCGGGTCTTTCTGAAGGCGAAATTGCAGGCCTTGCAGCTTCAGCTAAAAAAGCGGGCAAAGACGGCTACATGATCACTTTGGTAAATACAACGCAACAACCAATTTTAAGCAGCCTTGAAAACCGCGACCTACGTGAGCGAATTTTTAAAGCTTCTGCAAACCGTGCAGCAAAAACTAACGGCCCTATTATTATTAAAGAAACCAACCTACGCGCTCAAAAAGCAGAGCTTTTAGGCTACAAAGATTGGGCTTCTTATGTAATGACGTCGCGTATGGCGCAAACAACTGAAAACGTTTACGGCATCCTTGATGACCTAGCACCAAAAGCAGTTGAAAAAGCAAAAATTGAAGCAGCCGCTATTCAAAAAGTGATTAACGATTCAGGCGAAAGCTTTGAGCTTAAACCATGGGATTGGACTTTTTATGCTGAAAAAGTACGTGCAGAAAAGTACAACTTAGATCCAGCACTTGTTAAACCATACTTTGAAATGCAATCGGTTATTCACGATGGCTTATTTTTTGCAATGAACAAACTGTACGGTATTACGTTTAAAGAACGTAAAGACCTTCCTGTTTATCATGAAGATGTAACCGTATACGAAGTATTTAACGCTGATGGCAGCGCTATTGGTTTATTTTACTTAGACCCTTACGCACGTGAAGGTAAACGTGGCGGCGCATGGATGAGTGCATACGTTAGCGAAAGCGGCTTAAAAGGCACCAAACCTGTTATTTACAATGCGCAGAACATTCCAAAACCTGCTGCAGGCGAGCCTACGCTAATGACGTTTGACGAAGTGTCTACTATGTTCCATGAATTTGGTCATGCTGCACATGGGTTATTCTCAGATGTTAAATACCCAAGCCTAGCAGGTACTGCAACGGCACGTGACTTTGTTGAGTTTCCGTCGCAAGCAAATGAAGATTGGATGATTGAACCAACAGTACTTGCAAACTATGCTAAGCATTACAAGACAGGTGAGCCAATTCCACAAGCTTTACTTGATAAAGTACTTGAATCGCAAAAATTCAACCAAGGTTACGGCACTACTGAATACTTAGCCGCTGCACTACTTGATATGGAATGGCATTCATTTGGTTCTGATAAAAAAGTAGCTGACGTTCAAAAGTTTGAGCAAGACGCGCTAGAAAAACACGGTATTGCTTACTACCCTGTTCCACCGCGTTATAAATCAAACTTCTTTAGCCACACATTTGCAGGTGGTTATTCAGCGGGTTACTACGCGTACCTATGGACTGAAGTGTTTGCAGCAGACGCCTTTGCACATATGGAAAACAACGGCGGCTTAACACGTAAAAATGGTGATAAGTTCCGTAAAGAAATCCTATCAAAAGGTAACAGCCGCGACTTAATGCAAAGCTATATTGAGTTTAGAGGTCAGAAACCAACTACCGACGCACTACTTAAGCGCCGTGGTTTAGTTGAGTAATCAATAAACTAATTTATTGATATACTAAATTTATAAAAGCCCGCTTGCGGGCTTTTATTGTTTATACATTAATTTATAACAGATAAACTGCTGCCATTAATTATTTAAAGACGACGGCTATGCGGTACTTATTTGCAGTAACTTTACTTTGGGCATTTTCATTTAGTTTAATTGGCGTGTATTTAGCAGGTCAGGTTGATGCATGGTTTAGTGTGTTAATTCGCATAGCACTAGCAACCCTCGTATTTTTACCATTTTTAAAGTTTAAACAAACACCTAAACCTTTAGCCTTAAAGCTTATGCTGATTGGCGCTATACAACTTGGTGTTATGTATAGCTTTTACTACCACTCCTTTTTATTTTTAAGCGTCCCCGAAGTACTGCTATTTACAGTAATGACTCCTTTGTACATTACCTTGCTAAATGATGCATTGAACAAACATTTTAACCCACGCTTTTTTATAGTCGCACTTATTGCTGTAATTGGTGCAATCACCATTCGTTACGAAAACCTAAATAGCAATTTCATAATTGGCTTATTATTAGTTCAAGGTGCGAACATAAGTTTTGCTGTAGGCCAAGTAACCTATAAACGCTTAATGATGAACAATAAGCTTGATGATAAAACCGTATTTGGATGGTTTTTTATAGGCGCACTTATTATTGCCACAATTTGTTATGCATTATTTGGTAATTCAAATAAATTACCAACCACTTCTACTCAGTGGGGCATATTGATTTATTTAGGGGTTGTTGCATCAGGCCTTGGTTACTTTATGTGGAATAAAGGCGCAACACTCGTTAACGTTGGAGCTCTGGCAGTCATGAATAACTTACTTATCCCAGCAGGGATTATTGTTAACGTGCTTATTTGGAACAGAGATGCTGACATAGTTAGGTTAAGTATTGGTGCAGCTATAATGTTAGGTGCATTATTAGTGAATCAAATACTTAATAAAAAAGTAAATTAATAAACTTGTAGCTAAATTGTCATTAATAATCATTAAGGTAGTACAAATTTTACTTTTTAAGGATAAACAATGAAACGTATTACCTTACTTACAGGCTGTATATTGTTAGCCACACTTGCTGGCTGCGACGACGATGTAGAAATAGTAGAAAAAGAAGTGGTTGTTACCAACACCGAAGTTGAGATTGTTGAAGTACCTACGCCTGTTATTGTAGAAGTACCAAACGGTGATGCGCCAGATATTCAACTAGGCACTCGTCCGTATTATTTAGTCAATGATATGAGCGACAGCGCTTTAAAAACACAATTAGAGTCATGCAGTGAAGGTCCTTTTTACCGCACCGACTTTTCTATTGGTCATCGCGGTGCATCAATGCAATACCCTGAGCATACTAAAGAAGCCTACATTGCTGCAGCTAGAATGGGCGCAGGCATTGTTGAATGCGATGTTACATTTACAAACGATAAAGAACTAGTATGTCGCCACTCCCAATGCGACTTACACACCACAACTAATATTTTAGCCATTCCTGAACTTGCAGCTAAATGCAGTGTGCCATTTACACCAGCAGACCCTGCTAATGGTGTTGCTGCTTCTGCAAAGTGTTGTACCAGCGATATAAGCTTAGCGGAATTTTTAACCCTTGAAGGTAAAATGGATGGTGCAAACACTAATGCAACTACCGTTGCCGATTACATGGATGGTACACCAAGTTGGCGCACTGATTTATATGCCACCAACGGCACATTGATGACCCATAAACAAAGCATTACACTGTTTAATGGGATGGGGGTGAAAATGACCCCAGAGCTAAAATCACCACAAGTAAGCATGCCATTTGATGGAATGACGCAAGAGCAATATGCGCAAAAAATGCTAGACGAGTACACACAAATGGGCGTGCCAGCCTCAAGAGTTTATCCGCAATCGTTTAACCTTGATGACGTAAAATACTGGATTAACACTAACCCTGACTTTGCAGATAAAAGCGTATACCTAGATGGTCGCGACAGTGAAGCCGGATTTGATACAAGTAACCCACAAACATGGCAACCGGGTATGGATGAGTTAGTGGCTGATGGCGTTAAAATTTTAGCCCCTCCAATTTGGATGATGCTAACAATAGATAACGAAAGCAATATTGTGCCATCACAATACGCAATTGACGCTAAAGCAGCAGGTTTAGAGCTTATTGCATGGAGCCTTGAGCGCTCAGGTCCGCTTAATGAAGGTGGTGGTTATTACTATCAATCAATTGCTGATGTTATAGATAACGATGGCGATATGATGACGGTCGTTGATGTGCTCGCACAAGACGTGGGGGTAATGGCTATATTTTCAGATTGGCCGGCTACCGTAAGTTATTACGCTAGTTGTAATAAAATGCCTGCAAGTATTTAATACCAATCTGCTTATATATGGGGTCTATTTAACGTTAAGAAAATTACGCTAGAACTAGGCAAAATTTTTTTTATCTAGTTGTTCTAAATAAAAAATTTTTAACGACGTTATAGTGAAATTTAATTCGTTAAATTGATCAAAGATTTATGCAGGTTGGTATAAATACTCAACAACAAAAGTCGTTTATTTTATCGCGCTCAGTTACCATAACACTATATATAATTTTATTTAACTGAGCGCTTTTATGATAATTCAACAACATAGTGCAGACTTGCCAACACCTACAGGTTTAATGCAAACAACCGTATATCGCCCTCAGGCGCAAGGGCAATTCCCTGCTATTATTTTTTATTCTGAAATTTTTCAGCAAACTGCACCTATTGCTCGCAGTGCAGCTATTTTAGCAAGCCATGGTTTTGTAGTGTTCGTACCGGAAGTATTTCACGAGTTAAATCCTATGGGCACTGTACTTGCTTACGACGATGCAGGTAAAGATAAAGGCAATGCAGATAAGTGGGCAAAACCACTTGAGCATCATGATAGCGACACGCAAACCATGATCGATTTTATAAAGCAGCAGCATTACTGCACAGGTACAGTGGGCGCCATGGGCGTATGTATTGGCGGGCATTTAGCTTACAGAGCGGCGCTTAATCCTGAAATTAAAGCGGCTTTTTGCTTATACGCGACTGACATTCACAGCGACACATTGCCTGCACAAGCTGGAAACAACTCATTTGAACGCATGGCTGATATACAAGGCGAAATTCACTTTATATGGGGTAAACAAGACCCGCATGTGCCAAAGGAAGGCCGCACTAAAATATACCAGCAATGCTTAAGCACTGGCATTAATTACCAATGGCAAGAAGTTAATGCCCAGCATGCCTTTATGCGTGATGAAGGTGAGCGATACGATGCAGCCCTTGCAATTAATATGTATCAACAAGCGGTTGCATTATTTAGCCGTACTTTATAAGTGTTTTATAAATGCTTTATAAATATTTAAAAAGCGAAAATAATTAAACACTTTTCAGCATACCTAAAGCGGTATGCTGTTTTACAAAGTACGCTTTTAAGTAATCAATAAATAATCGTAGTTTTTTAGAACCCGCAGCTCCTGGTGGAAATACCCCATAAAGCTCTATATCTTTACTTTTATAATCATCTAATATTATTTCAAGCAGCCCAGCTTGTACTTTAGGCCACGCATCGTAAAGCGGAATACGCCCAATGCCATGTCCTGCTTCTACAAATGCCGTACGCGCAGCTGCGTTATTAGTACTTAACCCGCCTTGCATTGTAATGTCGTGCTTTTTACCATCTTTTGAAAGTGTTAACGTTTTACTTCCTAGCTGATAAACCACCCATTGATGATCTGCCAATTCTAAAGGCGTTTTAGGTTTACCAAAATGTGTAAAGTAATCCGGCGCGCCACAAATACAAGTGCTCATTGTAGTAAGCTTGGTTGCTTGCAAGTTGGAGTCACTCAGTGCCACCCCTCTAATTGCAAAATCAAACCCATTTTTAATAATATCAACCACATCGTCAGTAAGCTGTAAGTCTATTTGAATTTTAGGGTATTGGCGCTTAAACGTATTTATTGCGGGCACAATTAGCTGCATACCTACATTTACAGGGCAGCTAATTTTAAGTAAACCTTGTGGCTCACTCTTTATATTTTCTATTTGTTGGTTAGCCGCATTAGCTTGTTCGGTAATTATTCTACAACGTTCATAGTAAGCAATGCCCGCCTCAGTGAGTGCCATGGTACGAGTTGATCGATTTAATAAAGTAACTTCAAGCTGAGTTTCTAACTTTTTTAAATGATAACTTGCTACGGCTCGCGTAAGCCCTAACTGTTTAGCGGCAGCGGTTAAACTGCCTTGCTCTACAATTTGCGCAAATACGACCATGCTCTTTAACTGCTCAAACGACACCTTCATGTGTGCTCCGTAGCGTGTTTTAAATTCAACCCACTTATTGTATCAATTATTAAACCAATAAAGTTAAATTTATCATCGTTGTTTAAAGCTCTGTTAGTGCATATAGTAATTGGTAAGCAAGATAAACTAATTCAAATCATCAGAAGGAATATATTCAATGTCTAAAAAAATACTTATGGTTCTTACATCTCACGCAGAACTTGGTAACACTGGCGAAAAAACAGGTTTTTGGGTAGAAGAATTTGCAGCCCCTTACTATGCATTTGTTGATGCAGGCGTTGAAGTAACATTAGCGTCTCCAGCTGGCGGCCAACCACCAATTGACCCGACAAGTACACTTGTCGATTTTCAAACAGATGCAACAAAACGTTATGACGCAGATAGCGCAGCACAAACACTTATGGCAAACACTAAAGTATTGAGTGAAGTGAACTCAAGCGACTTTGATGCTGTATTTTACCCAGGCGGTCACGGTCCATTATGGGACTTGGTTGACAACACTGATTCAATCTCACTTATCGAAAGCTTTGTAAAAGAGCAAAAGCCTGTTGCTGCGGTATGTCATGCAAGTGCTGCATTTTTAAATGTTAAAGATGCTGATGGCAATGCATTAGTAGCGGGTAAAAAAGTAACTGGTTTTACTAACTCTGAAGAAGCTGCAGTGCAACTTACCGATATCGTGCCATTTTTAGTTGAAGATGAGCTAATCAAAAAAGGCGGCGATTATCAAAAAACTGACGACTGGGGTGTATTAGCGCTAGTAGATGGTTTAGTAATTACCGGCCAAAACCCAGCAAGCTCTGAACTAGCTGCAAAAAAACTATTAACTAAATTAGGTTAATAGTGAGTAATAATTAAAATTAAGCACAGCATTTTATGCTGTGCTTTTTTAATTGCTTTTCATTAGCAAATACAATTCCTATACTGGCAACTCTTAAAGTCAATTAGGGCGATTATATGGCAACCAAGCCAACCACACTGTCATTACTAACTAGTACCCGTTTCGCAATATTTAGTATTGTTGTTATTTGCTTCGTACTACAGGTGATCAATAGTCTACCTGGCATAAATCTTAATGGTTTAGGCATATATCCACGCAGTATCCAAGGATTAATTGGCATACTATGCGCACCTTTTTTACATGGTAGCTGGTGGCACTTTGCCAGTAATATGATCCCATTTGTAGTGTTAAGTTGGCTAATTTGCCAGTACAGCGTAAAACGTTTTTATAACGTATTTATTTTTACCGCTCTAGTTGGTGGACTGTTAGTTTGGGCATTTGGGCGCAGTAACATACATGTTGGTTTAAGCGGTGTTATATATGGTTTATGGGGCTTTATTCTATGCTACGGCTTAGTAAGACGCTCATTAAAATCAATTATAATTGCTGTTGTAGTGGCTATACTTTATAGCGGTTTTATATGGGGTGTTTTACCCCAGCGCTATCATGTATCGTTTGAAAGCCATTTATTTGGAGCACTAAGCGGATTGTTTTTAGGTTATAGATTAGCAAAAGCCGATAAATTAAAAGGTCGGTAAATTAAGTATTAGGGCCTTTAATTAATTTTTTATGGCCACATTTACCATATATGTATTTCATCTAACAGAGGTTATTTATGAGTGATAAAAACGAATACACGCCACCAAAAGTATGGACGTGGGAAAGTGAAAGTGGCGGTAAGTTTGCCAGCATTAACCGCCCAATTGCAGGCGCGACTCATGACAAAACTCTACCTATTGGTGAGCACGCATTTCAGCTTTATTCTCTTGCGACACCTAATGGCCAAAAAGCTACAATCATGTTTGAAGAGCTTTTACAGCTTGGTTGCACCGATGCAGACTATGACGCATATTTAATAAACATAGGTGATGGCGATCAGTTTGGATCTGACTTTGTTGATATTAATCCAAACTCAAAAATCCCAGCGCTAATGGATCATTCAACCACGCCGCCTACTCGCATCTTTGAATCAGGTTCTATTTTACAGTATTTGGCTGAAAAATTTGATGTACTTATACCTAAAGATCTAAAAGCTAAAACAGAGTGTCGTAACTGGCTATTTTGGCAAATGGGCTCAGCACCTTACTTAGGTGGTGGGTTTGGTCATTTTTATAGCTACGCACCAAGTAAAATGCAATACCCTATTGACCGTTTTACCATGGAAACTAAACGCCAACTTGACGTGTTAAATCGCCATTTAAGCGAAAATGAATACATGGCAGGTGATGAATACTCAATTGCCGATATTGCAATTTGGCCGTGGTACGGATCGTTAGTGCTTGGAGCTTTATATGATGCAGCAGAGTTTTTAGATGTTGCCTCATACACCCATGTTGTACGCTGGGCTACGCAAGTATCAGAGCGCCCTGCTGTAAAGCGTGGTCGTCGCGTAAATCGCACATGGGGTCCTGAAGAAGAGCAAATGGCAGAGCGCCATAACGATAGCGATTTCGAAGGTTAAATCTATAGAACAGCAAGTAAAGTCGTTAACACTTTAACCTGCTTGATAATTTTAAGGCTCAAAATAAATATTTATTTTGGGCCTTTTTACTTCTTAAACTTTTTTTATCCCTCCCGTAAACTATATTTACTTTTACATTAAAGTTTTATTTAGCTGCGTAAAGGCTTATTAAGCTCTTTGTATTACCAGTATTGCATTAGTGTAATTTGCTAAATGGTTTACTTAATTTCCTAGGGGTTGTTTTTGAAAAAGGTTTTAATTAGTGCCATATAACAATTTAAGTAATAATGAGCGAAAAGAAGCGCTCAAAATTTTATACTCGAATGCTATTTCCGGAATTGCAGTCTCTGTACTAGTCAGCGTTGCTTTGGTATTTGCTTTTGATATAACTAATGAGAAAACCAACCACGATAAAGTAGTCTGGTTAGGCATAATGATGTGCGTGCTTACTTTACGCATTATTGATGTAGGGCTTTTTTTGAAAGCTCAAAATTCTCGCCAACCTTACAACACACATTTTTATCTAAATCGCTTTGCTATTGGCTGTATATCAACAGCCGTGTCTTGGTGTGGCTATGCTCTTTGGTTTCATAGCACTTCATCTACGGTGGAAGTTACTACGACCATTGCTATTTTATCAGCGCTTGCCGGTGGCTCTGCAAATTTGCTGTCTGGTAGTCGTTTTACAGCTGTTTTATATAGCTTTACTTTATTGGCCCCCTACTCTTTTTTGCTAACGCTTTCAAACGATCACTACCATCACATATTGGGGCTATTAGGTTTAACTTTTGCCACAATTATGATTGCCTCTTCGTACAAATCAGCCACATTTACACACAGTGCAATCAAGCTCAAAAACCAAAACAGAGAGCTGCTTAATGAAATGGAAAACAAGGTCGAACAACGCACTGAAGAAATTTACCGCTTATCGAATACCGATCCACTCACAAATCTATTAAACCGCACCGCATTTTTAAAAAATGCAAACAAACAACTAGCAGATAACCCTAAAGAACCCTTTGCTTTATTATTTGTAGATTTAGATGGTTTTAAGCAAATCAACGATTCGTTGGGTCATAAAGTGGGCGATAAAGTATTAAAAGAAATAGCACTGAGAATTAGTAATGTATGCAACCAACAACTCTATAAATGCCGTTGGGGCGGGGATGAGTTTTTAATTTTAGCAACGTATCAAAACCAAACTGAGCTTATCGAGTTTGCTAATAAAGTGCTTCAAAGCATTAGCGCCGAGCATGAAACATATAAATATCAAAAATGGGTATCAGCAACTATTGGAATGGCCATGTACCCTGAGCACGGGAGTGATTTAAATACCTTAATTCGCTCTGCTGATATTGCAATGTATCACCAAAAACGCATGGCTAAAGGTAATATCAATATTTATAACGATTCACTCAAATTAAAACAAGAAAGAGAGTACCTGTTGAGTCAACGCCTAGCCAGTGCCATAGAAGAAAACAGTTTAAGACTAGTATTTCAGCCAATTGTAGATAGCAAAACATCAAAAGTAACCTCTTTCGAATCATTATTACGCTGGCAACTAGACGGTGAAAATATTTTCCCTGATGAGTTTATAACTATTGCCGAGCAATACGGTTTAATAACCCAAATGGGCCTCTGGGTCATAGAACAAGCATGTATACAAGCAAAAAAATTCAATCATTTACCGGAGAAAATTGCAGTAAGCGTGAATGTATCGGTAATCCAATTACAAGATCCAGATTTTGTAACTAAGGTATTAAAAATAGTAAAAAATCATCAAGTAGAGCCTAAAGATCTGCATATAGAAATTACCGAATCAGTATTTGCCGAAGATAAACTCACATTTTTGACAGCCGTTAAAGCACTACAAAAACAAGGCTTTTGTATTTCAATTGATGATTTTGGAACTGGCTACTCATCACTATCAAGCATGCTTGATATTGGTGTAGATATAGTAAAAATAGACAGAAGTTTTATTCAAAATATGGATAAAAGAGGGTTAAGTATTATTCATGCAATTGTACAAATGGCCTCATCTTTAGATTTTACTGTTGTTGCCGAAGGCGTTGAAACTATTGAACAAGCAAACACGCTTACTAATATTGGTGTATCTCACCTGCAAGGTTATTACTTTTCAAAACCGATGGAAGTAGATTTTGTAGATGCTTATTTAAATGAGCAAAATAAGCTGTGCCGTTGATAACCAAAACCCGCTAAAAGCGCTTAACTGCCATATGAGTTTTGCACTACCTTTCTTATTAGGGCTTGTTTATCTTTCGAGGTTAAATTTGCAGCATACTGTTTGGTATTTAGGCAATGCAGAGCCTATGTAGTGTGGTTATTCCCCATAAATAGGCGATAACGCAGCATAAATACCAAACATTCGCTGCCCGAAGGGTTCTGCCTAGGGGAGATTGACTCTTTGTTACTAGGTTACAAACCTCGCGCCGCGATTAAATCTTCCTTGGGTTGAAAAAAGTTCAATCCTGAAAGGTCAACAAGCCCTCCTTAAAACATAATCTTACAATTACTTACACCTAGTACATAGTTATTAGCGTAGGCTAAATATAAACCAACTTACATAAGTGTATTACGTTTAAATTTACGCTAATTAGCAAACCGCCAGTGCTGGACCCTACGTTAAGTTGTGCGCTGATGTTGCTTATATAAGTGAATAATAAAAATGTAACGATACAACTAAATATAAAAAAGGAATTTGCATGATAAAACCACTTTGCTATTCACTCATCACTTTACTTACCCCCATTAGCGCTATAGCTCAAACAATGGCAATAAAAACAACGGATGAATTAGTATCAACCGATTCAGAGATTTTATTTGCATATAATAAAGAATCAAAACAACTAGAAGCCATCAATTTACTCACATCACTAAGTAGTGAACTTGCTTTACCAAAAAATGCCATCGGGTTTGATGTGGCTACACTTGCTAACATTACCGATAAACAAGCACTCGTACTAACAAGTGATGGCGTATACAAAGCCCAAGCTGGTAAACCAACACTATTGTTTAATTATGAGTCGGTTCTAAATCAATTAAAAATAGATAAATTTGAAAAAGTAGACTTTGTCTTCGATGCCAACAACGACGGTCTAAGCGATATTTTCATCCCTGGGTTAGCAAGCAGTACTTTATACATTCAAAATAAAGATGGCAGCTTTAAGCCTAACAAATTTAAACAAACACCTATGTATGAAGGCAGCTTTTCAGGAAAAGGGCTTTCTCTAGAAGTTAATATTAACAATAAACCCGTCGTTATTGATTTTAACCACGACGGGTTAAGCGACTTGGTTTTTTCAAATGACTTTGGAGCAGATGTACTACTTGCTAATCCAGAAGGCTTTGAGCAAAAGCTCACCTCAATTGATTTTAACATCGAATTAGGCGAGCTAAGCAATGGCGAAACTCGCAAAATAAAGCAAATTATTGATATTAATAACGACGGATTTCTAGATTTTACAACTAGACAGTTTAAGCCAACGCAAGGTATGGATTCGTTAGATATAAAAATAGCACATACTTTGTACCTAGGAAGTGCTAAAGGCTTTAGTAATACGCCCATTACCTTATTTGAAACACAAGGCCCTAGTGAGTTATTGCTCAAAACTGATTTTAATAATGATGGCTTAATTGATTTACAAAAAATGGATTTAGATATTGGCTTAGGTACTATTGCGTCTATGGCATTGGGCGGTGGCAGTACTGATGTAGATGTAGAAATGAACATTTATAAGCAGCAACCCGACGGCTCATTTGCCAATAAATCGAGTATAGAACTTGATTTAGAAATGGAAGTAGGAATGAACGGCGATGATTCCGAGCCAGCCCTATATTTAGGTGATATTAACGGCGACAGCTATATTGACGCAGTATACAAATACAGTAAAAAAACGCTCTATATTTATTACGGAGAGCAAGACTCACTCCTAAATGATAAACGTAAAAAATTAAAACTAACGCTGCCTAAAAATAATAAAGATATTCTTCTAGTAGATATAAACCAAGACGGTAAAAAAGATTTTGTATTTAAATTTACCGAAGAAGATGGCACCAGCAAAATAGAAACACGCTTAAATTAAGCCAATAAAAAAGCCCAACAGAGTTAACCGTTGAGCTTTGGACTTAAGACTTTCGAGTAACAGTCAGCTTTACTCTAAGTTATAACACCTAAGCAGTTACATTTAGCAGTGAATCGCCTTCACTTAAACCAAACTTCTCTTGTACTGATGCAAGGATTGATTCTTTATCTTCATCAGACAACTGGCTTGAATACTCAGTTAATAGCTCATCTAAGTAGCTGACTACTTCGTCTGTATCTACTGATTCTAATGAGTTCTGTGGCGGCGGTGGCGGTCTTTGACCTTCCACTCGTCCTGCATCACCAATGCTTTTAGCATCAAACTCAAGTTCGCTCATTAAATCAGCAAGCTCTTTTGTTGGTTCAATACCTTGTTCTTTAAATGCCGCTTGAATACTTTGCGCGTTTTCTTCGGTTAAGTTTTCAGCGTCAAACTCTGCAAGCGTTTCTTTAACAAAATCGCTTTGCTCTGTTGTTAGTTTTGCAGCCTGACTACTTTGTTGCGGCATAAAATTCGCAGAACTACTGTTAATACTATTAATCATTTTAGTATCCTTTCAGCGTTCACGACGAGGTGGTTTATGATCGCTAAGTTCTTGTTCACTAATTTCGCCATTACCATCGGCATCTATAGAATCAAAAATTGTTTGTGCATCGCCGTGTGGCGGTTTTTTAGCACTAAACTCTTCAAAGCTAATTACGCCATCACCATCAGTATCAATAGTTGAAAAGTCAGGTTTTTCAGGAGGATTGTCACCGCCTCGAGCAGCTACATTAGCTGAAAAAGCAATAGATAATATTGCCACAGTGGCAAGAGTTGAAAAATGCTTCATAGTAATAACCTCGTATTTAAGAATTAAACTAAGCTTACGCTTTAAAAACGCAAACAATGTGCAAATAATGAGGAAGTAATAAATTATTTTAATAAAAAATAGTAATCTAAATGCTTATTTAAAAAGTTCTGGTTGATTGCTTTGCAATCAATATATAAGCTAATAAAATAATACGATTAATTACTCTCAGGCAGTAGTGTTACTGCCCTTAATTCTCAAAGCTGATATACTGCTTGAGCCAATTAAACAAACAAATACAGAGCACTTTCATAAATAATGATTAATAACCAACCCTACTTAGCAGGCAATCTGTGAAAATACCTAAACGCCTACAACCCCTTGTTGATGATGGCCTTATTGACGAAGTTATAAGCCGACTAATGAGCGGTAAAGAAGCCGATGTATTTATTGTCCGCTGTGGTGAGCACATTCGCTGTGCAAAAGTGTATAAAGACGCGGTTAAACGTAGCTTTAAAAAAGCGGCACAATACCAAGAAGGCCGAAAAGTACGTGGTGGACGCCAAGCGCGTGCTATGGGTAAACGTTCTAGCTATGGCCGTCAATTAGAAGAAGAGATTTGGCAAAATGCCGAAGTTGATGCGTTATCTCGTTTAGCTGGCGTGGGTGTACGTGTTCCTGATACTTACTTTTGTATTGATGGCGTGCTGCTTATGGAACTCGTTTCGGACGAGGACGGTAACGTAGCCCCTCAACTTGGACATGTCGTTTTTAGTGAAGAGCAAGCGATTGAGCAGCATAAACTCATGATGCATTACATTAAGCTTATGCTTTGCGCAGGTATAATACACGGCGATTTATCTGAATTTAATGTACTTGTAGATAATAACGGCCCTGTAATTATAGATTTACCGCAAGCAGTTAACGCTTCAGCAAATAACAGTGCACAAGCTATGTTTGCACGCGATGTAAATAACATCCGCCGCTATTATGGTGAATTTGCGCCAAGCATACTAAAAACTCAATACGCTAAAGAAATGTGGGCATTATTTGAAGAGGCCAATTTAACGCCTAATTCAACGCTTACAGGTGAATTTGAAGACAGCGATGAACTTGCTGATGTAGATTCTATTCTTGATGAAATTCAAGCTGCCGAATACGAAGAGTTTGACCGTTTAGAGCGAATTAAAAATGCTGACGATGATGAATAGCTCATCGTCATAGCTTACTAATACCTCTTACTGCGGGTGCACAAATCGGTAGCCAACCCCATAAACAGACTGAATAACACTTTCAGTTTGTGTCACTTCATCTAGTTTTTTACGCAACTTTTTAATATGGCTATCAATAGTACGATGGCTCACAATACGCTGATCGGCGTACATAGTGTCCATTAAACTATCGCGCGAATAAATACGATTTGGGTTGTTAAATAAAGGTTTAAATAGCTGAAATTCAAAGTTCGTTAGCTCTATGCTGCTTGATTTGTATTTTACGCTGTAGGTGCTCTCGTCGAGCTTCATTGTTGACTCTGTAACATCACTTGCGTTACTTAATCGCCTTAATATAGCTTTAACTCGCGCCACCAGCTCAGCATAACTAAACGGCTTACAAATATAATCATCTGCACCTAACTCAAGTCCAAGCAGCCTATCTATTTCTTCTACTTTTGCCGATACCATAATAATAGGCACATTTGAGAAGCGCCTGATTGCTTTACATAGTTCAATACCACTTTGACCTGGTAGCATTATGTCGAGCAAAATTACGCTCGGCCTGTTAATTTCAAGCCAAGGTAATACTTCATTTCCGTGATGTATTTGATGAGTAACAAAATGATGGCTACTTAAAAAGTCACTCATTAAGTTAGCTAGCTTTACTTCATCTTCCACAATCAGTATTTGTTCACTCATAGGCATCTCTGTAAGTAACCTCAACCTTATTTTTATAAACTAAATAGTTGGTAGCCTAATAATAATAGCAAGACCGCCTAAAGTGGCTTTTTCAGCAGCTATTTCACCATTATGGCCTTTAACTATATGTTGGCAAATAGATAAGCCCAAGCCCGAACCGCCCTCTTGGCGATTACGCGAACTATCTACTCGATATAAATACTCAAACAAATGCGATAAATGCGACTGCTCTACACCTACGCCATTATCTTCAATTATAAGCTCTAAGTAGGTTTGCCCTTTAATGCTTATATTATTAGCCGTTAATGAAATAGTGGTGCATTGTGCATAGTGCACGGCGTTCATTAAAATATTATCGAGCAGCTGCAAAAGGCGTGTTTTATCTGCTTGTACAGTTATATGTTTAGCGCTATTGAGTAAGTAAATTTTTATATTGTGCTGCTCAAGTATAACCTGATATTTTTGCTCAATAGTATTTAATAATAAAGCCATATCAGTAGGTTGCATAGTGTAATGCATACCCCCTAACTCTGCGCTATTGAGCATATGCAAATCATCTATTAAGCGTTTTAAATGCAATGCCTCGTCGTTAGCCGAGTTAATATTTTTTGCATTAGGCTCACGTATGCCAAGTAGCATAGCTTCAAGTTCACCGAGCAAAATACTCATTGGCGTTCTAAGCTCGTGAGAAATATTGGCAAGCCAGCGTTTGCGCACTTGCTCGTCTTTAGCGAGTGTAAATGCAAGGATATTAAAATCTTCGCTTAATTGGCCTAATTCGTCTTTTCGCTCAAGCGTAAGTTTGGTTTCGTAATTACCTTGCGTTAAGCGATGCATACCATTAGCAATTTGCTTTACTGGGCTAACTAAGTGACGAGACAATAAAAAGGTAACTAGCAATGTAAGCAATACAGCGGCTAAAGCAATAAACCATAAGTAGTTAGTTTGCTGCTGTAAAAAATCAAGCTCATAACCATCAACCAAGCTATCTCTTTTAGATACAGCTAAGTAACCCACTGTTTTATCGCCCACTGTAATTGGGGTTGTTATATATTTTAAATCGCTGAGGTATCTACCCACTACTCGCTGCTTATTTTCGTCAAGCAAAGCGTAGTGAGCAATATTTTCAGGTGGTAGGCGGCGCTCTCCCCCTAAACGAATATGATCGGGTGGCGGCCGTCGCATCATTCCCCCTCTGGGGCCTGGACCTTCTGGTGGCCTAGGTAAAAACTGGCTATTTTCTAACTGCGATTCAATAAGTTTTCTAAAATTTTCGCCATTGCCAACAACACGTTCCCATGAGGGGGTTTTTTCGTATTGCTTTGCAAGTTGAACAACAAGTGGTTCAAGCGCTTTTACTTCTTTTGCATTAACAAAATCAATTACGCCTTGCCCTATACTCCATTGTATAAGTACTACTAGCCCTGCAATAACACTAAAGGTAAAACTAAATAGTATTAAAAAAAGTTTATTATGAATTTTCATTAATGCGTGTTTTCAACCTTGCTAGGAAAGCTTTCAAATCGGTATGTTATAAACTCTTTGGTTTGATCGTTAACATACAGCGTAGCAACTATTTTTTTGCCCTGAGCGGACCAATACATATGACCATGATTATTTAAAGTAACCGATACGGTATTTATACCACTTTTAAATAAGTTAGCAGGTAAATGCAATGCATGTCCGTAAATTCGCTGTATTTTAACCCCATTTATATATAAATGAGCATGACCTTGTAAAAAGCCCGTGTCATCGTTTGTAGTAACGCTCATCATTTGCTGCATGTTCATTGCGCCCTCAGGGGGTACAGATAAATCATAGCGCTGCGTATCTAAAATTAAGTTATAACCCGACATACTATCTTTTAATAACTTAAGGCTTAATGCCGGGATTGGCGTATCACTTGGCACTGCTATAGGCATATGGCTATGATCCATCATTTCCTGCTGCGCAAAGAGCTTAAAGCTCAATAGCGCAGCAGTAGTTAGGATCAATGCGTATTTAAAATAACGCATAGTTACTCCTTACATTCCCGGTGGTGGACCCATTGTTTCGCCCGTATCACAGCGACCAATTGAATTATCGGCTAATTGACCTTTAAAACGAGGCCCTATTTGATAAGGAAAAGAAGGCTGTAATTTACCATCACTGTCTAACGTTAGTGTTATATGGTAGTGATAACCCTTGCCATCGTTAGTATCGTGGCCGTTATGCTCATCTAATTGAGCACCGGTTACTGTTTTTTGTGCGTAGTAGAAATCTTCAAAGTAATAACCATCGTCGGCATTTAATGTATTACCAGAGAGCGTCGTTACTTCTGCGCCAATAGCAGGACCTGCATCACTTGTTTGTGTGCCTTGGCTAACATCGTATTGATCAACTAAAGTACAGCTTCGCTCACCTTCAGTACCACAACCACCTTCACTTTCTGACGCGCCATAATCACGCATTTCCCAGCCGCTTAATGCAAGTTGACCGTTACTTTCATAAGGACCATAAAGCGGATAGCCATCAGCTGCAAACCCATAAATAGGTGAATGCGCATCGCCATCATCTTCAAGTAAATCAGCTAAGCAACTCGTGTAAAAATGGTGATGATATTCACCGTTAGCAGCATGTCCGCCACACACATCAACATCATATTGCTCAGCAATGGGCGCTAATGTATACCAAATATTATTACCGTAGCTCATACCATCGCCCCAGTTAAATATACTGGTGCCATTAACCATTAAGCCAACTGTACCTAAACCTGTTTCACAAGTTTCAGTGTCAGATAATTCGGTAGGTGTTATCGGAAAATACGCCTCAACTGTTTGTTCTGTTGGGCAACCTGGTCCTGGAGGCCAATAGCCTGCACCGCCTGTATCATCACAGTTTTCAGTGCTGCTGTTATAGCCAATATCTTCACCAAACGAAATGGTTTGCCCTACTGCTGCTGAGGTTACACCGTTATAAAAATCGGTAGCTGCACGCGGGCGGTTATTTAACGCGTCTACTTGGTCTTGTGTAAGCGTTACGTCATATTTAGGAATGTCAGTTGTTTGCACATACATGTATTCAACGTCAGCATCTTCCTCAGAAACAGTAACAACCTCAACTGATTGAACCTCTTCAACCACTGCGCCATTGTTTTGTATATAAGTAGAGGTTGTATCGTTGTTAATTAACCAGCTGGTAAGTTTTGCACTATTATCAACTGCACCAGTATCTGAGCCTGAGTCTGATGAAGCAATAACATTAACTATAACGGTATCTACAACGACATCGTTTGTGCCGTCATCTGCACTGATTTCAAATACAAGTGCTTCATCGGTTAATACCTCAGGTGCAACAAACTCAGTAGACGTTGCAGTACTTGAAGATAAGCTAACGGTAGTGCCTGATGTTTGTGACCAGCTAACGGATACTTCGCCATCATCTTCAACTGTTGAAATTAAATAAACGGTATCGCCCGCATTAACAGTTTGGTCAATACCGGCGTCAACCGTTGGAGCACTATTACTGACCGTTTCGCCGTCTGTTGTAGTACTTGTAGAATCGCTATTACATGCGCTTAAAGCGATACAAAGCGCACTTAACGCGAATAACTTAGTTACATTAGAGACTTTTTTTTTAAGAAGTGTTTTCAATGCTTGAACCTTTACTTTAACGTTTAATAAAACAAAGTTAACAAGTAAAAGTGCAAGCAATGTGCACAAACTAAGGAAGAATAAACATAAGACTAGGGCGTGTTGAACTTTGGTGGTTGAATTTGCAGCAGTATGTTTAGTTTTTAGGCAAGGCAGAGCCTATGAAGTGTGGTTATTCCCCATAAATAGGCGATAACGCAGCATAAAGACCAAACATGCGCTGCCCTTTGGGTTCTTTCTAGGGACGATTGACTCTTTGTTGCTCGGTTTTTACTTAGCCCACTAGGTTACAAACCTCGCGCCGCGATTAAATCGCCCCTAGATTGAACAAATTTCAATCCACAAAGATCAACACGCCCTAAATTTGTGGTCGTTTAAGTACAAATTTGTCTTTAGTGGTTGCATAGTAATCCCCACCCATTCTACCTACCGCATCTAAAAGTGTTGGGTCAATATAACCATCAACAAGCACCTCATCGTCTATACAAATACCCACTATGTCTAACAACATCATTTGTCCGCCGCCAGGCTCGCTTGAAATAGTAATAACTTCACGTAGCTTACACTCATAGCGTACTTTTGAATCAGCAACACTCGGCACTGCGACCATTTGGCTATCAATTTTAGTTATATTTGCAGCATCAAACTCACTAACATCACTAGGATAATTAGCACAGCTTTGATTCATTTTTTCAACCAGTTCATGGCTCACAATGTTAATCACACATTCTTTAGTCGCTAATAAGTTAATTAATGTATCTTTACTTGGTTTATCGCGTGGATTTACTTGCGTCACACTCAATACTGGTGGGTTACAACTCGCTACTGTAAAAAATGAGTAAGGAGCAATATTAGCCACACCGTCGCTACTTAATGTACTTATCCATGCAATTGGGCGAGGACTGATCCCGCCAACTAAATACGAATAAACATTAAGCTCTTTATTTACAGTTAAATCTAAAAACATACTTTTCCTTTTAATACATTAAAACTAAATCTTAATTCAAGTTAGTTACGTATAGGTTTGGCTGACTCAGTTAAATAACAAGCTAATTTTTATCTCTATTTAAAGCAATAAACAAATTATATGAAAATAAACATCGTGTGGTTTAAACGTGATTTGCGTCTTAGCGATCATCAACCATTAAAAAATGCATTCAGTAATGGCTTACCTACCCTATTACTTTATAACTTTGAGCCATTATTGCTCGAAGATGCACACTACAATGAGCGGCACTGGCGCTTTGTGTATCAATCAATAGTTGAGTTAAATAATCAGCTAGCGCGTTTTAACGCCTGTGTTTATATCTTTAATTTAAATATGAGCGATTTACTTGAATCGTTAAAGGCACAGTTTGAAATAGTTAATATTTTTAGCCATCAAGAAATAGGCTTAAACAACACCTTTAAGCGCGATAAAGCAATAAAAGCATGGTGCCAGCATAACCATATTAATTGGCAAGAGTCGCAAACAGGCGCGGTTATTCGCGGCAAAAAAAATCGTAATAATTGGAACGAACACTGGCAGCAAACAATGCAAGAACCTATTGCTGTTCCTAATTGGAAGAGTATAAAAACAATTACCCTCAATAACTACCAAACACCTGAGCTACCAAGCGCTTACACACAAAATCACGACAGCTTTCAACAAGGTGGCCCGCTGCATGCGCGAACTGTAATGCAGAGCTTTTTTGCCGAGCGCGGTAAAGGTTATCAAAAAGGAATATCGAGCCCAAGTTTAAGCCAAACACATTGCTCCCGACTTTCGCCGTACTTAGCGTGGGGGAATATTAGCCTTAGGCAAGTGTATCAAATGGCCATTGATGAATATCATTCAAAACACCCTGATAAAAGAGGCTGGAAACGCCCACTAGCAGCGTTTGTATCGCGCTTGCATTGGCACTGCCACTTTATGCAAAAGTTTGAGAGCGAATGTTCTATGGAGTTTTTAGCCCTTAATCCGGGTTATCATGTATTTCCGTATCGCGATGATGAACATGTTAAAAACGATATTGAACGCTGGGCGCAAGGTCAAACAGGTATTCCCATTATTGACGCTTGCATGCGCTGCTTAAAAGCCACCGGCTATATAAACTTTAGAATGCGCGCCATGCTTGTAAGCTTTGTAACGCATCATTTAAATATAAGTTGGCAGCAAGCAAGCTTTCCGCTCGCTAATTACTTTTTAGATTTTGAGCCTGGCATTCACTACCCGCAAATTCAAATGCAAGCCTCGGTAACAGGCATAAACACCATTAGGCACTATAACCCAATTAAACAATCAGAAGATCAAGATCCAACAGGTTCATTTATTAAAAAGTGGTGCCCCGAGCTTGAAAAACTCCCTATTGAATATTTACATCAGCCTTGGGAGCAAACTCCAATGGAAGCACTCTTTAACGACTTTAAGTTAGGGGAGGATTATCCCGAACCGATGCTTGATTTAACAGCAGCCTCAAAAGAAGCACGCGAACGCTTATGGCAATACCGTGAGCGAGCCGATGTTAAACGCGCCATAGGGAGGATTCTTAAAAAACACGTTGGAGGTACTCAAAAAGTTACTCGAACAAAAAGTAAAACGGATACTAAAAGTAACAGCAAGGCTAAGTAAGTATGGCGCACAAAAAACTAAACTTACCTCAAAAAATATGCCCTATTTGTAATAAACCTTTTACGTGGCGTAAAAAATGGCAGCGCGACTGGGATAACGTTATTTTCTGTTCAGAGCGCTGTAAGCGAAATAAACAGGGATAACAATTAACTGGCGTCTATTTTGCAACATCATCAGTAATTAATGCTTTTAAGGCTTTATATAAGTTTATTTTGTAAATAACGCTTAGCTAACCTGAAAAGCTTACACTCAAGCAAGGAGAAGATGATGACGATTAAAAAAACGGCAAGTTCAACATGGTCTGGCGATATTAAAACAGGCAAAGGTAGCATATCAACTCAAAGTGGCGCGCTTGATAAACAACCTTATGGTTTTAATACCCGCTTTGAAGATAAGGCAGGCTCAAACCCTGAAGAATTAATAGGTGCAGCGCACAGTGCATGTTTTAGTATGGCACTTTCGCTTGCATTAGGTGATGCAGGCTTTACCGCAGATAAAATTGATACTAAAGCCACTGTAAGCCTTGATGAAGTAGATGACGGTTTTTCAGTAACGCATATTGCCCTTGAGGTAAAAGCGCGTATTGATGATATTCAAAACGAGCAGTTTCAAGCCTTATGTGAGCAAACCAAAAAGAGCTGCCCTATTTCCAAGCTCTTAAATACCGAAATATCACTAGATGCGACACTTCAATCAGCATTTTAAATATTTAAACTTAACTATTTAGACAGTTCCTTACTAAAAAAGCCAAGTAATTACTTGGCTTGCTTATTATAAAGAATTATTTTTAGGTTTATTCCTACTCAAAGTACTTACTACAAGCCCTATTCCCATCCCAATTGCTGGCCATACTACCCATATATAACTAGGCGAAGTTAGTAAATTTATAACGCTTAGCAAAGTTAAAATAAGTAAATATCCTTTAATTTTTTTGTCTAATGTCACTGTATTGCTCATTTATATTCTCCAAGTAATGTATGTCGCTATTATTGTTTTAATAAGCAACGTACACACCTGCTAAATGTCACTAAGTGATCTGACATTAGTCATCACTTTTCATTTAATTACATAGTCATTTATTATGTATAAAAACATAAAAAACAATACTTTAATCTATTTGTGTTAGAATCTAATCTCAACTAACCTAAACAAATAAACATAAGAGGATGAGCTAAATGAGCGAAAAATCAAAAGATTGTGAAAAAGTTACGTGTAGTAACTGTGCTGACGCTAACGATCTCGAATTTGATTTTTCTATGGCTTTTCAACCGATTATAAACTGTAAAACTAATCTTATTTATGGCTATGAGGCACTAGTTAGGGGTTTAAATGGCGAGTCTGCTTATTCAATCATTTCAAAAGTGAATGAAGACAACCGCTATGCATTTGATCAGCTTTGTCGTATTAAAGCCATTCAACTAGCCTCAAAGCTGGGCATAACATCAATGCTAAGCATTAACTTTTTACCTAATGCTATTTATAAACCAGAGCGATGTATACGCACCACACTAGAAGCTGCAAAAAAGTATAACTTCCCAATTCAAAATATTATGTTTGAATTTACTGAAGTAGAAAAAATAGAAGACACCGCACACATTAAACGCGTTGTTGATTACTATCAGTCTCTCGGATTTAAAACCGCCACTGATGACTTTGGTGCAGGTTATTCTGGTTTAAATCTGCTGGCTGACTTTCAAACAGATATTATCAAGCTGGATATGGCGCTAATACGCGATATAAGCAACGACAAAAAACGCCAATTAATAGTAACTCATTGCTTAAATATGTTTCGCGATTTAAACATTACCGCACTGGCTGAAGGGATTGAAACAGTACAAGAATATACATGGCTTAAAAACGCAGGTGTTGAACTTATGCAAGGGTATTTATTTGCCAAACCAAGCTTTGAAAACTTGCCTGAAGTAAATTTTGAGGACATAGGTGCTGATTAATACTCAACACCTATTATTTATTAAAATCTTATTGAATTTAAGTAAGGCTTAAACTACATATTACCCAGCTCGATCATCATCGCTGTGTACATACGTAAATTAAGCTTAAGTTGCTCAATGGTCATAAATTCATGCTCTGAGTGACCGGTGTAGCGCTTGCCTGGCATTGAAGGACCAAACGATACCGCATTATCAAACAGCTTTGCGTTAGTGCCACCACCTATTGATACAAAGTCAGCTTTTTCGTCGCCCGTAAAATGCTTGAAAATATCAAGCAGCTTTTGCGCATGCGGCGCGCTATCAAGCAGCATAGGTGTGCCAATAATTGTTTCTATGTTAGCAAGCGTTACATTGTTAGCAGCTTGCCAATTAGCGAGCGCATCATCAATTTGCTTTTGTAATACAGCTTCGTCTTTACCCATAGGGCGACGTGCATTTACAGCAAGTGTTAGCGCATTACCATCGCGCTCAATAACGGTTGGTGCCACTGTCATCGGGCCCATAAAGTCGTGCTTGTAAGCTATTTCGCCAAACTGTTTACCATGAATATCTAAACCAATTAACTGATTCACAAAGTCGATTAGCTCACCGTCACTGTTATTTTCAAGCTCCACGCCTTTAAATAACTCAGCTAAATAAGCAATGGCATTTATACCCGACTCCGGCTCTGATGAATGCGCCGACATACCTTTAACACTTATTGCTAAGGCATCATTTTGCTCACTAAAGTTAAACTCAACTTTATTTAATGTTTTGGCTTTTGCTTTTAATGTATTAATAAGTGCAGCGTCTGCATTGTGAAGTACTAAGCTGGCGTCTTCTGGAATTTGGCTTCTAAACGCACCGCCAGTTACATCCTTTACATATAAACCCGTTTGTGGTGATTTTGCATTAAAAGTAGGTGCAATTAAGCTCCAGCCTTTCTCGGCAACCACTACAGGATATGATGCATCAATCGTTACTGCATATTTTGGTTGTTCATACGTTTTCATAAATTGAGTAAGCGGACCCCAATCAGACTCCTCAGCAAGGTAAATCATAAGCTCAATTCGGTTATTAAGGGTTATGCCTTTATCTTTAATTGCTTTCATGGCGTAAAGCGCTGTTGCTATTGCACCTTTATCGTCTTCCGTACCACGACCAACTAATTTTCCCGGTTCAGATGTATCAATAATAAAAGGACTTTGTTTCCATTTGCTAGCATTAGCAGGTTGCACATCACCGTGCGTTACTACCGTTACTTTTTCGCTTTGCTCGCCCATTCCAATTAAAACGGTGTAGCCTAAATCTTGGTAGTCAAAACCAAGCTCTGCGGCTTTCATTTTTAACAGTGCTTTAAAGCCAATAAAATCGGGATTTTGAGGAGCGGTAATGTCGCTTTTATTAACGGTCGGAAAAGCCACTAAGTTAGTTAGTGTGTGTATTTGAGCATTTTGGTAGGTATTTACTGCGTAATCGGCAACGCTATCAATATTTTTATTTAACTGCGCATGAGCACCAAACGCAAATAAAGCAATACTGGCTAAAGCTAACTTTTTCAAAACAATTCCCATTTAATTAATAACTAAGAGCGGTAATTATAACGCTATGAAGCGCTTACTTATAGCTCTTTACGCTAAACACGCAGGTAACTTAAGCTGAATATTTATATAGCAGCTTTTATGAGGATGACTGTATAATGCGCGACTTAAAATTAACAGGGTATTTAATTGTGAACCGTCGTAAAAAAATCGTCACTAAATTTCAAAAGAAAGATAAACGCACTAACGCTAAACTACATAAAAGCAACAAACCTGGTTATGTGTCAAAAGCTGAGCGCGAAAAACTAGCTGAACAAGAAAGTAATGAGCCACAGGCAACCCAAGAGTAACTCTACGTTACCTGTTGCTTTGATAGTTTAAAGTGGCAAAAGTACCGACCACTTACATAACCAACTACTGCCGAGGCAACTATAAGTTCAAACGTAGCTAAGTAATTAACTGTATCTACATATGGCATTGCGAGGTTTATACTTTGCATCCAGTCTTTCATTTTAAATAATGCAGTTGCCCCAATAACCATTGGAAATGTAAAAGCAGCGTAGCTCGGCGTAAAAGGCCTGCGTAATAACTTTATAAATAACACATAAACAATCAGTGTTTTTATTATCGCTAATATAAATAATGCCCCCACTATAAAGAGTGATGGATTAGCTACAATATGAAAATACCCCGCTAATGTTAAACTGGCAGGCGCTGCTAAAATGGCAAGTGTTGGCTGTATTTCGTAGTCACTTTTTAATGCTAATAAAAAGCGATAAAACATAATTGGCAGCATAATACTGTACGTTGATATACCAATCACCAGTGCGCTATAAGCTAACCACGCTAATGTCGGATTTCCCGAAAAAGTAACATCTGCAATAATTATCCCCACTGGCGGCACAAACCAGCTGGGCGCCATATCCTCGAAGTTAAACTTTTTTGCTCGCTGGTATAAAAAACTCACCAAAAATGTGAGATGCAGCACAAAAGCTAAAACCCACATAATGTCGCCAGCTAATGAATTAAATTGCCCAACTGAGTTTGAAATAACAAGATTAGCCATTGCAAATGTAGGGATCACACTTCCTGCAACTGGGTGTGCTAAATCGGCTTTTAATAAATGAGGGTGTAGTAAAAACTTAGCAGCCAAAAGTAAAACTAATACGCCAGCTAGTACCGCTCCCAAAAATTGCCCTTGGGAGTTTAAATTAAAAACGTTTTCCCATGCCCATCCCATACTAGCAATACCCAAAGCTAAACCGGCCATAGCTGTTGGCGCACCCATCACTTTATTTTTAAATTGCTTAAACACTGTATTTCCTAATTATTGGGTGATGAACAAGTTACTGCTTTTTACTGCATTGCCTTAAAATAACGCTGTAAAATTAGTACAAGCGTGCTTAATAGAACGCTTTTTGCATACAAATATTTCATAAAAATAAGTTTACGGCTTACATATTAAAACGCAAAAAAAGCCATAACACAGTTATGGCTTTTGCTTTATTTTTAATAATTTAGTTTAGTTAGAACGCGTAACTAACGCTTACATTAAATGAACGACCCTGCCCAGCAAGTTGTTCAAACCCGTTGCTGCTATCTTGTTTAAGTGCCGCAATACTTACACCACCTAGCGGAAGTTGGTAGTACTCATCAAACACGTTACTCACTTCAGCACTTAGCGTTAATGAATCCCATGTGGCTTTAGAGCTTAAATTAACCAGGCTGTAGCTGTCTGTTTGGTTTTCAAAACGATCATTATCTACACGGCTTTTAGTATCGACCCACTGCCAAGATAACGCGTTTTCAAATCGACCTATTTGCTGGCTAATACCTAGCTGGGTTTGCAGTGGTTTAATTTGATAAAGCGGCTGGTTAGTATCGTCGCGCTTACCTCTCGTATTAGTAACATTAGCGTGTAACTGCCAATTACCTAATTGCTTAGATTCATAAATGTTGGCTGTTAAATCTATTTTTGCACCATACAAAATAGCATCTACATTAGTAAACTGAAAAATGTTACGCGCAGTGTTGTCCAAGTCATAACTATTGAAGCTTCTTACAATATCAGCATCAATATAGTCACTCACATCTGTATACCAAACATTGGTGCTTAACCGCCAACGGTCATCTTTAGCCGATTTAATATAAGTAGCACTTATTGTATGCGCTGTTTCAACGTCTAAATCAGGGTTACCAATATAACCATTACCATCGCCATACCAACCAATCATGGTGGTTGCCATGGTGCTTACACCCCAACTGTATCGCTCGTATAAATTAGGCGCTCGGTTTTTACGGGCAAGACCAAATTGCAGCTCATCATAATTTGTTATTTGGTAGTTAATTAATAAGTTAGCATCAACTATAGTGTCGGTTTTATCTTTGTCGCCAGCATTAAAATTCTGTGCAGCAATAGTGTTATCTGTAGACGTATCGCTCATGGTCATACTTTCCATACTACCCATATCGCTCATATCGCTCATATCCATCATACTCATGTCATCGTTGTAAGATTGAACCTCTCCAACGTGGGTATTAATACTTTCAATACGTACGCCTGCGTTTAACCATAATTTTGTATTTATTTGGCTCTCAAATTCTGCAAATGCCGCTATGCGCTCTCGTTTACCGTTATTTACATTTACGTAATCGTCTGGTCCCATCATGGTTGAGCCTTCAATACCTGGCCACCAAT
This sequence comes from Pseudoalteromonas sp. NZS37, assembly GCF_015864265.1. NCBI lineage: Bacteria > Pseudomonadati > Pseudomonadota > Gammaproteobacteria > Alteromonadales > Pseudoalteromonadaceae > Pseudoalteromonas > Pseudoalteromonas sp. NZS37. The sequence continues at coordinate 136,503 of NZ_JADYXL010000006.1, read as the reverse complement.
CATCAATACTGTAATTGTAATATTCTTGACCGAGTAAAATACTGCTGTTTTTATCAAGCGCGATACGCCATTTAAGCTGCGTACTTATATCTTGTGCATCGGTTTTCATTCGCATCATGCCTGTTTTTTCTTCACTGAAAAAACCCATTTCGTGCTTTACGCTATGCCAGTTAACTTGCCCTTCAAGCTCGCTGTTTTCAAAGGAGCGTTTGTATTGAGCTATTGCACCGTAGCTGGTGTTATCGGTCATATCCATATACTGATTTGCAAATCCCTGATACGGGATTTTTTGATGCGTTAGCTTTATAACTAATTGCTGTTTATCATCGCGCATAGCTGCGGTTAAACTATGATTTTGTGCTCGATACAATGTATCTAATACTACATCGCCGTTACCGTCTTCATAACTATCTGCGTCACTAAACGAACCCTGATAATTAAGGCTAAACGTGTCACTTGCTAAACGTGCACCAACGCCAAGTTTACGTCCGTTATCAACGCTACTGTACTTTGCTGACACATAACCTGAGTGCCAACCTAATTCATTGCTATCGCTATACTGTGGTGAAATAGAATTAACGCTTATTACACCGGCAATATTATCGCCGCCCGCGCTTACTGGCGACACGCCTGCAACCACATTGTAAGACGTAATTTGATTAGCCGAGATATACGAAAGTGGCGGGTTCATATGATTAGCGCATGCAGCGGTTACATCTGCACCATCAACTAACACTTTAACTCTGTCGCCCATTAAACCATTTAAAATAGGTAAGTTAGATACGCCGCCCGCTGCTGAAAAGTCGACACCTAAATCACTTAATAACGATTCTGACGAACCAAGTGCTAAATGCTTATTTTGAGCATTTCCGTGTACTTCAATCACTTCTAAAGGCGTATCGTCGGCAAATGCAAAAGGAGATAGCACACCGCTAATAAAAAGTGCGACAGGAGTTAGTAAATATGTTTTTTGAGTTTTGCTTTTATAAACCATTGTTAATTTATGCCACTGTAAAAATTGGCTTAATTATAGTGTGAGTTGCAAAAGAAAAAGCGCGACATATTGTCGCACTTTATCAATTTAAAATGTTGTTAGGTGTGTTTGAGCACATAAGAAGGCAGCTTTAAACATAGGAACATGCAATTAACTAAGTATTTAACTTAGCTACCGTTTGAGAAACAATATCGGCTCCACGTTCAATCTCTTTAATAACCTCAGACACATTAGCAATAAGCTCTCTTCCTTGTTTTGATGAGTCTGAAACTGACGTTATTTGCTTTGATATATCATTAGTGAGCTCTTGGTTATTTTTAACAACACTTGCTATTTCATTAGTAGATCGACTCGTACTGGCTGCAAGCTGCCTTACTTCATCAGCTACTACAGCAAAACCTCGACCATAATCACCAGCACGCGCTGCTTCTATTGCGGCATTAAGTGCCAGTAAATTAGTTTGATCCGCAATGCTGCTAATTGTCGAAACAATGGAACCTATGACCGCAGACTGTTCATTAAGATTTTTTATTAAATCTACCGATTTAAGTACTTGGCTTACAATGGCGTCGGAGTTCGCTATAGAGCTTTGTAGTATTTCAGAGCCTTTTTTAGCGGTTGTAGCAGTAGCTACCGCCGATTCATGTGCTATTGCAGCGGCTTCTGTCACTGCACTGTTATTATTAATTCGATCGGTAATATTTGATGCAAACTTAATTATTTTAATTACATTACCTTTGCTATCTAAAATTGGGTTATAAGTTGCTTCTAACCAAATTTCTGAACCGTCGGCGGCAATACGTTTAAATTTTCCTGACTTAAACTGCCCCTGCGCTAATTCACTCCAAAAGCGTGGGTTTTTCTCATAAAACAATTTAGTACAAAACATTTTATGATGCTTGCCTACAATGTCTTTTAAGCTATAACCTATTGTTGCTAAAAAGTTTTGGTTCGCCTTTAAAATATTACCCTCTGGGGTAAACTCTATTGTAGCCAAGGCTTTGTCGAGTGCATTTGCAATAGCTTCTTGCGCTTTTCTTTGTATGTAACTGGTCGTAATATCAGAGGCTATTTTAATAACTTTGGTGACTACGCCGCGCTCTTCTACAGGAAAGTAAGTTGCCTCAAGCCAAAGCTTATCGCCATTAGCTTTGTACCTTAAAAACGAGCCTGCTTTAGAGTTCCCTGTTTTTAATGCTTGCCAAAATTGACTATATTCGTTTGACTTTGCATATTCAGGTTCGCAAAACATACGATGATGCTTACCAATTATTTTCTCTTTGCTATACCCAATCGTTTTTAAAAACAACTGGTTTGCGTCTAATATTATTCCATCAGGTGTAAACTCTATATAAGCAACGTGCTTATTAATTGCCGATAAAATAGATTGTTTTTGAATTAATTGAAGCTCCATTTCTTCAATTTTTGCGTTTCTTTTAGAAATACCAAACATATAAAAACCTTAAGGAGTAAATTAGTACAAAAATTAGCAAATTAATGTGATATCAATATGTAGCTGTACTGTAAATATAAGCTTTAAATAACCTTTCGGCTAATATTTAATATCTTATATATATATGCTTTATAAATAGTTTTTTTATTTTATAAATGTTAAGTAGTATTTTCTTCTAATTAACATTTTAAAAACCTAATAAAACCACTAATTTATGCATGACTCTGTACTTTTTTTAACTTAAAATAGCGCCCTCACAGACTACCCTCTCACACCAAAATTTAAGCATACACATGATATTTCCTATTCAGGATTTATTGTGCAGTTTCATTTTTAAAATTAAACCTTAAGGGATCATCTATGACATCAGATGTAACGTCGGCATCTAGTCAACTTAACAGAACCGCTATTTTACTCGTATTAGCGCTTGGCACATTTATCTTAGGATTATCTGAGTTTTCGATGATGCCTATGCTGCCACTAATTAGCGAAACATTTGGCTCAACGCCATCACAAAGTGGCTATGCAATTAGTGCTTACGCCATTGGTGTTGTAGTGGGCGCCCCTATTTTAATGCTTACCACTGCTAATATGAGAAAGCGCAAAGCATTGCTCATATTTATAAGCTTAATGTTTGTCTCAAACGGATTAAGCGCGATGGCAACGTCGCTTGAGCAGCTTGTAATATTTAGGTTTTTAAGTGGTTTACCTCATGGTGCATATTTTGGCGCGGCTATTTTATTAGCATCGGATATTGCCCCAAAAGGTAAGCGTGCTAGCTTTATGTCTAAGGTGTTTATGGGTTTAACTGTGGCTACTATTGTTGGTGTGCCTGTTGTAACACTTGTGGGTCAAAACCTTAGTTGGCGGTATTGTTTAGCCGGCGCTGCAGTGCTTGCATTTATTGCTTTTATTTTTGTTTACAAAGTAGTTCCAAACATAGATAACGCTAAGCCTTCTAACTTACTAAACGAGTTTGGCGTACTTAAAAATAAACTGGTTTGGTCTATTTTGGGTATTGTAATTATTGGCTTTGGCGGGGTGTTTTGTATTTATACTTACATTGCCGACACCATCTTAGTGGTAACAAAAACAGCTCCGTATACTATTTCTATCGCAATGGTAATGTTTGGTATTGGTTGTACGCTCGGTAACTATGTACTGGGTAAAGCAGCCGATAAATCAGCAATTAAAACGACTGGCCTTGCGCTTGTATGTACTATTGTATTTGCCTTTGTTTATGTAACGGCAAGCCATAATATTTGGGCTCTTTATGCAGTGATTTTCTTTATTGGATGCAGTGTGGGCTTGGCTACGCTGATTCAAACGCTTTTAATGGACGTTGCACCCGAAGGCCACGCTATGATTGGTGCCTTAGTACAGTGCGCATTTAATACTGCCAATGCTATAGGTCCTTGGGTCGGTGGAATTGCAATAGCACAGGGTGCTGCACCTAATCAAACAGGTTACGTAGCAGCTGCATTATTTTTAGGTGGTTTGGGTATGTGGCTACTAAGTTACTTACAACTAAATAAACAGCAACCAACAGCGCAAGCCACTAATTAACCAAGATTCAGATTAATTAAAAATAAAAGAGCCGCTAATTAGCGGCTCTTTTTAGGTAAAATTAAGCGTTTAACGATGCCATATCAATAACAAAGCGGTATCGTACGTCAGACTTTTCCATACGCTCGTATGCAGTGTTAATTTCGTCTATGTTGATCATTTCGCACTCAGGTAGCACGTTATTTTCACCACAAAAATCGAGCATTTGTTGCGTCTGTGCAATACCACCAATAAGTGAGCCTGCAATACGACGACGACCCATTAATAATGGCACCGTGCTTAGCTCATCTACAGGACCAACTTGGCCTACAATAACTAAAGTACCATCTACATCAAGTAGCGGTGTGTAAATAGATAAATCATGTTTTACAGGTACCGTATCTATAATGACGTCAAAGGCAGATTGCGAGTCTTTCATTTCGTCATCATTAGATGACACTAAGTAGTGCTGAGCACCCAATTTAACCGCATCATCTTTTTTAGACTCACTACGGCCAATTACCGTAACGCTTGCGCCCATTGCAACTGCATTTTTAACTGCCATGTGGCCAAGTCCGCCTAGACCAACAACACCCACACGGCTACCTTTTTTTACGCCCCATTTATGAAGTGGCGAGTAAGTAGTAATACCTGCACAAAGTAGCGGTGCTACGCGAGAAAGGTCTAAATTTTCTGGCACGGAAAGTACGAATTCTTCGCGTACAACAACATGTTTAGAATACCCACCTTGGGTCATTTCACCACTAATGCGGTCTTTACCTGCGTAAGTACCAATCATGCCTTCGCGGCAAAATTGCTCTTCGTCGTTATCACATTGGTCGCAGCTTTGGCACGAATCAACCATACAACCAACAGCAACCGTGTCGCCTTGCTTATACTTTTTAACGTCGCTACCTACCGACATAACTTTACCGACAATTTCATGCCCAGGTACCAACGGGTAGTCACTGCCACCCCAATCATTTCGTACGGCGTGTAAATCTGAATGGCACACACCACAGTATAAAATTTCAATTTCTACATCGTTATTTCGTAAATCGCGGCGCTCAAAAGAAAACTCTGTCAATTCAGAACCTTGGCTTTTTGCTGCATATCCTACTGTTTTCATAATAACTCCATAGTGGTTAAAAATTTAAATCATCAACAGCATAGTACATAGCCTGTGAATAGAACCTGACAATATAAAATAGGCACAAAAAAAGCCCAAACAGTGTTTGGGCTTAATCGTTAGGACCAGTAACTTAGGCGCTAAATTTAGTTATTTTGCAAGTAAGCTGTTTAATTCATTAATAATTGAATGAATGCGCTCTGCATTTTTTCCTAAATCACTACGCCCTACTCGCGACTTACTACGAATATCAACAAAACGTTGGCTGCCTTCATCTTTAATACGAATTACCACATCGTCTTTAAAACCAAACCACGTTGTTGTATCGGTAGCTTCCACAATACCTGTAGCCGTATTTGCACTTACCACTGCAAAGCCAAGATTTTTAACTGCTTGTTCGCTTGCTGTCATTAAATCGGCTTTAGATTGTGCAAAGCTTAACGTTACCAGCTCAGGGTATGCTTTGCGTTGCTGTACTGCCGTTTCTTCACCCGCGTATTCTACTGGGTTAGATGCATTTGCACGTAGTGGTGCAATTGCTACAAATTTTGGTGGATTAACTAAATCAGTTGAAATGTCATGAATTGCCGGTACACCTTCAGCCTTGTTCATCATATTAAGTGGCATAGCAATAGCCACAACCGAAAATACAAGTGCAATAACACCACTGCTTAGCGTTAACGTTTTACGCATAAATAACGCTTGTACTATAAGTAGCACCAATGCAGCGCCACCAGCATAAACGCCAAATTTAAACCCCGTAAACGCAACACCTAATTCTACAATACCAAATTTATACAAAGGCCCTGGCAGTATGACGAGTAAAAAAGCGATTAAACTAACTAAGCTCACTAAAACTTTCATTTTATGATTCCTATATTGTGTGTGATTTTTATTATTAAAACAGATAAGCACTATTAACCAGTAGCTTATACTACTAACAAGTGCTTTTAGATTACTATTAGCGACTAATTACACAAAAAAGTCCAATGTTGTGTGATCAAAGTTACTCAAGTTTGGAAAAATATCAACAAGCTCAGAGCTTGGCACACCAAACCACTGAGCCAATGTGGCAAAGTACTGCTCATTTGCAACACTTGGAATTAAACGCCCGCCACCGGTATCTTGTGGGCCATCCAAATGTTGAGTTAGTAGCTCGCCATATATATTGCCGCCTTTTACTGCGCCGCCCATTACTATTTGGTTTCCTGCCCAACCATGGTCAGTGCCATCGCCATTTGAGGTCAACGTGCGACCAAAATCAGACATAGTAAACGCAGTCACTTTATCTGCCATATCAAGCTCTTTCATCGCGCTATCAAATTCACTTAACCCTTGAGCTAACGTATTTAATAAAGCAGGGTGCGTTGTTAATTGGTTATCGTGCGTATCATACCCCCCCATAGAAACAAAAAACACTTGGCGCTGAGTGCTCAATTTTGCCTGTACGCTAATTGTTTTAGCGACTGCTGCAAATTGCTCACTAAGGCTATTATCGCTAAATGGGGTAATAAGTGCAGGCGCGCTTTCTAACGCGCTGTTCATTGCTTGAGTGTTATTTATCGCACTTGTTAAGCCATTGGCATAAGCTGTACTTAATGGATGGCTCGTATTGCCTAGTAAGCGGTTCATAATAGAAGTTACGTGCTCGCTACGAGGTTGATACCCTCCAAACGCGTTAATACTACTAATGCCACTTTTGTTAAGCGCAAATGCATTGCTAGCACTTCCCGTTTGCCATAAATTAGTACCGTCGAGTGATACATTAGCTGCAAACTCATCTTGTAGCTCTAAACGTTCTAAAAGTCGTGCGCCCCACCCACTATTAAGTGATTGTTTTTCTCGACCATACATCCATGCAGCTTGCTGATCGTTATGCGAAAACAAATGCTTAGGCAAACCTATTGTTTTATTTTTATAGTCACTCAATGTTGTGGGAGCGAGTAAAGTACCTACCCCACCTATAAATGCTAAATTTTGAGATTCAAACACATTTTGTATAGGTTCAAGTGAGGGATGAATACCGACTCCACCGGCAAACTGGCTTTTAATACTTAACTCAAGTGGGCTCTCTACCGCTAGGTTCTGCCTACTTTGCTCGTAAACACTACGTTGCTCGCCTTCAAGCGGAACTAGCATATTTAACGAATCATTCCCTCCGTATAAATACACACACACTAATGCTTTGTAATCACCTAGCTCAACTGCATTAGTCGCTCCAGTTAATGCTTGTAATTGCAGGCTCGTTAACGCGGCAGCCGATACACTGCCTTTTACACATAACGACAAAAACTCTCTTCTATTAATGCTCATTATGCGCTCCTAATACTGCACGTTAAATTCAGGTGAAATAGCAATCATATATAATAAATACGAAACCCGTTCACGGTATTGCTCTTCATTAAAATAGGCATCTAAATCAAGTAACGCTTGGCGCGTGTCACTGCTCATTGCGCCTGCAAAATATAACGTGTTGTACTGAGCTAATAGCGCGCTAACACCGTTTTTCTCTAAAAAATTCATGTCGTCTTGAACATAAACATAAATACTATTTGAATTTAAATCACTGCGCGCTTCTGCGGTACTCCATACTAAGCTTGCGTAAAGCGCGTTCATGGTGCCAATCAGTGTTGCGTCGTTTGCTATTTGTAATTCTGGCGCAACAATACCTTCATTTCGCAAAGCTGCGGTTTGATAATCAGGCCTAAAAAAGTTAAATACTGAAGCCGATTGCATGGGTCCTTGTCCGTAGCTATTTATTAAATTCCATGTTTTATAATAACCCGCTGGCGATTTAGCATCGAGATTTCGCCAAAACTGTACAGTTTTTAAAATAGGCTCTTTAATTTTACCTTGGTAATTAAGCACTGAGCCAAAATGCCGCGCTTCATCATCTAAATAAATAGCCTTTACTACCGCCGCTAAATCGCCGCGTACACCAGCGCCGTTATCAATAAATACATTAGCTACTCGCTCAACATATTGGGGGGTTGGGTTTGAGGTAATTAATCGCTGAATAAGCTGTTTGCTAATAAACGGCGCAACATTTTGATGATTAAATAAATTATCGAGCGCTATTTGCAATGACTCTTCTGCTGCATAACCTTGTGGTATAACCTCACCGTTTAGTAAGGTTTTTTGTTTACTAGAATGGTACTCGTCAAATGCTTCCATTGGCTTAATATAATCACGACTTTTGCGCTTAAATGTTTCACTATCGGCAAACGTCCAACCTGTAAATACGCGTGCAAAACCCTCTATTTCTGACTGTCCGTAAGTGGCAATGGTATTACCTTGTGCATCAAGCTTGGCGCTGCCATCCAGGTTTAGCTCTTCAAGGCCAATAGTAAATAACTGCATTACTTCACGTGCGTAATTTTCGTCTGGGCGAATATTAAGTGCATCGTCTGCTTTTTCGTTACCCAAATGGCTTAAGTAAGTCCCCATAATAGGCGAAAGCGTCACATCTTCGAGTAAGTCACGATAATTACCAAAGGCATGTTTGAGTAGCAAATCGTAATAAGTGATCATGCCCTCAGGTTGGCCTCTTAAGGCACTGTTTTCATCTGACACTACTAATATTTCACTTAACGCAAACGCAACACGTTGACGAAGTTGATCGTCACTTTGCATTACTGCTTTCCACCATGCGTCTATGCGGCTTATGTATTTAAAGTCATCATCGTCATTTAACTTTACTAAATAATCACGGTGATAATTAATCGGTAGCGCTATTTGCTTATCAAGCCATTGCTGCTCGCTTAAACCTTGTGCGTTTTGTATTTCACTGAGCTTAGGTCCCATTGTTGCTTGGTGTAGCAACCGTGCGGCGCTAATCTCATCCATATTATTACGTGCTGTAAAGCTTACTGTTTTTACACTGCTTGCCCCTTCATTATCGGTTGCTGTGACCGAAAAAGCATAATCAACAGGCTTATAACTTTGCGCATTTAGCAGTGTTACTGAGGTAGTTGCTGCCTCTAAAGGCCCACTAATAAGTTCAGGCCCTTGCGTTTGTTGCCACACAACCGATGTAATAGTGCCGTCTTTATCACTGGCTGTTGCTGTTAGCTCAATTGTTTGGCCTTTACTTAATTCACTAGGAATATCAGCTACTGACAAAATGGGGATTTTATTTCCGTTAACGGTTGGCGTATCATCGGAGCCTGAACCACCGCAAGCGCTTAGTATAAAAACCGAGCTTGCGATCAGAGCAAATTTATAATGCATGTAAAGTCGTCATCATTTGTTAATTAAAGTACGCTAGTGTGTACCGAGTTTGATGCATTTATTGAAACACAAAATTTACAATTTAACTCTTTATTTTTTGTAACCGAATCATGAACGCCCCATTAATAATGCACCAGCTGCAGGGGTAAACAGCCAGAGCTTTATTATTTATGAAAACAGAAATTCGCTATTGTTTTGAATCTTCACAAGTTGCTAACCGGTTTTTACACGAGCTGAAAGACTGGCCGGTTAACGATGTAAAAACACGACTTTTTAATGGCGGTGATAGTGTAAAAGTGACATACGAATACGATGAAAGTGGTTTTGATTACACTTGCGCCGAACTTGACGACCTAGCACAGAGCCATGGCGGGAAAGAGGTTTAAGCGTTTTATAATAAAAAACAGCTGATGCACCTTTAATAATTCACTTGAATTATATAGATTTGATTGATGTTTTATCTCTACCTGAGTTTTTCGCTTCGTAAAGCATTATGTCAGCTTCTTTAATTAGTGATTGCATAGACACATTATTACTACTTAAGGTTTCTTTTGTAGCAAATACACACCCAGCACTAATTGTTAAATATTTACGTACAGGCGACGCTTCATGAGGTAAATTTAATTCCCTAACCGCCAAAAGCAATTGCTGAGATATATCTACAAACTCTTCATAAGAAAGCTGTTTAAAGAATAATATGAACTCTTCGCCGCCATAGCGCGCCACTGTACCTGTGTTTTGCTTAGCTACTTGCTTTAGCTTTTGGGCAAGAGCTTGTAAAACGTTGTCTCCGCCTTGGTGACCATAAAAATCGTTATAATTTTTGAAATGGTCTACATCAAGTAATATTATTCCAAAGGCATTTTTTTGCTGTTGAGCCTGTTCCCATTGCGCCGCAATAATTTCGTCAAAGGCACGCCTGTTGTAAATTTGGGTTAACCCATCAATTTTACTTATTTTTTCAAGCTTAAAATTTTGATCTTTAACTTGTTTAATTAATGCATTAAACCCGCTAATTAAAACGCGCATTTCTAAAAATTTATTACTGAATCTCAGAGGCTGTAAATCGTTTTTAACCAACATTGAATTGATAGCGGACGCACCGTTAATAAGTGGTTCAATAAAGTAACGATTTACAATATAGAAACTCAAAAGTGACATTACAAAAAACATTAACAAAATAAGTTTTAAATAGTGATCAAATAAAACTGGCAGTGTTTGATGGTGGTGCTTAATGTTCAAAGCAATAAGTGGATTACCGTTTATATCTAGAATCACCCTTTTCCTTTGAGTGGCAATGTCCTCTCCTTGGAGGCTCCCTTTAAGCGTCGCAATATCGTTTAAAGAACTAGCCTGTTCTATTTGTAAGTAGCTAAGCTCCACTTGTGCAATCTCAGCTAGGGACTTGATCAACGACGGTCTTACTTTTTTTATAAAAACAATACTACCAACAGGCTCACCTGTTTTATCTGTTCGCTTTATTACATGCGATGCAAACATGACAGGGCCGTCCGCTGTTTGCAAAAAACCAGAATGGCTTAAACTGTTGTCGTCTTCAGAGGCTTTTGAATTAGGAATAATTGCGCGGTTTAATTTATTAACCTGTAAATCTAAATCAGGCGCATCAAACTCAGTATGTTTAATATAATTATACGCTTGCCCGTAAACCATATTAAAGTTTATATCGTAGATAAACACACCATCAATTTTGAGAGAGTAGAAGGTGTCACCTACAAAGTTTGAATCTACATATTCTACGTCAAAATCAGCCATGTAATTATAGGTATCATCCCATACGGCGTAGTCATAATTGAGTGTTTCTAAAAATATAAACTCTCTATCAAGCGCAATTTTAAGACTTAATAATTCACGATTTTGATAATCTTCAATACTAGTGTTTATGGTCGGCAGGCTAAAGAAATAGCGGTACCCTACTAATAAACTTGTTACAAAGCACATTAAAATCAAAGTACCTATTATTACAAAAAATCTTAATGTCATAGTCTCTATCTAATCGTGTAAAATTAAGTCAAAGTAGCTTACATTTTTATATTTTAGACTCCCTGTAACTAAATAATAAATAATTAGCTTCTTACTAAAGCGTAGTATAAATTCATGAGCAGGAATAAACAAAGTTTACTATTAAATTTTATAGCGTTAAAACTTTAGCCCTTTCAATAATATATTTAATATAGACATAAAATTATACCAATTCGCTTAATTAAGTGGTCTATTTTGAGGGCGGAAAAACGTGTTGATAGCTAGGCAAAAAATTCGCTATTTAGTTGTTCTAAATGAGAATTTTTTAACGCAGGTAGCGACACGTTTAGCCCCGCAAAATGATTAAGTATTATTGCGGATTGGTATTACACATTTAAAGTAGTACAAAAAGCTGAAATTATTCCACTACAGAAAATTCAACTTTTGATGGAGACGAACTCGCAAGCTCCAGTACTTCGTAATAATTTAAACCATCTATTTTTTTGCCAATAATAAAATAATTCATTTCCCCCATCATGGTCGGGTCGCCCATAATATCGTCTAAGCTTTGCACGTCAGAAAATTGAATTGCGATTAAAGCGCCTAAAAAACGCATGGAATCTTGAGGCTTTAATGCTTTTAAAATTTTATTAACTCCCATTTGAGTTGTCTCTGGTGTAGAGCCATCAAATCTAAAATCACTTTTTGTACTAGCGCATGCACTAAGCATTAATATTGATAGTGCGATAAGTAAATGTTTCATATATATCCTTATTTGTTATTCGTGATACTTGCGGATCATCGCCACTTTACCGTTTTCAACTTCTATTACTTCCATCATTGTGGAGGTGTATTCTATTGGCTGCTTACTTTGCGGGTGAATGCCCTTTGCATGACTCTTATAACGAATAGCAAAGCCTGTATCGTTAAATACAAATGTATTAAGCAGTGTGCTTTCAAACAATGTGTGCGCACCTAAGTAAAAACTCATACCTTTGCGCATCTGCTTTTTACCATCTGGAGTACGTGAGTCATCCGGTTGATACGGAATATGCTGATTGCCAATATCATCGGTTAACAATGCAAGGTAAGCCTCAAGCTCTTTAGCACCTGCGTTAGGTGCTTGTGTGGCGGTCATTGTTTTATAGTACTGCTGCGCAAACGCATTTAAGTCGAGTGGCTTTTCAGCATAAGCCGAAAAAGCAGTTACTAAGGCCAAGCCTAACGTTAAAAGTAGCTTCATCACTTACTTCCCTGTAGTTAAAAATATTGATTCATTTATAGGTACACTATATTAATACGCTCAATAATAAAACAAATAACTTTAAGTAACTAACATCTACATTTTGCTCTTAACTCTATTCGTTGCAACGCTGTTGGCAGGGTCGTCTGGCCAAAAATGCTTAGGGTAACGACCTTTCATTTCCTTTTGCACATCGCGGTAACTGCTAGCCCAAAAGTGTGCTAAATCTTGAGTAAGTTGCAGTGAGCGTTTACCTGGCGATAGCAACTCCATAAGCAGTGGCAGTTTACCGTTGGCAAGCATAGGCGTACTGGTCAAGCCGTAAACTTCTTGCATACGCACGCTTAGCTTTGCGGGGCCATCAAGCTGGTATTCTATTTTTATATTTGAGCCACTTGGCACCGTTAACCGCAGTGGTAACAGTGCTTTTAAAGCGGTTTGTTGTTGCCAATCAAAACAGTTTTGTAATGCTTCAAAGTAGTTAAACTTTTTAAGCTGCGTGAGCGTTTTAATATCTTCTAAAAACACGCTTAGCCACTGCGCTGCATTTTGAATGAGTTGTTGCTCATTTGTTTTTGGGAATTTATCAGGCATTAAATTACTTGCTAAGCTCATACGTATCAGCAATTGCTGCGCATCAGGTTGCTCGTTAAATAATGCAAAACCGTGTTTAGCAAATAAGTTTAGCCACGCTTTAGCGCGCTCGCTCTTATCTAGTTTTTGTTTACTAGGCTGGCTGCTGAGCGTTATAGCCCCGAGCTTTACTTCATCTTGATGAATAAAACGTGCTGATTTTTCGTCAAACTCACAGCGAGTAAGTTCACTAAATAAATGCGGTAAAAATTCTTGTAACTCAAATGGGTTAAGCGCGGTGGCTGCAAATATACGCCCTCCTTTGTGCCCGCCCATGGTTGCTATAGCTAAGTAATCGTCGTTGTGCCAGTAATCGGCATTTAACTCAGCACCTGCACCATTGGCAAGTAAATAACCATTACCACGTTTTTTAGCGATGCGATCGGGGTATGCCAATGCCACCAGCAAACTTATATAATGCGTATTTAATTCACTGTTTTCGTCTTTTACTTTTAAGCGGCTTTGCCAATATTTTAACTGTTGTTTAAATACCGGATGCGGACGTTGCTGTTGGCTATGCAGCGCTAAACTCAACTCGTTTGCACTGTTTACTCGGCTCTCAAGTAATGCCACTAAATAAATAGCGAGCCTAAAAATACCAGGGAGTTGGTCATCAAGTATTTGTGCTTTTAATAGCATATGTGCCAAGCGAATATCAGCACCAAAACCTAACATTTTACTGCCAAGCGGTGTGAGCTTACCTTTGCTATCAATGGCTTCTAGCATGTTAAGCAAGTTACTTGCTTGCTCGCATTGTTGCTCAGTGGGCTTATCGAGCAAGGTTAGCTCATCAGTACTGGCTCCCCACTGCTTTGCCTCAAGCATAAGTTGGCTTATGTCTGATGTGAGTATTTCGGGATTGTCGTGGCTATTACGTCGCTCAAAGGTTTGCTTTGAGCCAATTCGATAAACAATGCCCGGCTCTATTCGCCCTGCACGTCCTGCACGTTGCACAGCAGAGGAGCGCGATATACTTTGTGTTGTGAGCTCTGTAACCCCTGTTTTTAAATTAAAGGTAGCTGCACGGCGCTTGCCGCTGTCAATTACAATGCGTATGCCTTCAATAGTTAAACTGGTTTCGGCTACATTGGTGGTAAGCACTACTTTGCGCATACCGTTTGGTGCAGAAGCAATAGCGGCTTGCTGATTAGCTTTATCTTGCTCGCCAAATAGCGTTGCGACTTGGCAGTTACTAGGTAAATCGGTGAGTGCTTGTTGCACGCGTAGTATTTCAAATTGCCCAGGTAAAAATACCAACGCACTGCCTGTTTGCTCATTAAGTGCTTGTTTTATTATGGTAGGAATTGCATCAAGCCAACGGCTTTCATCTTTTATGGGTATGTATACTTCGTCTATTGGGTAGCTGCGACCGCTTGATTGAATTACAGGGCAATCAAAAAACGCAGTGTAACGCTCGGTATCAAGCGTTGCCGACATAAGCATAATGGTTAAATCTTCACGCAGCGCACTTTGGGTCTCGAGCGCAAAGGCAAGTGAGGTATCGGCTGCAATTGAACGCTCATGAAATTCATCAAATATCAGTAAATCAATATCGCTTAATTCGGGGTCGTTTTGCAACATGCGCGTTAGCATGCCTTCGGTAACTATTTCAAGACGCGTATTAGCGCTTACTTTACTCTCGCCCCTAATCCGCAAGCCCACACTTTGCCCAACACTCTCGTTTTGGCACTTTGCTAGGTAGCTGGCTATATTACGAGCAGCTAAACGGCGAGGCTCTAGCATTACAATACGTTTAAAATACCCATCGCGCATTAGTTGCAGCGGCAACCACGTAGATTTACCCGCACCAGGCGGCGCTTGTAATAACGTAATAGGATTACTTTGTAATGTAGTAACGAGTTGTTGATATATGTCTTGAACCGGCAGCACAGCTATTTACCCTAAATTGCTTTGCAGGCATTGTAACAAAAAACCAAAGCCTAGCTGCGGTTGATATTTATTAATAATTGCTATTAACTACCAGATACTATTCTAATTCGATCTGCAGGCACTCGTAATTGCTGCATTAAGTAAATTTTAAATGGTGCTTCGTAAGGTTGCTCATCAACCGCTTTTTGCATGCACAAAAGCCATGCATCACTTTGCTCAATTCCTACATGTAAATGTTTGTGCGCTTGAGGAATGTTAATACTGCCAAAATGTTCAGCGTATAATTTAGGACCACCTAACCAGCCCGACAAAAAGTAAGCGAGCTTTTTACGTGATGCTGATAAATCTTTTGAATGCATACTCCTTATATTTTCAGCCTCTTTTAAAGCGTCCATATTATCGTAAAACGCATTCACCAATTGTGTAATACCTGCTAACTCACCTGCCATTTTGTATGAGCAGTCATCCACTCCGTATTCACACGTTTTTGTATTCATAACTCACTCAGGTTAACTACTTTGTTTAATACCTGCATATTAGCTTAAAACAAAAATTTAAGAATGAGTTACATCAAAGCGGCGTAACTTATGTCAGCAATAATTACAGGCTGCTATGTATATTTTTTAATAAAAAGCTCAATATTAAAAACAAAATCGCTCAACATAAAAATATAACCAACTGATAATAAAAACAATAAAACCATTATTATTCATTGGTACAAGGCTTGCTACTTTATAACTGACAGTTAATTCACTAACCTAAAGTAAGGATAAACTTATGAACAGCGATCGTATCGAAGGTAATTGGAAAGAACTTAAAGGTAAGGCTCAACAAAAATGGGGCGATCTTACCAACGACGATTTAGATAAAATTGAAGGTAGCCGTACAGAGCTAGTTGGTAAAATCCAGCAGCAATACGGTAAATCTAAAGAAGAAGCAGAGCGTGAAGTTGATGAGTTTGAAAAAGGTCGTTAAACCGCGTTAACCGCTTTTAAAAAAACCGCCATTTGGCGGTTTTTTTGTTTAAGCTGTAGGTTATTTAGCTACGCTTTTAATTGGTTACCAATCGGTAACTGCCTAATACGCTTTCCGCACGCTGCAAAAATAGCATTACATAATGCTGGCGCATAAACCGGTGTAGATGGCTCGCCTACCCCTGCTGGTGGTGCATCGCTTTGTACAATTTCAACTTCAATCTCAAGAGGTGCGTCGCTCATACGCGGTACGCGATAATCATGAAAATTACTTTGCTGTACGCGCCCTTTATCAAAGGTAATACCATCGCTGATTGCAGTTGTAATACCGTAAATAGAGCCACCTTGGGTTTGGTTTTTAACAGTGTCGGTGTTTACAACAGTACCCGCATCAATGGCAACCCACGACTTAATTACTTTTAAATCGCCAGCATCCGACACTTCTACTTCAACTACCGTAGCTACGTAAGTTAAAAAGCTTCTGTGTGCTGCTATTCCTAAACCTCGACCTTTAGGAAGCTCTCGCCCCCATTTACTCATGTCAGCTACTTTTTCAATAACATGGCGCAGTCTGCCAATATCTAAAGGATAAACCGCTTTATCGCCACCGTAATTATCGTATGTGGCATTTTGCTCAGTTACATCAACAATGCGACTCGGACCTATAGTGTCTAGTAAATAGTCTTTTTGGTCGCGACCGGCTTTGTGCGCTGCTTCGCCAATAAATGACTGAATAGCAAAGGCATGAAAAATATTTGATACAGAACGCATCCAACCAATTCGTGCTTTGGCTTGCGCATCACCGTTTTCTAACTTCATATTAGGTGTGTTAATAGGGTTATCGGTAAATCCTAAGCGCAGTTCAAAGCTTCCTGGCGTAGTCGCCCCTTCTGAAAAGGTAGAGGTAATTGGTGAAAACGCGGTGCGGTGTAAATAAGATTCTATAGCGCCATTTTTATCTAGCGATGCTTCAATGTGCTGAGCCGAAACTGCATGGTAAAAACCATGTTGTATGTCGTCTTCACGCGTCCATTGCACACGAATAGGTTTGCCTACTTTCATTGAAAGGTAAGCTGCTTCTGCTGAAAAGTCAGGTTTTGACTTACGCCCAAAACCGCCTCCTAACATGGTAACGTGAACATTAATTTTGCTCTCATCCATGCCAAGCATTGCCGCCACTGTTTTCATATCGGCTTGTGGATTTTGCGTAGCAGCCCATATATCAACACTATCTTTGTGGTACATAGCTGTTGCACAAGGCGGCTCCATTGGTGCTTGAGCAAGGTGCGGTGCGTAATAATCAGCTACCAATTTATTGCTCGATTTAGCCAACACGCCCATGGCATCGCCTTTATCACGTATGTTTGCCTGTGGAGTTTGTACTGTTTTTAGTAATGACTTTTTAAATTCTTCTGAATTGTAATCGCCATTTTTGCCATCATCCCACACGACTTTTAATGCTTTACGCCCTTGCCATGCAGCCCATGTGTTTTTAGCTATAATCGCAATGCCGCCTTTTGGCTGAAACTGCGGTGCGCCTTTTGGTGCAGGTATTTCAATAACATCTATAACGCCGTTTATCGCTTTTGTAGCACTGGCATCAAATGACTTAACAACACCGCCTACTACCGGCGGGCGTTCAATTATAGCCACCAGCGCTTGTGGTTCGCGTACATCGGCTGCAAATATAGCTTTACCTGTTACTAAATCGGCTAAATCTATGTGCGCCATGCCGGTATTAATGTAACGCCATTCTTTGCGTGTTTTAAGTATTAGTTTGTCAGCTTCTGGTGGCGTTATTGTAAGCGCTAAGTCGATTAAATCTTTATAAGTAAGCGATTTACCTGAGCTGTGTGTAACAACGTGTTGATTAGCAGTACAGGTTTGTGGATCAACGTTCCAATACTTAGCGGCAGCATGCTGCATCATGTAACGTACACTTGCGCCCATTTCACGCAGGCGCTGCATGTTGTAGCGAATACTGCGCGAGCCATCGGTATTTTGATCGCCGTATTTAGGGTCGCCCTTACCCTGAATAACAATAACCTTATCCCATGCGGCTTCCATTTCATCGGCAACTATTTGTGCAATCGCGGTGCGAATTTGCTGACCCATTTCAGAGCGATGGCAGGTTATTTCAACCATGCCGTCAGGTCGCAGTGCAATAAATAAGTTTGCGCGCTTTGCCAGCTCAGATGGCTGTTCTAACACACCAGCAATCGCTCTTGGCGCACTGCCTACAAAATAAGTACCGAGTACCAACGCACCTATTGCACTGGTTTTTAAAAACTTACGGCGGTTTAAATCAAAATATTTATTATCTTGGCTCATACTTCTTCCCCTTGCTCATTTGGGTCAAAATACTGCACGCCCGCAATAGTTTTAGCGGCTGATTTAATTGCTTTATGAATGCGCGGATATGTACCACAACGGCAAATATTGCCCGACATATTACTTACTATTTCATCATCGCTTGGGTTTGGATTTGCAGCTAATAAGCTTGCAGCTTGCATCATTTGGCCGCACTGGCAAAAACCACACTGCGGTACTTTATGCTCAACCCATGCTTGTTGTACTGGATGGTCGCCCTGCTCGCTTAACCCTTCAATTGTTGTAATTGAAAGACCCGCTACTGCCGCTACAGGCAATACACACGAGCGCTGAGCTACCCCATCTATATGCACCGTACACGCACCGCACTGAGCCATACCACAGCCAAATTTAGGCCCAGTTAAATTCAATTCGTCTCGGAGATACCATAATACTGGCGTTGACGGATCGCCAGAAAACTCATGTTTATTACCATTAATGGTAAGCGTGATCATACTAAACTCCTTGGCAAAGCGCTTTACAGGAGGGTTCCTTGTTGCGCGAGAACTATTTTTAATTACTTACTATTTTATACTTACTACTTTTAGCCTACCACTTAGATCTATTTTATAAAAATACTAATTATTAGAACGTTTAAACCACATTGAAATTATTAACGTCTGATTATTAGGATTAGACTAGGGACTGCAGACCTTTTTAGATTGAAGTTCACTCAATCTAGGGGAGATTTAATCGCGGCGGGAGGTTTGTAAACAACAAAGCGTAAATTGCCCCTATGCAGAATCCTCGGGGCAGTGCATGTTAAACCTCGAAAGATAAACAGCCCTAAATAAAAGCCTAAAAACACCCAAGTTAAAACTTACAATATATTTAAGCAAAAATCGTATTAAGTAACCACATCGTTTATTTGCAAAGTTTAGGGTTGTACAATACCCACAACAAAAGCAAGTAATAAATCGTTGATTTTAAAAAGATTATTAATAAATAAAAAACCGCCATTTGGCGGTTTTAGATAGTGTAAATAAGCTTTTAACTACTAATTAAAACGGCGTCTACCAAATAAAACCACTGATAGCAGCGTAAGTAAGTAATAAATACTGCCACCTGAGCTAGAGCCTGAATCAGATGAAGGAGTCGCTAGCGCAGCAGCTTGCTTACCTTCAACGTTTATAGTCACAGTTTGAACTGCTGAACTATCAAATTTATCTTTAGCTACATAGCTAAACGTTACTACATGATCGGATTCGCTCGTAGGAGTTAGTTTAAACAATCCAGTATCAGGCTCAAATGTTAGAGTTCCTGAGTTTGGCTCTGTTACCACTTCAAATTCAAGTGTATCGTTGTCGCTATCTAATGCTGAAAAGCGACCATTCACTTCACTCTTATAAGAGGTGTTATATGTTACATTTTGAGCTTGTGGGGCTGTATTTGTAAGTTCAATAACAACATTATGAAGCTCAGATTCAACTAAAGAATCTTTCACTGTAAAGCTAACTGATACTGGCTCAACCGAGTCACCACTTGGTGAGAAGGTCACGCTACCTAAAGCAGAGTCCATTAACTGAATTTGCCCATGAGCAGGCGAATTTTTAATTTGAAATACTAATTGCTCTGCGTCTTCATCCATACCTTCTAGATCAAAGTTAAGCGGTGTATTCCAATGAGTTTGCAGTGTCATATTATTTGCTGTTGGTGCTGTATTTTTTAGCTCTAACGTTAAGCTTGATAACGCTGAACGTGAACGATCTTTTACTGTGTAATAACTAAGCTCATCAATGCCTACAGTCCCCGAAGGTATATAAGTTAATAGACCCGCCTGTCTGTCTGTAAACTCGACCCTACCCAGAGTTGGTCTCTTATTTAAAACTACATAATCAATATCATCTGATACAGGTAAATCTATTTGTATGCTTTTTAAAACATGATCAGAGTAGCTTACAGCTTCAGGCTTAGCTAAAGGCTCAGCAACTTGATTAGAGAACACCTCCAATGACTGACCTGCCAACAAGGTATAATCAACATTATTATACGTAGAAGTTGCTAACCAACTGTCATTATTATTACGCTCAACAGTGTATGAAACCACATTGCTATCTAGGTTATATTCACCAAACAGATCTGAACACGAATACTGCACAAACCCAGCTCTTACAGACACAATGTTATTTAAAGTGTTTTGGCACACTTCACTAATTAATGTTGTCTGCCCATTTAATGCCACTTTATAAAGTGAGCCGTTATAGGTAGATGCAACTAAAGTTTCTTCTCCATTAATAACAGTGTTAACCAAACCGTTAAAGCTCTGCTCCAAAGCAACTTTAGATATAGTGTTTTCAGAGTAGTCATAACTAATGAGGTAATCACTAACGAGACTAACCACATCTATATTTTCGTTATTAAGAAAGCTTCCAGTTACTATTGAACTCATACCGCCCCAATAAAATCCTAAGCGAGGCGATGTCTTTAATAACTTTCCAGTTTGCCCATTTAATACTTTAAAAAAGGTACCTTCACTTCCTGTATGCTCAGCACCATTACCTACTATTATTTCTAGCTTGCCATCATTATTAATATCTAACGTTGTTAAGGTACTAATGTAGTCTCCGTCGCCAAGATATGTTTGAAATAGCTCTTCACCCGTTTCAGGTGAAAACACCTGTACATTCGCATCGTATATAGCAGAGCTGCCAGCAATAATATAATTCTTACCATCATCAAACAGCTGAGCAGTAGTAACTAAATTATTATTATCCCAATCGTTATTAACGCTTATATTTGTAAGTATTTTTTCATTAGTTTGTGTATCTACTATATGCAAAGCGTTACTGTCACGCTCGGAATAAAGTATATCTAAGCTTCCGTTGTTATTAATATCAGCAAGTGCTAACGCTTTATTTGAGTAGTACTTAATGCCTTTAGCCCACTGTTGAGTTTTGTCATCCGTGTTGTGAATATAAAAACCATCTTCACCTGACGAAGAATAACCTGAGCCCCAAGCAATATTTTGCTTACCATCACCGTTAAGGTCATCTACAACAATGCCCGACACACCATGCTCTGGATTATTAATACTCCAAAACTCAACACCTGTTGTGAGTGAAAGCGCGTATAAACTCCCCCACTGACCATCGCCGTAAACTAAATCGTCGGTACCATCATTATCGATATCTGCAACTATTACTTTATCAATATCTAAGTCGCTTTGGGCTGTCCATAAAATACTTTCAGTGCTTGGGCTTAGCATTTCTATGCTGTACCAACTTTGCCCATTAATCACTTCATCTAAGCCGTCGTTATTAATATCAACAGCAATTAAATGCTCGCCATTAATACTTACACTAAGTTGTTTGTGCAGTACAAATTCTGAATTTTCGAATCTATATACCGCACCATCACTAAATAAAACTTCTTTTGCATTAGCCTCAGTAAATGAGCCTGTCACAAAGTTTTGTGGTACGTTTTCAAGTACCGCAATTTCAGATAAATCGAGCGAGTTAAGAACAAAAAGCTTACTGCTTTGATAAACAAAAAGCTCATCTTGCCCATCGTTATTTATATCAAACTTATCTGCTGCTCTTGGGTAATAAAACTCTTTACTTAGTTCTATCTCTTGAGTGACTAAATTAACTTTATGTACTGCGTTATTTTCTAAAATATATAAGTAGTATGTATCTGCCACTGTATCTTTAATTAGCGTGGTATCTTCAATATAGTCATCAAAGTCGTAGCGAGCAGTTACTTCATACGCACCTTTCACATATTCTATAATATTAAAATTGCTCTCTTGGGCGGATATAATGTGCTTACTACCCACACCCGACAAAGGTGCCACGTACAAGCCTTTTCGACCTGTTGAGTTGCCTAACGAAAATTCACGAAATACGCTGCTAAGCTCTATGCTTTCCTCGTCTGAGGCAGCTTGAGTAAGGCTATTATTTTTTATAATTGGCGCGAGTAGAGGTTTTTTAGATAAACTTTCAAAATGAGCTTTATCAAAATTTATTTTTTGATCGTTAATTAAAACAGCATCACCGTAAGTATTTTCTTGAGTGTTTTTTATAGGCTGAGCGTGAGTATTGGCATTCACTGAATACGCGCTCATCATGAGCAACGTAAGGCAAGGTAGTTTAATCAATTCCATAATCCTTTGTATTTCTTTATTTAATCACGTCACTACAACTGCAACGTTCCATTAACACGGCATTATATAGAGTACCAACCGGAAATAAAGAGGCGATTAACAAAGTTTTACAAAGGGATAGAAGAAATAAAGTAATAACATTTAACTTGCAGCTAAAGCTACTTTTATAGAAATTTTATCCGCATACTTACTAATAAAAAGCGATTAATGAGTGCTTATAACATCTTCAGACAACAATCGCTCATCGTCTTTATAAACTTCAAGCCAACCTGGTGGTGATGTATCGCAGCCAATAATGGTTACTTGTAGCACATAACTATAACGACCACTTTTAAACGTATAGTGATGATTCCCGCCGCTGCCCTCAAATGTAATATCGCCATTTAGTAAAACCATATCAGGCTTGTCACTTGGCTTTTTATTAATACCCCACACTGCATACCGAAAATTATGCTCGCCTAAATCATCAACACGAACATGATAGTTAGCCGTTTTCCAATTGAGTACTGGTTTTTCAAAAGTATTAATACTTGCGTGCAAGGATTGTTTATCGTCTTCGATTAAGCTTTTTGCAAGTGCCTGCTCTTTAGTATTTTGTGTATTTACAGCAATAATTTTACCGTCGGTATCTACCCACATAACGCCGTTATTTAGCATAATGCCGCGCCAACCTACTTTATCCCAATCAGTATCAATTTTTGAACTGGCAATAACTGCCACTAGCTCATCATTAAATACTTCATCAAAGCGGTTGATAAACTCAGCCTAATCTTTAATGTCAGGTATGGGGTATCGTCGTTTTAGCGGGTAATAAACAAGCGAGGCAATAGCTGCTTTATCGTCACTTTCAAAGGCTGCAATAACAGATAAAAAGAACTCGTGATATTTTTGCTCAAGAGCAAATGTATGTGATGCGAAAAGTAGGCATACACAATACTATGTGGCTTAAAAACTTCATTTATATTCCTTTATTTAAAATTACTAGTAACTCTGAGTAATTGATGTATGAAGTTAACTTTTTACATCCCTTTGTTTTATTAGCCTTTTAAAACCCACAACAACTTATTACAACTATTTTGTTTTTGCGAATAACTGTTCTTGTAACTTAGCTGGAGCAAAATATGTAAATTTATTCCCAACAGATTTATATTTGAGCAATAAACCTAGATTATATAGTTTATCAAGATATCCTCTTGCCGCTGTAGCACTTACATTATTATCTTGCTCTACTTCTTTTACAGAAAATTCTCTACCTGGATTTTTTAAAGCTTTAGATATGATATCAATGTGTTGACGCTTAAAATGTTTATAAAAAGGAGATTCAGACAACTTTTCAACCATATATCTATTCTGATCAATTCTCTTTTGGATATATGCAGAAAAATCACCCAATGCATCTATTATTATTTCCAAATTAAACTGTAAGAAATATGTTAAATCAAGTTCATCAGTTTCTGTTTTTATATATGCACGTCCGTAATCATTTGCTTTCTTTTTCAGCAGCGCTGAAATAGAGATATATTGAAAGTTTTCATAGCCATGTTTAATCGCATACCAATAAAAAAGAGCTCTTGCAGTTCTTCCATTTCCATCTAAAAATGGGTGAATATAGCCAATCATAAAATGTATGACTATTGCTTTAAATACTGGATGAATATAATGCACATTTTCGTGATTAGTATTTGCATACTTACATAAATCGTTAAGCAATTTATCCACCACTTTAGCATCAGGAGCTTTATGGGTTACCTCACCTTCTGCATTATTCTTTGCAACTTCAATCTCTTTGCTTCTCAACATTCCTGGGATATGATCATTTTCGCAAGTTTTTTCTGTCGCTATATGGTTAAATTCTTGTATAAATTCAATACTTAATTCCCTATCAAGGTTATCAAGTGCAAATTGCATCAAGTTCCAGTTACTCAATATCATATTTTCAGAGTCATCATTAGGAGCTCGACCCGATGAAAGCATTTCCTTAGCAACAGCTCTTGTCGTAGCAGCCCCTTCAAGTTGCGCGCTTGTAATAGCCTCTTCCATAACTAAGCTCTTAACAAGCATATGTCTTTTTTGATCCCCTGTTAACCCGACATGCTCAAACCGATAAGCTTTTTCAATCATTGGAGGATAGTGATTTAAAGCTATAGGACTCCAATAAAAATGAGAGTTATCCTCCGAAACCAATGAACCATGCTCGTCTAATGCCCTATTAAATTTTAAAGCACACCATGCCCATACCTTTTTATCTTTGAAATCACTATCAAATCTATGGTGAAAGTCATGCCAATGCAAGTAAAGCCCTTTACTACTGAAACCAAACTTTTTTGCATTTACCATTTTTACAAACGAATATGGCATGTCGCCATAGCTATAACATTCTTCTAGTGTAGGAGGAACTTGAATACCATCTATTGTTTGCCTTCTAAACTTAGCTATTTGGGTAGTTTTAGGTTCTTCAATTTCACTTGAACTCATAGTAAACCAACTTTATTGAAAACTTTGCATAGAAGTACTATATACTAATAATTACAGTATTTAAAAGCCATATTGAAACTTATTAATTATGTAAAGCTCTACTAATTTGGGTTACTAATAACTTATAAAAATTTATTCAATTCCACTTTTTAAATTGAAATATTAAGAACATCATTTTTATAATTAAAGAAGTATAATAAAAAAACGAGCCACATGGACTCGCTTTTTGTTTTTACTGATAACTGACAGCTAAAAACTGACCGCTTCGCTATTACTCCGGATCATACCCCAAGTTAGGTGACAGCCATCTTTCAGCTTCTTCCAGCGTCATATTGGTTCGCTTGGCGTAGTCCTCTACTTGGTCACGTTGTATTGCAGCTACGGCGTAGTATTTAGCTTGTGGGTGTGAGAAGTACCAACCTGAAACAGCAGCACCTGGCCACATGGCGTACGAGCTGGTTAGCTGCATGCCAATGCGTTTTTCGGTGTCGAGCAACTGCCAAATTTTCTTTTTCTCGGTGTGCTCTGGGCACGCTGGGTAACCTGGCGCTGGGCGAATACCTTGGTAGTTTTCGCGTATTAGCTCATCGTTTGCTAGGTTTTCGTCTGGTGCAAAACCCCAATACTCTTTACGTACTTTTTCGTGTAGGTATTCTGCAAACGCTTCTGCGAGCCTATCGGCAACCGCTTTAATCATTATTTTGTTGTAGTCGTCTTGCTGTGCGTCAAACGCATTTGCTAAGTCGTCTTCTTCTAGACCGCCTGTTACAGCAAACGCGCCAAAATAGTCTGGTGTACCTTTGGGTGCTATGTAGTCGGCTAGGCAGTAATTAGCAAAGTCGGTTTTTTCGGTTTGCTGACGTAAATGGCAAGAGGTAGTTAACAGCGTTTTGCGTGTTTCGTCGGTGTATATTTCTATGTCGTCCCCAACGCGGTTAGCAGGGAATAAACCTATTACGCCAAGTGGTTGCAAACTGCCTGCTTTTTCAAGGTCGTCTAACATATCGTTAGCGTCTTTAAATAAGCTTTGCGCTTGCTCGCCTACTACTTCGTCGGTCATTATGCGCGGGTATTTACCGGCGATTGACCACGTCATAAAGTATGGCGTCCAATCTATGTATTTACGCAAAGTAGCAATTGATACGTTTTTAAACTCGATCACGCCGAGCTTTTTAGGCACTGGTGGCGTGTAGTTATCCCAATCAAGCTTTGCTGCATTATCGCGTGCGCGCTGGATTGTAACAGGCTTAGATCGTGGTTTTTTACGCGCTTGTTGCTCGCGTACTTTTACATATTCAGCTTGGGTTTTTTCTAAAAAACCAGGCTTATGCTCTTTTGATAATAAATTAGATACTACACCTACCGCACGGCTGGCATTACTTACATACACTACGCCTTTGTCATATTGCGGTTCAATTTTTACTGCGGTGTGCGCTTTAGAAGTAGTTGCGCCACCAATTAACAGCGGCAGTTCAAAGCCACGGCGTTTCATTTCTTTTGCTACGTGTACCATTTCGTCAAGCGATGGGGTAATTAAGCCCGATAACCCAATAATATCGGCTTTTTCGTCGATTGCGGTTTGGAGTATTTTATCAGCCGGTACCATTACACCTAAGTCGATTACTTCATAGTTATTACATTGCAGTACAACACCCACAATATTTTTACCTATGTCGTGTACGTCACCTTTTACGGTCGCCATCACTATTTTACCGTTAGTTGAGCCTTCTTCTTTTTCAAGCTCAATGTATGGGTCTAGGTAGGCTACGGCTCGCTTCATTACGCGCGCCGATTTAACAACTTGTGGTAAAAACATTTTACCTGCGCCAAATAAGTCGCCTACTACGTTCATGCCGTCCATTAACGGCCCTTCAATTACGTGAATAGGTTTAGCTGCTGCGGCGCGGCATTCTTCGGTATCTTCATCTATAAAGGTAGTAATACCTTTAACAAGCGCGTGCTCAAGGCGTTTTGCAACAGGCCATGTGCGCCACTCTAAATCTTCTACTCGCTCGGCTTGCGCCATACCCGAGTATTTTGGTGCAAGCTCTACTAAACGCTCGCCTGCGCCTGAGTCGGTGTTAAGTATTACGTCTGTAACGGCTTTACGTAGTTCTTCTGGTATATCATCGTAAACGGCTAGTTGCCCCGCATTTACAATACCCATGTCCATACCAGCTTGAATAGCGTGATATAAAAACACCGAGTGAATGGCTTCACGTACGGGGTTATTACCCCTAAACGAAAACGATACATTTGATACACCGCCCGACACTTTACAGTGCGGCAAATTTTGCTTAATACGGCGAGTGCCTTCAATAAATTCTACGGCGTAGTTATCGTGCTCTTCAATACCGGTGGCTACGGCAAATATATTAGGGTCGAATATAATATCTTCTGGCGCAAAGCCAATGTCTTCTACCAATATTTTATAACTGCGCGCACATATTGCGAACTTACGGTCTGCCGTGTCGGCTTGCCCGTCGGTATCAAACGCCATTACAACAGCGGCTGCACCAAAGCGTTTTATTATTTTAGCTTGGCGAATAAACGGCTCTTCGCCCTCTTTTAGCGATATTGAGTTAACAATTGCCTTGCCTTGAATACACTTTAAGCCTGCTTCTATTACTTCCCATTTTGAGGAGTCGACCATAATTGGTACGCGAGAAATATCAGGCTCTGAGGCTATTAAGTTTAAAAACTTAACCATGGCGGCTTTTGAGTCCAACATGGCTTCGTCCATGTTTATATCAATAACCTGTGCGCCATTTTCTACTTGTTCGCGTGCCACTGTTAGCGCGGCTTCAAAGTCTTCTTCCATGATTAAACGTTTAAACATGGCAGAACCCGTTACATTGGTACGTTCGCCGACATTAGTAAATACTGCTATTTGTTGGGTCATGCTGGCTCCTTAATTTAAGTTACAGGCTTCAAGGCCTGATAAACGCATGCGTACTTCAAGCTCTGGTAGTTGGCGTGGTTTAACGCCCGCTAAACCTTTTGCAAAAGCGCGAATATGCGCAGGCGTGGTGCCACAGCATCCGCCTACTATATTAATAAAGCCCGATTTACCCCAATCGATAATTTCGGTTGCCATATCGCCCGCTTCTAAGTCGTATTCACCAAACTCATTTGGTAAGCCCGCATTAGGATGTACCGATGTAAAGGTTTCGCACACGCGCGATAACTCTTCTACATACTGGCGCAGTAAATCAGGACCAAGCGCACAGTTTAGACCAATCGAAATAGGCTTAATATGGCGAATAGAATTATAAAATGCTTCGGTTGTTTGCCCCGAAAGCGTACGACCAGAGGCGTCGGTAATAGTACCCGAAATCATAACTGGTAATTTACGCCCTGCTTGCTCAAAGGCTTCTTCAACGCCAAACGAGGCGGCTTTTGCATTAAGGGTATCGAATATAGTTTCGATTAGTATTAAATCGGCGCCGCCTTCCATTAATGCAAGTGTTGATTCAATATACGCAGTAACCAGCTTATCAAAGGTGACATTTCGGTAACCCGGATCGTTTACGTCTGGCGAAATTGAACACGTTTTAGATGTCGGCCCTAAAACACCGGCTACATAACGCGGTTTTTCTGGCGTTTTAGCCGTAAATTCATCACAAATGGCGCGTGCTAATTTAGCCGACTCTCGGTTTATTTCACGGCTTAGGCTTGCCATGTCGTAATCTTCCATCGAAATAGTGGTCGAGTTAAACGTGTTGGTTTCGATAATATCGGCGCCCGCTGATAAAAAACCACGATGAATATCAGTGATTAAATCAGGCTTGGTTAGGCTTAATAAATCGTTATTGCCTTTAATTAATACATGCCAGTCTTTAAAACGCTCTCCGCGATAGTCTTCTTCTTCTAGCTTATGATCTTGGATCATGGTGCCCATAGCGCCATCTAAAATTAAAATGCGTTCTTTTAATGCGGCGCTTATTTCGGCTTGCTTATTATTTGTAGGAGCGTTATTCGGCATAGTTGTTAGTCCTCACGTCTTGGCTAACTAAATTAATATCATACGGTGTGGTTTGGTACACGTAGTAATTTAACCAGTTCGAAAAAAGTAAAAAAGCATGGCTTTGCCACGTTTTTGAAGGTTGTTTGGTTGCATCGTCATCCGGAAAGTAATTTTCGGGTTTTGGTGCATTAGGGCTTTTTTTACAATCGCGGTCGTATTCTGCTTTTAGCGAGTCGGCGTCGTACTCAGGATGACCGGTTATAAACACTTGGCTACCCGATTTATTTTTAAGTAAGTAAGCCCCTACTCGCTCAGAACCAGCCAGTACAACTAGCTCATCGCAGGCGTTTATTTTATTTATATCAATGTGACCATAACGTGAGTGCGGTACTAAAAAGGTGTCGTCGAACCCGCGAGTCAGTGCGCCGTGATCAAAGTAACATTGGTGGGTAAATACACCACACAGTTTGTCGTCTTTTAAATCACGCTTTAAATTGTAACGGTGATATAACGCTGCATGTGCTGCCCAGCACGAAAATAACGTAGAGGTAACGTGTTGCTCAGCCCAATCTATAATGACCTTTAACTCATCCCAATACGCTACATCGTCGTATTCTAAATGGGCAAGTGGCGCGCCGGTTACAATTAATGCATCGTAATTGTTGTCTTTAACCTCAGAAAAATAACGATAAAAGGTATCAAGGTGCTCTTCTGAATTACTGCTACTGCGGTGAGTATCGAGGCGCAGTAGTTCTACATTTACTTGCAAAGGCGAGTTGGCAAGCAAACGAATAAACTGAACTTCGGTTTCTACTTTATTAGGCATTAAGTTTAAAATAGCCAAACGCATTGGGCGTATTTCTTGCGTTTTTGCACGTGTTTTTGGCATTACAAATACGTTTTCTTGACGTAAACGTGCAATTGCCGGCAACTCGTCTTTTACTGTAATTGGCATATTTTTACTCCTGCTCATAAAAACCGAAAGTTAATTATGAACTGAAAGTAAAAAATATCAACCTCTAGATGTATAGATGTCTAAATGAAATTTATTCATGATTTTATACTTTACTTACAAGCATGCTTTAGTGCTTTAAAACCCGCCATTCGTTGACTGTTTCACCTGTCAGCCACTACAATACAACATTGAAATTTTTATTATTATTTGAAGGCTTTCCTCCATGGTTTTACCTGATAAATTTATATTCTCGATGAGTCGAGTATCTAAGGTTGTGCCACCTAAGCGCACTATCTTAAAAGATATTTCGTTACACTTTTTTCCTGGCGCTAAAATTGGTGTGCTTGGTTTAAACGGTTCTGGTAAATCTACGTTACTACGTATTATGGCCGGTGTTGACCAAGATTTTGAAGGTGATGCACATCCTCAGCCTGGTACAAAAATTGGTTATTTACCGCAAGAGCCTGTTTTAGACGAAAGCAAAACAGTTCGTGAAATAGTTGAAGAAGCTGTTGGCGAAGTTAAACACGCACTTAAACGTCTTGACGAAGTGTATAACGAATACGCCATGGAAGACGCTGACTTTGACGCACTTGCAAAAGAGCAAGGCGAACTTGAAGCTGTTATTCAGGCGCACGATGGTCATAACATCGACAACGTTTTAGAGCGTGCTGCTGATGCACTTCGTCTGCCAGAATGGGATGCTAAAATTGAGCACCTTTCAGGTGGTGAGCGTCGTCGTGTTGCTATATGTCGATTACTGCTTGAAAAACCAGACATGCTTATTCTCGATGAACCAACTAACCACTTGGATGCTGAGTCGGTTGCATGGTTAGAGCGCTTCTTACACGATTACGAAGGCACTGTTGTGGCGGTAACGCATGACCGTTACTTCCTTGATAATGTAGCGGGTTGGATATTGGAGCTTGACCGTGGTGAAGGTATTCCATGGGAAGGTAACTACTCTTCTTGGCTTGAACAAAAAGATGCGCGCTTACAGCAAGAACAAAAATCTGAAAAAGCACGTCAAAAATCAATTGCGCAAGAACTTGAATGGGTTCGTTCAAACCCTAAAGGTCGCCAAGCTAAGTCAAAAGCACGTATGGCTCAGTTTACTGAAATGCAGCAGTCTGATTACCAAAAACGTAACGAAACTAACGAGATGTTTATTCCACCTGGCCCGCGCTTAGGGGATCAAGTACTTGAAGTAACGAATCTTCGTAAGAGTTTTGGTGACCGCGTTTTAATTGACGATTTAAGCTTTAGCATGCCAAAAGGTGCCATTGTGGGCATTATTGGTGCTAATGGCGCGGGTAAATCAACGCTGTTTAAAATGATCAGTGGTGAGCAAAAGCAAGACAGCGGTAGCATTACCGTTGGCGAAAGCGTACACCTTGCTACTGTTGATCAGTTCCGCGACGGTATGGACGAAAGCAAAACTGTTTTCCAAGAAATATCAGACGGTCAAGACGTACTAAAAATTGGTAACTTTGAGTTCCAAAGCCGTGCGTATGTAAGTCGCTTTAACTTTAAAGGTAACGATCAGCAAAAGTTTGTTAAAGACCTATCAGGTGGTGAGCGTAACCGTTTACACCTTGCTAAGTTATTAAAAGCTGGCGGCAATGTGTTACTACTCGATGAGCCAACCAATGACTTGGACGTTGAAACACTACGCGCACTAGAGAACGCTATTTTAGAGTTCCCTGGTTGTGTAATGTGTATCTCGCATGACCGTTGGTTCCTTGACCGTATTGCTACGCACATTTTAGATTACCGCGACGAAGGTCAAATTAACTTTTTTGATGGTA
Source organism: Pseudoalteromonas sp. NZS37 (assembly GCF_015864265.1). Lineage (NCBI taxonomy): Bacteria > Pseudomonadati > Pseudomonadota > Gammaproteobacteria > Alteromonadales > Pseudoalteromonadaceae > Pseudoalteromonas > Pseudoalteromonas sp. NZS37. Next base: position 104,755 of record NZ_JADYXL010000006.1, on the reverse strand, counting down.
ACTATACTGAATACGAAGAGTGGCTTAAAAAAACACTTGGTGCAGCAGCAACTGAACCTAAACGTATTAAGTACAAAAAAATTGGTTAATATTTACTTTAGCTAATTTATTACTGTAATACTAAGCCCTGCATTTATGCGGGGCTTTTTTATGCCACCAGCATTACAGGAGCATATCCTGCTAGCATGTAGAGAATTACCCGCTATGCTTAATTTATTATAAAAACAGTAAGGCTAAATTAGGTTATGCAAAATCGTCGTCAGTTTTCTCGTGTTTTATTTTCAACCGATGCACAAGTAATTTTTAATGATCACCAATACCCATGTAAATTACTTGATGTATCTTTACATGGCGCATTAATTACTAAGTGCGATGCTTTTATAAGTAACACTAATTCTAATGCAATACTGCGTTTTATACTTCCTCAAAGCGAAATAGAAATAAAAATGGAGGTTGTGGTGTGCCATATAGAAGCAGATCATATTGGTTTAAAATGCCACCATATTGATATAGACAGCATTACTTATTTAAAGCGTTTAATAGAGCTAAACTTAGCTGATGACGAACTATTACATCGCGAACTCGCTATGTTGATTCACGACACGCAAGAATAGACTCATTTGGATTAGTTGATTACCATAGTGCAAACTTTTTAACTTGTGCAAACATGACTTTAAATCCACATTTACCTTTGGTGTATCACCCTAACTACTCGTTTAATTTCGATCCAAAGCATCGTTTTGCAATGAGTAAGTTTGCACATTTATATCAGCATGTTGCAGAGCTTGGTTTGATTGGCGATAACCTGGTTGAGCCAATATTAGGCACGCCAGAGCCACTTGAGCTGATACACTGCGAAAATTACATACACGATTTGTGGAATAACCGCTTAGATGAAAAAGCAATGCGTCGCATTGGCCTACCTTGGTCAAAAGAGCTTATGGCACGTACCTTTACAGCCCCTCAAGGGACGTTACAAACAGCCCGCTTAGCACTTAAACACGGTATAGCGTGCCACTTAGCCGGTGGTACACACCATGCGCATACCGATTTTGGCTCAGGCTACTGCATGGTTAATGATTTAGCCTTTACCACGCAAACTTTAATTGAATCGGGTGAAGTAACTAACGTACTTATTTTTGATTTAGACGTGCACCAAGGTGATGGCACAGCCGCAATGTTAGAGCATCAAGCATACGCTTATACTTGTTCTATCCATTGTGAAAAAAACTTCCCCTTTAGAAAGTCCGCTAGCGATTTAGATATTGGCTTAGCCGATAATATGAAAGACGACGAATACCTTGCCGTAGTTGACGACACCTTGAGTTATTTACTTAAAGAGCTAAACCCAAGCTTGGTACTTTACGATGCTGGCGTTGATATTTGGCAAGGCGATGGCTTGGGTAAATTAGATATCAGCTGGGATGGCATAGTTAAGCGCGACCATTTAGTGCTAAAACGCTGCCTTGAACACAATACACCCGTTGCTACAGTAATAGGTGGTGGCTACGATAAAGACCATCTTCGCCTCGCTAAACGCCATGCTATTGTTGTTGAGCAAGCCGCTCGCTTTTAGTTTGAAATAAAAATGTTAAATTCTCGTTCTTATTTAATATGTAAAATAAGAACGAACATATTATGAAACAACTATTTATTGCCATCGCACTAATTTTTATAAGCTTTACAAGCTATTCGCAAGAAGAAAGCACGCAAGAAACATACCCTAAGCTACCTACATTAAATTTACAAATGGCTGATGGGTCGCCGCTCAATACTCAAGATTTATTAGGTCAACCTTACGTTTTACACTTTTGGGCAACGTGGTGTCCGTACTGTAAAAAGCTTCAGCCAGCACTTCAAAAAATTGATGATATGGGCTTAAAAGTTATTGCCGTGAGCTTTAAAGAAGATGACGATGCTACTCCCGCTAAAGCGCTTAGCGATAGAGGTTATACTTTTAAAACAGCCGTAAAAGCCGATGCAATAGCACAGCAATTAGGTATACGAGGCACACCTACTACATTGTTTGTAAATAAAGAAGGCAATGTAATTTGGCTGACTAATACGTCAAACCCAGAGGACGCAAATCTACATTTAAAGGCACGAACATTGTTGCACTCCATATCTGAACAATAATATAGGTCTAAATTTAGTTTAAAAATATAAGTAATATAAACTTTATACTACAATTTAAGCTCATAAATTAATTGAGATTATAATGCGCTTACTACTTACTTTATTACTAATCACTTTAAGTGGCTTTGCCGCAGCTGAAGAAGAAAAAGCAGAACTTCCACCGGTAGACCCCGCTTACAATGCTGAGCACCCTATGGCTTTGGTTAATCAAGGCTCGTCTATTATTGCAATGAATTTACCCACCTATAATTTACCCAATGATGTGCAAGTTATTTATAAAATAGGAAACCCCGATGTTCCATTTTTAGGCTTTGTTAGAAATGCCGAGTTAATCACCGTAAAGCCACAAGCGTTTAATATTCAGCATTTAATGCGTGGTGAAGAAATTACGATTATTGCCGATATTTACGAGGGTGATTATCAACAAGGTGGTAGTTTAATTTATTCAAAAAAAGAGTTGGTCTTGAGTAAGCAGCTGTATGCCAGAGAACTAAAAGATTTGAGTGAATCATCGCAATGGCAAGACTACGACATGATTACACTAGGCGGTACTGAGCGTATTTATATTCATAAAATTCAAAAAGCACCGAGCTATAACCATCTTATTTTTGTCGATTTAGTTAATGCGTGTATGCAAAAGCTTCGTACCTCAAAACGTGTCCCAGCTGAAAATGAGCTTACCTATAAGTTTATTAATTGCGGCACGCTTAAACCACTTTATTACAATGCTGATGATTTTAAAAAGTAAAAGAGCGAGTATACGAATGTTCAATTATTTTAATATTTAGGCATAAAAAAAGGCTCTTTCGAGCCTTTGGATTAACTTTGGAATAGTTAAAAACTTTTAAATTAGGTAAGCGTTAATAGCTGTGGAGCAACGCTGTGATAATCAACAGCCATAGCAATGCTTAACGCTGTAATATTAATAATTGAAAATGCGAACACTTTACGTGCCCAGCTACTCATATCAATATTACGACGATAACCACGTAGCGCCATTAGCAACCACCAAAAGCTTGTAATACAAGCAACAGCCATAAAAGCAGCACCTGTGTAGCCAGTAATTGGCAGTAACATTACAACTAAGGCGTATACAGCAATATAAAGCACAATGTGGCGTTTTGCTTTGTCGATACCTTGCGCCACAGGTAATACTGGAATACCTGCAGCTTGGTAATCTTTAAAGCGAAAAATAGCGATGGCGTAAGAGTGCGGCATTTGCCACAAGCTAAACATAACTAGCAGTATTAATGCGCCCATATCGAACTGCCCTGTTACGGCGCAGTAACCTACTACTGGCGGTACAGCGCCAGAAAGGCTGCCTACAAAAGTGCCATATACTGAGTTGCGTTTCATGTAGAGGCTATAAACCCCTACATAAATTACGTAGCCAAAGGCTGCAAAAAATACCGCGGCTTGAGTGGTATAGGCGATAAGTAAACCAAAGCCAATAACGCCCAATAAAACACCGTGGCTAAGTGCAGCAAAGGCCGACATTTCGCCAGTTACTGTTACCCGCGTACGAGTACGTGCCATGGCTACATCAATGTCTCTATCTATAACATTGTTGATAGCACAACCTGATGCAACCACTAGCGACAAACCAATTAATGTGGCAATCATTAACCATGGGTCTATATCACCGCGCGAGGCAAGTAAAAACCCACCCGCTACGCTGATCAAATTGCCCATAATAATACCCGGCTTTGTCACTGATAAATAACGACGAAACATCTTCAACTCCTAGTACATCATCATTGCGTTAGATTCATAAATGATCCAAACAGATAACCCAACAACCATTACGATGATCAGAGCACTGAATAGGAATGAGAAAGTACTTGCACGGCCATTTTCGGTGGTAAAATTAAGGTGTAAAAAGTACTTTAAATGCACCCAAATTTGTACGATTGCAAAAGTAACAATGCTCCAAAGCGTTGTTGCTTTTGAGAAGTCACCTTCCATAACCATATAAAACGGTATAGCAGTTAAAATTACCGATAGCACAAAGCCAATTAAGTAAGTTTTAACACTTCCATGAGATTCATCATGATGATCACTTTGCGCTTGTTTTAACGCATGCGTTTCGCTGTGGCTCATTACATTGCTCCCATCAAATAAACAACGGTAAATACACAAATCCAAACAATGTCTAAGAAGTGCCAAAATAGGCTTAAGCAGCTTAAACGCGTTACGGTTGCTTTGCCTAGACCACGTTTAGCAACTTCAATCATCATTATGGTCATCCAAATTAGTCCAGCCGTTACATGTAATCCATGTAAGCCAACTAATGAGAAAAACGATGTTAAAAAGGCACTTTGTTGTGGGCCATTACCGTGCACAATTAGGTGATGAAATTCGTATACTTCCATACCAATAAACACAGCACCTAAACAAAACGTAACAAATAACCAAGTCAGTGTTAGTGCCTTTTTTTGCCCTTGAGCGGCAATCATGGCAAAGCCAAAGGTAATACTACTAATAAGTAGTGCAGCAGTTTCTACTGCTACAAAGTCGAGTTCAAAAATATCTTTACCCGATACACCACCGGCTGTGTTCATAAATAACACAGCGTAAGTGGCAAAAAACGAGGCAAATAATAGGCAATCGGTCATTAGGTATAACCAAAAACCGAATATGGTGTCACCCGATGTATCGTGATGATCATGCGCGTGGGCATGATCATCGTGCGATACTGATTCTAAATTTGCAGAAAGTGTACTCACGCTTTTAGCTCCTTAATGCCACTTGAATTATACGCAGCTTCAGTGCGTGCAATTTCATCAGGTTGAATATAGTAATCAACATCGCTGGTGTAACAACGTTTGATAAAGATGGCAATTGCGCCTACTAGCCCAACAACAGCTAACCACCAAATATGCCAAATCATTGCAAAACAGAATACTGTTAAGCTTGCTGCCATTAACACGCCAGCTGATGTGTTTTTAGGCATATGAATAGGGCTATAGTTTGCTTTATCTTGGTATGCTTGGCCTTTTTCTTTCATGTCGGTCCATGCATCAATATCATCGATGTGTGGAATTGTTGCAAAGTTATAAATTTGCGGAGGTGAACTTGTAGCCCACTCAAGTGTATGGCCGTTCCACGGATCGCCTGTTGTATCGTCAAGCGCTTCACGGTCTCTAAAGCTCACATATAATTGAATTACTTGGCTAACAATACCAAACATAATTATTACAGCACCGCCTGCGGCAATGTATAACCAAATGTTCCAATCTGGGTTGTTAGTGTGGTTTAAACGACGTGTCATACCTAAGAAACCAAGTACGTACAACGGCATAAATGCAACGAAGAAACCGATAATCCAACACCAGAATGATGCTTTGCCCCATTTTTCGTTAAGTTTAAAGCCCATTGCTTTAGGGAACCAAAATACAAAACCAGCAAGGTAGCCAAATACAGCACCACCAATAATGGTGTTATGAAAATGTGCAATTAAGAATAAGCTGTTATGCAGTACGTAATCGGCACCAGGAATAGCAAGTAATACACCGGTCATACCGCCTACGGTAAAGGTAACCATAAAGCCAAGAGTCCAAAGTACCGGTACGCTAATACGTAAACGACCTCGGTAAATAGTAAATAACCAGTTAAACAACTTAACCCCAGTTGGTACGGCAATAACCATGGTCATTACCCCAAAGAACGCGTTAACGTTAGCGCTCGACCCCATCGTAAAGAAGTGATGTAACCAAACAATAAAGCCTAAAATTGAGATTGCACCGCTGGCGTAAACCATCGATTTGTAACCAAATAAACGTTTACCGGCAAAGGTCGAAATAATTTCAGAGAAAATACCAAATGCTGGTAATACTAATATGTATACCTCAGGATGACCCCATGCCCAAAATAGGTTGATGTACATCATGGCGTTACCGCCCAATTCATTGGTAAAGAAGTGGAAATCGAGATAACGGTCAAGCGTTAGCATTGCAAGTACAGCAGTTAAAATTGGGAATGATGCTGCAATTAAGATGTTTGCCCACGTACATGTCCATGTGAAAATTGGCATTTTCATTAGGGTCATACCTGGTGCACGCATTTTAAACACGGTTGCTAAAAAGTTTACTGCTGTTAGAAGTGTACCGAGCCCGGATATTTGCAAGGCCCAAATATAATAATCTACCCCCACCCCAGGGCTAAAGGTCAACTCCGAAAGCGGTGGATAGGCCACCCAACCTGTTTTAGCAAACTCACCAAACACTAGCGACATATTAATTAAAATGGCACCGCTGGCTGTAAACCAAAAGCTTAAGTTATTTAAAAATGGGAATGCAACATCGCGAGCACCAATTTGCAGTGGTAAAACAATGTTCATTAAACCAATCATAAATGGCATAGCCATAAATATGATCATAATTACGCCGTGGGCAGTAAATATTTGGTCGTAGTGTTCAGGTGGTAAATAACCGGGCGCACCACTGGTAGCAAGCGCTAACTGAGCACGCATCATAATGGCATCAGAAAAACCACGGAACAGCATTATTAGTGCTAAAAGAATATACATTACGCCTAAGCGTTTATGATCAACAGACGTGATCCAGTCGCGCCAAAGCACGCCCCATTTTTTATACTTTGTAATAAGCCCGGCAATAATAAGCCCAGCTATAGCAATAACCGACATCGTGAACACAAGAATTGGCTCATGAAACGGAATTGCGTCTATTGTTAGTTTACCTAATAACGACATTATTATTCCTCGCCCTGGCTGTGAGATGATGGCATTGAGTGTTCATCCATTACTTGATGCTTCTTACTCATTTGCCCATGTTCGCCCATTGCATGTTGCTTTTTGTTCATATCGCCATGTGCCTGCATGTATTTCATAACGATGGTATGAAATAAGCCGTCATCAACTTTACCGTAATAAGCAACTGGGTTATTTTCGCTTGCTTTTGCAAGTTCAACATAATTTGCATGAGTAAGATTATTAGCGCTTGAATTCGCTTTCACATCACTCACCCACTTATCAAAACCAGCTTGAGTAGGTGTAGCAATGGCATTAAACTTCATACCAGTAAAGCCTGCACCACTGTAATTTGCCGAAAAGCCTTTAAATGTACCTGGCTCATTAGCAATTAAGTGAAGCTTGGTTTCCATACCGGCCATTGAGTATATTTGACTACCCAATTGCGGAATGAAAAACGAGTTCATTGTGCTCTCTGAAGTGATTTTGTATTCAACAGGTACATTAGCCGGAAACACTAATTCATTAACCGTAGCAATACCTTGCTCAGGATAAATAAATAGCCACTTCCAGTTTAATGAAACCACTTCAACAGTAAGATGCTTACCTTTACCTTCAATTGGTTTGTAAGGGTCTAGCTCTTGGGTAGACACCCAGGTAATAACACCTAAAATAATCACAATAACAATAGGGACAGCCCAAACTGCGGCTTCAATTTTATTTGAATGAGCCCATTTTGGAGCGTAAATTTCATGAGTTTGCGTGTCTCTATATTTCCATGCGAAATACAAAGTCATCACAATAACGGGAACGACTACAAGCAACATAAGCACGGTTGCGATGATGATTAAATTTTTCTCATCTATGCCTATCTGCCCTTTTGGATCGAGTATCCCGCCTTTACAGCCTGACAACGCCAGCACTGTACTAGCTAAAGCAATATTACAAAGGTTACGAATTAACAAGGGAGTATCCTACAAACCTAAAAGTTCTAATTTGCTGCTTTAAATAAAAAACAAAGCAACGATTTTTCGGTAAAACCCAAGTTAACTGGAATTAAATTATAAAAAATAAGGGGGCTATTCAAAACCTAAAGCTCATGCCAATAATGACCTAGCAACAAACCCAGCTTTCTAAACGCATTTATATAACGTAATAAAAGTTAACTTGGGTGAGTGGTGGTTGGCTGAAATGTGTTTAAAAAACACTGAGCTACTTTGTTTTAGCTAACCTTAATTATTTACAGCAAGAACAAATAATTAAAACCAGCAACAAAATGCAGCCTTACAGACAACCTGTAAAGCTAGGTGGAGCACGACAACCGTGTGCAACTTGCACTGGCTGAAGAACTTTAGCCTCGCTAAAAGCAAAGGCTGCTTTACGGAGGATAATTCCAGCACGACGCGCTGGAAAAATATGGAACAATAGCCAGCAAAGGCCAATAAGTAACTGACTTGATATGATCGGATGAGCTAAAAATTGCACAATAGTAAGTAACAGCGGCTCTACAATAAACCCATCACTTAATAGCGCTTCAAGCTTGAAGGCATCCTCTAGTGCACCACTTAGCAACATTACAGTATTAAACACTAATAAAGTTATAGCTACACACACGCCCTTGCCTGCTTTATTCAAGCGCTCACACGTCTGCGGCTCGCCAGAGGCAAGATCCGTATTTGTATGATGCAAAGAAAGTGTGTTCAAAAACATTAACCTACTAAAATGACTATAACAAAATTAGAGGAATACAGTTTGCAATGGAAAAATTTAAAAAACATTGCTGTTGTAAGCCCTAAAACCAGGTGCTAAATACAATCAAATCCAGCTAGCACATATTTACCTAGCGAAAATTGATCCGTATCAATCAAACTTTCAAAACTTACTGAAAGTTCGAACGTGAGTATAACAAAGAGAATTTTCTGTTCAACTAAAAATCAATTAATTTGGGTTAAGCTTTCGAAGCTATTTTGTTAATAAAAAATAACAACATAAAAAACATTGAGTTAGCTAGAATTAAAAATAATTTAAAGCAGAATATTTAATAAAATTATAGGTTTTTTTGGAAGGAATAATAATTGTGTGGCACAAATAAAAACAGCTCAAATTCAGTCACCACCGAAATTGAGCCGCTTTTCACACTGACAACATCTTCACACACAATATAAAGATTTTTTGTTTACACTGCGTGGCATTGTAAGGAAATAAAAACAACTCAAATGCAGTCACCACCGAATTTGAGTTGCCTTTCACACTGACAACATCTTCACACACAATATAAAGATTCTTGGTTTACATTACGTGGCATTGTAGGGAAATAAAAACAACTCAAATGCAGTCACCACCGAATTTGAGTTGCCTTTCACACTGACAACATCTTCACACACAATATAAAGATTCTTGGTTTACACTGCGTGGCATTGTAGGGAAATAAAAACAACTCAAATGCAGTCACCACCGAATTTGAGTTGCCTTTCACACTGACAACATCTTCACACACAATATAAAGATTCTTGGTTTACATTACGTGGTATTGAAAGGGAATAAAAACAACTCAAACTCGTTCTTTATGGAAGTGAATCCACCGAACTTGAGTTGTCTTTCACACTGACAACATCTTCACACACAATATAAAGATTCTTTTAAGCGAGGCTAACTTGCCTCAAGCTTATGACGAGAGCCTTGCTCTGTGTCTATGGTTAAACTTTAGAGTGTTAGCTCCAATTTGACAAACGAGAAAAATAAACCTAATAGGTGAAAAAAACTAAACTATAGACGTTTGTCTAATACATTAAGATTGGATTACTTTAGAAGCTATCGAGTTAAGCAGTTTTACAGACACAAAAAAAGCGCTATAAAGCGCTTTTTAATATTTAAGGCGGACTTAAATAATTTGGTTTTCTTTCCAGGCTTGCTCTTTAGCTAAACGGTTTTTGCGTTTATCACATGGATCATCGCAATCACAGGCTTTATCAATACCAACCGAACCTAAACCACCACAGCTGCTTGCCATAGATTTTTTTTGCACGATCATACCAACGGCCATAGCCGAAACTATCAAAATTAGTAAGCCAAAAGTAAGAAGAAAAAGTGACATTGCTTAGCCCCTATTGATCAGCAATTAATTAAACTCAAACATTTTTGAGCGACTGCTATTATATACCCAAATAACGCGAAAATAAACAAGCCAGCACCATACTACAAATAAGGTTTAAATGCAGGGCTTGAATAAGTAACTAAACCCTCATTTGATTTACCTATTAAGTATACCGGTAAATCGTGCTGCTGAGCGTATGCCTGCGCTTTTTCCATACCCATCACAGTAAGTGCAGTCGCTAAACCATCTGCCGTCATAGCGCTTGGATGAAGCACAGTTACCGACACTAAGTCGTGCTTAATAGGCATGCCGGTCACGGGATCAATTAAATGAGTATAGATCTCGCCATCCATTTTATAAAAAATACGGTAATCACCTGACGTAGCAATACCGTTTGTACCTGGCGATAAAACACGGTGTACCTTTCGCTCTCCAGGTTGCGCATCTGGTTGCTCAATCGCAATTTTCCAATCCTGATTATTTGGCTTTTCACCTGCTATACGCAGCTCTCCACCAATCTCAACCATGTAATTGGTAATACTGTGGCTTTCTAATAACTGCGCTACTTTATCAATACCATAGCCTTTAGCCGTTGCCGAAAACGAAAGCTCTAACCCATTAACTGTTTTAGACAGTCCTTGCTCATCTAAAATAAGTTTATCAATACCTATTTTTTCGACCATAGTTGCAAGCTCTTCATCACTTGGGCGATTGGTTGGTTTTTTATCAGGACCAAAGCCCCATAAATCAATTAAAGGCCCCATAGTGACATCGAGTGTTTTAGTTGATTCGCCTAAGCGAATAGACTCGCTGATAACAGCCCTAAAATCTTCGCTAATTGGCATAACTTGATTTGCTGGTAATCTGTTAAATGTATTTATTTCAGAGTCTTCTATGTAAGTAGACATAGACTGATTCACATCTTTTAAAACAGCGTCTATTTGCAGCTGTAATTGTGAAGCTGATAGCTGGCCCTGCTCATCGTAATATTTAATATGATAAGTGGTGCCCATAGTCTTACCTTCTAAAAAGGTTTCCCTCGACTCTGGTTTTTCACCACACCCAGACAGTAATAAGGTCAGTGTGATTAGTAAAAAGGCCATTATGCCTTGTGAAGTACTTACTCGATTCATAACAGCTCTACTTAATAGATTGATAAAATTAAAGAATAAAAAAAGCCTCGTAACACAAGTGCTACGAGGCTGGTATTTTAACCAAAACTAAACTGTTTTGGTATTAGTGTTAGCCACCGAAGTCATCTAGTAAGATATTTTCGTCTTCAACACCTAAATCTTTAAGCATAGTAATAACTGCCGCGTTCATCATTGGAGGACCACACATGTAGTACTCACAATCTTCTGGCGCTTCGTGGTCTTTAAGATAGTTCTCAAATAACACGTTATGGATAAAGCCAGTATAGCCTTCCCAGTTATCTTCAGGTTGTGGATCTGAAAGTGCTGTATGCCATACGAAATTAGGATTTTCAGCGGCTAGGCCGTCAAAATCTTCTACGTAGAACATTTCACGTTCAGAACGTGCACCATACCAAAAGCTCATCTTACGTTTAGAGTTCAAACGTTTAAGTTGGTCAAAGATATGTGAACGCATTGGCGCCATACCAGCACCACCACCAACAAAGATCATTTCTGCATCTGTGTCTTTAGCAAAGAACTCACCAAATGGACCTGAAATAGTTACCTTGTCGCCTTTTGTAAGTGACCAAATGTACGAAGACATTTTACCACATGGCAAGCTTAGGTTTCTTGGAGGCGGAGCAGCAATACGCACGTTAAGCATAATGATGCCTTCTTCTTCTGGGTAGTTAGCCATTGAGTATGCACGAATTGTTTCTTCGTCTACTTTTGACTCCAGGTCGAAGAAACCAAAATGGTTCCAATCGCCACGATATTCTTCAGGAACATCGAAATCTGCATATTTAACATGGTGAGGTGGCGCTTCGATTTGGATGTAACCACCCGCACGGAAAGGCACTGACTCATCACCAGGGATTTGCAGTTTAAGTTCTTTAATGAAGGTTGCTTTGTTATCGTTAGAGATAACTTCACAGTCCCATTTTTTAACACCGAAAATTGACTCTTCAAGCTCAATTTCCATGTCGTTTTTAACATTTACCTGACACGCTAAACGACAGCCTTCACGGGCTTCACCTTTAGAAATGTGATCAAGCTCAGTTGGCAGGATATCACCACCACCTTCTTTAATGTGTACACGACATTGACCACAAGAGCCACCGCCACCACAAGCAGATGATACAAATATACCTGACTCAGATAATGCACTTAAAAGCTTATTACCTGCTGATGTAGTAATGGCTTTGTCTTTATCGCCATTAATACCGATGATGATGTCACCGCTTGCAACTAACTGAGATTTAGCACCAATGATCACTAAAACTAGTAGTACAACGATAGCGATAAAAACACCAACGCCTAAGAAAATCTGATAATCCATGATTTATCCTCGCTACCCTTTACAGTGAAATACCAGAGAATGACATAAAGCCAAGTCCCATTAAACCAACAGTGATGAAGGTAATACCTAAACCACGTAAGCCATCTGGTACGTCTGAATATTTCAGTTTCTCACGGATACCTGCAAGTAATGTAATTGCAAGCGCCCAACCAACACCAGCGCCAATACCATAGACAACAGACTCGCCGAAGTCATAGTTACGCTCAACCATGAAAGATACCGCACCAAATATTGCACAGTTAACTGTGATAAGTGGCAAGAAGATACCTAATGCGTTGTATAGTGCAGGGAAAAACTTATCTAATGCCATTTCAAGAATTTGCACAAGTGCTGCAATAACACCAATGAAAGTTAAGAAACGTAAAAAGCTAAGATCCGCATCTGGATAACCTAACCAAGTAAGTGAACCTGGTGCAAGTACCGCATGGTAAACCAAGTTGTTAACAGGTACAGAAATACCCAATACAACTATAACAGCTATACCTAGGCCAATTGATGTAGTTACTTTTTTAGATACTGCTAAAAAAGTACACATGCCTAAGAAGAATGACAACGCTAAGTTCTCAATAAAAACGGCTTTTACAAATAAACTAATATAATGTTCCACTATTTGCCCCTTACGCTTTAGCTTCTACTTGGTCTTTCTTATAAGTACGAAGTACCCATATGAATAAACCAATGATGAAGAATGCACTCGGTGGTAAGATCAATAGACCCATAGGCTGATACCAACCGCCATCTTGTACTAATGGGATAATATCAACACCGAATAGTGAACCCTTACCGAATAGCTCACGAATGAAACCAACAGTAAGTAGTACTACAGAGTAACCTAAGCCATTACCAATACCGTCAAGGAAAGACATAATTGGTGGCGACTTCATCGCATATGCTTCAGCACGACCCATTACAATACAGTTAGTAATAATTAGACCAACGAATACAGAAAGCTCTTTTGCCGTAGCGTAAGAGAATGCCTGTAATACTTGGTCAACAACGATTACCAACGATGCAATAATTGTCATTTGTACGATGATACGAACAGATGATGGGATCTGGTTACGAATAAGCGAGATAAAGAAGCTCGAAAATGCAGTTACTAATGTCAATGCGATTGACATGATTAACGCATTTTTTAAGCTAGACGTTACCGCTAGCGCAGAACAAATACCAAGTACTTGTAGTGCGATTGGGTTGTTAGCTAAAACCGGACCAAATAGGACCGCCTTCATTTCTTTAGTATCAGCCATTATTTCAACGCTCCTTTACGTACTTTCGCAAGGAAAGGGCCAAAGCCATTTTCGCCAGTCCAAAAGTCAACTGCATGATCAACACCGTTAGACGTTAATGTAGCACCTGAAAGACCATCGATCTTATGCTCATCATTGCCCGCAGTACCTTTAACAATTTGAATTGGAAGTTCTTTACCTTCCCATGTAGCAGTCCACTGTGGATTTTGGATTTCGCCACCTAGACCTGGGGTTTCATTATGCTTATAAAAGATAATGCTCTTAACTGTTTCAGCGTCGCTTTCAAGCGAGATAAAACCGTACATTAAGCCCCATAAGCCGTAGCCTTGGATAGGAAGAATAATTGCATCAACTGAGCCATCTTCTTTTTTAGAGATATACACCGGCGACTCTTTAGTCACACGTTGAATACCAGCAATATCTTTAACGCCTTTCTCTTGAAGAGAAACACTTAGCGCTGCATCATATTTGCTTTTTTCAAAATCAAAAATTGTTGGGTCTGTATCTACAAACTCACCTGTAGTCATGTTTACAACGCGCGCTTCGATTTTTGCATCAAATGTTTCTAAAACATTTTCAACTTTATCGATACCCGCAGCAGCCAAGATATTGCTTTGAATATCTTTGTTTTTATTAGCTTGCTGTAAAGGACGAAGCTGTACAGAAGCAAACGATACAATGATTGCACACACTAAACATAGTGCTACAACAACTGATAACGTTTTACCGATTGATTCGTTATTACTAGACATTACGTGCCAACCTCCGCTTAATATTAGCCTGCACTACAAAGTGATCGAACAGTGGAGCGAATAAGTTAGCAAATAAGATTGCTAGCATCATACCTTCTGGGAAAGCAGGATTCACAACACGTATCATAACCACCATAAAGCCAATTAATAGACCATATGCCAATTTACCTTTGTCAGTAAATGCAGCTGATACAGGGTCAGTAGCCATAAAGAACATACCAAACGCAAAGCCACCTAGTACTAAATGCCAATACCAAGGCATTGCAAATACAGGGTTAGTTTCTGAGCCAACAGCATTTAGTAAAAATGCAGTTGCTACCATACCTAGGAATACACCTAGTACGATGCGCCAAGAAGCGATACGAACGTAAATTAAGAACAAACCACCTACTAACAATGCAAGTGTAGATGTTTCACCTACAGAACCTTGAATGAAACCGTAAAACGCATTCCACCATAATTCCATGTTTGCAAAGTCTAGTTGCCCAATGAAAGCTTGGCCTAGCATAGTTGCACCAGAGAAAGAATCTACTGCTGTCCATACTGTGTCACCCGAGATTTGAGCTGGGTATGCGAAGAATAAGAACGCACGACCGGCTAAAGCAGGGTTTAAGAAGTTACGGCCAGTACCACCAAAGATTTCTTTAGCGATTACTACACCAAACGTAATACCTAATGCAACTTGCCATAAAGGAATCGTTGCAGGCAAAATAAGTGCGAATAATACTGAAGTTACGAAGAAACCTTCGTTAATTTCGTGTTTACGCACAGAAGCAAATATTACTTCCCAAAAACCACCTACTGCAAATGTTACCGCGTAGATAGGTAGGAAGAAACATGCTCCGTAGAACATCTTAGCGCCCCAGCCTGCATCAGCGGTTAATTCACCACCGAATAACTGGAACAAACCAACTTGCCACGTATTTGCTAGTTCAAAACCTTGTGCTAAAGCACCTACGGCCTGATGACCGATATTGAACATACCAAAAAACATAGCTGGGAACGTCGCCATCCACACTAAAATCATCATGCGTTTTAGGTCGATGTTATCGCGTACGTGTGTCGCGCCTTTATTTACGTAGCCTGGTGTATAAAAAATAGTTGCAGCTGCTTCATACAGTGCATAAAACTTTTCATATTTACCACCGGCTTCAAAATTCGGCTCGATATCTTCTAGATATTTTTTTAAACCCATCTCTCTAGCCTTCCTTCTCGATCGTAGTTAAGCAATCGCGTAGGATAGAACCATACTCGTATTTGCCTGGACAAACGAAGGTACATAACGCTAAATCTTCTTCATCAAGTTCAAGCGCGCCCAATGAAATTGCACTGTCTAAATCGCGTGCAATTAAGTCACGTAATAATAGAGTAGGCAAAATATCTAGCGGCATTACGCGCTCGTAGCTACCAATTGGTACCATGGCACGTTTTGAACCACCTGTTGACGTTGTCATTTTAAATAAACGACTCGGCGCAAGGTGAGAAAGGAATGTACGCGTTACAGAGAATTTATCACTACCTGGTGCAATCCAGCCAAACAATTCTTTTTCGCGACCTTCAAGTAAAACAGATACTTGAACGTGGTAACGACCTAAGAATGCATGAACACCGTTTGAAATAGAACCTGATAGAACAGAACCAGAAATAACGCGGTTATCTCCGTCTTCTAGCTCACCAGCCACTAAATCATCCAATGAAGCACCTAATTGTGTTTTCACTAAACGTGGGTTTTTAACGCGAGGACCTGCAAGCGAAATAACACGATTTGTGTAAATTTCACCAGTAAGGAATAGGTGACCATACGCAATAACGTCTTGGTAACCAATATGCCAAACTTGTTTGCTAACAGAAACTGCATCAAGATGATGGATATGAGTGCCAACGAGGCCAGCCGGATGCACACCACCAAACTCATGTACTTCTACTTGAGCTATAGATGAGCTAGGAACTTGGCTACCTGCTTTTTTACACACAAATACTTTACCATCGGTCAAACGCGAAATAACAGCAAGACCCGCTTCAAATGCTTGCGCATTTTCGGCAATTATCACTGCAGGATCTGCAGCTAATGGGTTTGTGTCAGTTGCGGTCACGAAAATAGAACTAGGATTTGCATCCACAGCCGCTACTTTACTGAATGGGCGAACACGAAGTGCTGTCCATTGACCAGACTGGATAAGTACTTCTTTGGCTTTTTCACGCTCTAAGCTCGCAAGCTCGTCTGCTTTGAAAGAGTCAAAGGTGATTTGCTCACTGCCTGCTACTTCAATAACAACAGATTGCAGCACACGTTTAGCACCACGATTTATTTCTTTTACTGTGCCAGAAGCTGGAGCAGTAAATAGGACGCCTGGGTTCTTTTTATCTTCAAAAAGTACCTGGCCTTTTTTGACTTGGTCATCCACACGAACATGCATGGTTGGACGCATACCGATAAACTCTTCGCCAAGCACAGCTACACGTTTGACAGCAGAACCGTCATGTATAACTTGCTGTGGCGCGCCCTCTAAGGGTAAATCCAGACCTTTTTTTATATTGATCATACGCACTTGCATTACATTAAAGGAAAGAAACTGAAAAATCGTATCAACCACGTCGCCATTTGAGTTATTCCAAGTTATATCAAGGTACAAAAGAGCAGCTTGCTAGAAATATCAAACAAGCAACGTAGTAAAACTCATCACATATTGTCGAGATTTTAACATCATTTTAGATGACTATGCGAGTGTATTTATGAAAATTATACGACAGAAACACTTATTTAGTTTTGTTAAGTGATTTAAATAAAAATCAAGGTAGACCAAAGTGGTAGCCTAAGCAATTATCATTCCTGATTTCATCGCAAATTAAACAAATCGCATAATACAAAAAAAGCCGCTATTGCGGCTTTTAATAACTAGGGCCTGTTGACCTTTCAGGATTAAAATTTGTTCAATCTAGGGGCTATTTAATCGCGGCGTGAGGTTTGTAACCTAGTGGGCTAAGTAAAAACCGAGCAACAAAGAGTAAATAGCCCCTAGGCAGAACCCTTTGGGCAGCGCCTGTTTGGCATTAATGCTACGTTATCGCCCATTTATGGGGAATAACCACACTACATAGGCTCTGCCTTGCCTAAATACCAAACAGACTGCTGCAAATTTAAACTCGAAAGATAAACAGGCCCTAAGTTCTGTTAGTCAATCATATTAGCAATTGGCTTAACTGAATCTATGTCTTGATCGTAGTCAACACCGTCTATACCAAAACCAAATAAGCGTAAAAACTCATTATGGTAACCAACATAGTCTGTTAGCTCATCAATGCTGCTTGTATCAACACTATCCCATACAGCTTGAACGCGTGCTTGCACATCGTCTTCTAGCTCTTTATAGTTTTGGAATAAATGCCCACCGTCGTCAAAGCGAGGCGATTCACCATATAGGTTTTCACTAAATAATGCGTGAATTTGCTCAATGGTGCCTTCATACGTGCCATCTGCTTTCATAACTTTAAATAAAGCAGAAATATATAACGGCATAATAGGAATAGCAGAACTTGCTTGTGTCACTACTGCATTAAGTGATGAAACATACGCCTCACCATTTAAATCTTTTGTTGATTCTTTAATAGCAGCCGTTGCACGGTCTAAATCTTCTTTAGCTTTACCAATAGTAGCGTGTCCGTATATTGGCCATGTTAGCTTTTTACCAATATAAGTATACGCTGTAGTTTTAAAGTTATCGGCTAATACATCCGCTTCTTTTAATGCGTCAATCCACATTTCCCAATCTTCACCACCCATTACTTTAATAGTGTTGTCGATATCGTCTTGATTTGCAGCTTCAACCGTAATTTCATCAATTTCACGCTTTGATGTATTTAAATTTTTAGTGGTTACTGCATTACCTATTGGCTTAAGTGTAGATGAGAACACTTCGCCTGTATTTGGATCAGTACGACGAGGAGACGCTAGGCTGTAAATAATACAATCTACTTTACCCAAATCTGCTTTAATAGTGTCGATTGCTTTTTGCTTGATTTCGTTAGAAAACGCATCGCCATTAATATTTTTAGACCAAAGACCCGCTTCGTCTGCAGCTTCTTGAAAAGCAGCAGTATTGTACCAACCAGCAGAACCTGTTTTACGATCTGTACCTTCTTTTTCAAAGAAAATACCTAATGTTTTAGCACCACCACCAAACGCAGCAGTAATGCGCGATGCCAAGCCGTAGCCTGTTGATGCGCCAATAACTAATACATTTTTTGGTGCACTTTTTAATGCGCCTTGTTGTTTTACATAGTTAATTTGTTCTTGAACATGCTCTGCACAACCAGCTGGGTGTGCGTTTGTGCAGATAAATCCACGAATTTTAGGCTTAATGACCATTGATCATCCTATATCTTTTACAATAAAAATTAGCGCTAGTTTAAAGGCTAATACTAAAAACACTGATCTGATCAGTTAAACACTCATCAAATACTCTAAAACATTACTTAGCTAATTTTAGAGCCACCCATACAATTAGGTGAATCAGGCGCTTCGCCGCCCTGCTCTGCATACTCATCGGGTGTATATGTATGAATAGCGAGTGCATGAATATGATTTGCTAACTCATCCTTTAAAATTTCATTAATTTCGCGATGACGTTGTAATAAACGCTTACCCGCAAAATCTTCGCTAACCACTACTACTTTAAAGTGTGATTCAGTGCCAGCACTGTGCATATGGCTTTCGTTAATCACGTTTAAATGTTTACACGCAATGGCGTTGCTTATTTTTTCTTGGATCTGTTGCTGCATTGACATAAAAAGACCGTTTTAATTAGCTAATTTATACACTTACTATAACAATTTAACGCAGCGATTGGCTAACTAAATTGCTTTTGCTTAATGTGCTTTATAAATCGGTAAGTTAAACTTATTCGCGGATGCGCAAGCGTGGTTTGCTTAGGTATTGCATGTTGATAATCTCGTTGGCTGTGATCGTTCATTATTAAACAGCTGCCACTTTGTAATTTTAAGTCGGTTACTTTATTGCTCGCCTTGTGCTTTAACTTTAAAACCCGATCAACTCCTAGAGAGAGACACACAATTGTTGGTTTATCACCAAGCTCTATTTCATCATCACTGTGCCATCCCATCGTATCATTACCATCTCGGTAATAATTAACGAGCAATGAGTTTAGAGGCTGGTTTAAATGTGCTTCTAAACGCTTTCGCATATTAAGTAACAATTCATCCCATGGTTCTACTATTTGCTTACTACTTGAATAGCCGTATTCAATATTTAAATCACTCATGAAACATTGCAGTCGTGGAATAGGCCCCGTTTTGCCATAAACGGTTACATCGGGTTGCTGCCAACGTAGGTTTTTTTGCAAATAATAAAATAGATCGAGGCTTTTTTGTGCACTAAGTGCCCTACTTTGATAAGAAAAGCCATTTGGTAACTGTTGGGGGTTGGCGTTTTGCCGTTGCATGTTAGAATTTACCTACATTAGATTACTGATCAACGAACTATTATGACGACGCAAGCCCAGCTAGGCGATAAAACCTTTACTCTTGAACGCTTTCCATTGGATCAAAAAAACCGCAGCTTACAAGCGTGGGATTCGGCAGATGAGTACCTTATCAATTATGTTAACGAACATCACCCAGATTGTCGCTCATTGCTTATTTTAAACGATAGCTTTGGTGCACTTGCTTGTTATTTTAATAAGTTAACGGTTTGTTCAGTTAATGATTCTTATATTAGCCACCAAGCTGCGGCTTATAACTTACACGAAAACAAGCTGCCTACAGCAGAGTTTACGCAAGTAGATAGTTTGTCGGCATTACCAGAGGATGTAGATTTAGTACTTATTAAAATCCCTCGTAATGTAGGTTTTTTACAGTTCCAATTAAGTGAACTTAGTGAAGTACTTGCACCTGGTACACCAGTAATTGCCGCAGGTAAAACAAAAGAAATTCATAATTCAACAATAAAATCATTTGAGCAATTTATTGGTGAAACAACAACAAGCCTAGCAGTTAAAAAGTCTCGCCTTATATTAAGCACAGCTAAAGGCGGATATAAAGCAGCAGACTTCCCTATAACATGGGAGCTTGAAGGTACTGAGTTTAATATAACAAATCATGCAAATGTGTTTTCGCGTGATTCGTTAGATATTGGTGCGCGCTTCTTTTTTAACTACTTACCAGAAACACCTAAAGCTAAAAGCATTATTGATTTAGGCTGTGGTAACGGCGTTGTTGGATTAATGACGCTTGCTCGTTGCCCTAATGCATCAATTACCTTTGTTGATGAGTCTTACATGGCAGTAGAGTCAGCCCGGTTAAATGTAGAAATTAACCTAGGCGATAAGTTTGATAACTGTGAGTTCGTCGAAAACGATTGTTTAACAGGCTTTGAAAGAGACAGTGTGGATATGGTGCTTTGTAATCCTCCATTTCACCAAGCTCAAGCTGTTACCGATCACATTGCTTGGCAAATGTTTAAACAAGCAAAAGATACTTTAAAAGAAGGCGGCGAGCTGCGTATTATTGGTAATCGTCATTTAGATTATCACGATAAATTAAACCGTATGTTCGGAAACTGTAAGTTGTTAGGCTCAAACAAAAAGTTTGTCGTTCTAAGTGCAACTAAAAATAGTGGAATGCTATAAATGAAATTAACAAACATTATAATTGGGTGTTGTGTATTACTAATACTTAGTGGCTGTGCGAATCAGCCTAGCCAAGTAATACTCAATCCTGTTTATAAAAGTGGTCAAATAAGCACTATAAATAGTAGCTTAAGCACCAGTGTAATTGATTTACGTGGCGACTCATCAACACTTAAACTTATTGAATCAGACAAAACTAAAACCTTTGCAAGCCAAGGTCTTACTGAATCAGTTAAAAGTGTTTTAGACAGCGCCCTTAGCCGCAATGGTGCCAGCATTTCTAACTTGGCAACTGTTCGCTTTGAAGTAGATATTCATGCACTGCAGGCTGTTGTGACCGAAAAACTTGTGAGCCATACCAGCGAAGCCCATATAGAGTTTGGCGTGCGCGTTATTCGCGCCTCAAGTAATTTTAGTAAAGTGTATAGAGGCAGTGCTAATTTAGAAGGTCCGTTTAGTCACGAGCGAGTAAAAATAGAAGGTCAGCTCAATAAGTTGACTGAGCAAATTATTACCCGCATTGTATCTGACCCTGAATTAATAGAATTTTTAGAAGGTTAACTATGAAACGACTTTTTTTAATCTGCTTAGGCCTATTTTTTAGTGTAAGTAGCTTGGCAGCCCAAGAAGGCCGCTTTGTGCAAAAAGATAATATTTTTCCACGCGTCGAAATCGTAACGACAATGGGCAGTATTGTTGTTGAACTGGACCGTTCAAAAGCGCCTATTACGGTCAATAACTTTTTAACTTACGTGTCAGATAAGAGCTATCAAGGCAGTGTTTTTCATCGTATTGAGCGCGATGTAGAAAATGACCGCGACTTTGTTATTCAAGGTGGTGGTTACGATAAAGATTACGACGGCTTACACGAAAACGATCCTATTTTTAATGAAAGTGGCAATGGTTTAAAAAATGATATGTATAGCATTGCTATGGCGTATCAAGACCGTGAACCTCACTCGGGAACACGCCAATTCTTTTTTAATATGGATAACAACGATCACTTAAATCCAGGGAAAGATTGGGGTTTTGCAGTATTTGGTAATGTAATGGATGGCTACGATACCCTTGATAAGATCATGGCTGTTGAAACAGGGTTTAATGAAAAGATTGGTTACGATTTTGTTCCTAAAAAACCGGTGATCATCTTAAATATTAAAATGCTTGAACAAGTTCCACTGTAATTTATTTAAGAGCAGCTTAGCTGCTCTGCATCAAAGCCAATGAAGGCCCTATGAGCAAATCTCTCTCTATTAGCGAATATTTTTCTTACTTTAAAGACAAACGCTTAATCCATATTTTTATATTTGGTATGAGTAGCGGCTTTCCGTGGGTATTAATTGGCTCTGTTATGTCGGCTTGGCTAAAGGATGAAGGGCTAAGCCGCAGCATGATTGGCCTATTCGGCATTGTATTTGGCGCTTACAGTATAAATTTTTTATGGTCGCCTTTAATCGATCGTACAAAACTCCCTATTTTATATAAATGGCTAGGCCAACGTCGTAGTTGGATACTATTTTGCCAGAGCTTTATTTTTATTGGCACCTTATTATTAGCTGGGCTTGATTTAAAAGCTAATTTAGCAATTGTTGCTGCAATTTGTTTGTTAATTGCCATTGCTTCTGCAACGCAAGACATTGCTATTGATGCATTCAGAATAGACACACTTAAAGCAAACGAATCTCACAAAACAACAGCGGCAGCCGCTATGGCAACATCTGGTTGGTGGACAGGTTATGCGCTTTTAGGTGCAATTCCATTTTATATGGCTGATATCCCCTCGCTCGACTGGCCACAAATTTATTACTTTTTAGCTGCTGTAATGCTGCTGCTAATGAGTGGAGCATTGTTTGCAAAAGAGCCGGAATCAAATAGAGAAGCGGTACATGCCGAGCTTGAACGTGTGTACCTTGAAAAACTGTCCTCTACAAAACAAACTCCTCTTACAAAAACTGTTGCGTGGCTCGCGGTAACCGTTATTGATCCCTTTAGAGCTTTTTTTACTAAAAATGGCGTTAAAACGGCACTGGCATTACTTGCGTTTATTTTCTTATTTAAAATAGGCGAAGCGTTTTTAGGGCGAATGTCGATTGTTTTTTATAAAGAAATTGGTTTTAGCAATAGCGATATAGCTACATTTTCAAAGGTAGGTACTGCCGTACTTACAATCATATTTACCTTTGTTGGCAGTTTATTTAATCAAAAATATGGCATTGTTAAGGGTTTATTTGTCAGTGGCATTGCGATGGCGGCCTCAAACTTAGCCTTTTCGTGGATTGCTTTAGTTGGCCCTGATTTAAGACTGTATGCCTTTGCTATTGTTATTGATGGGTTTACGCAAGCATGGTCGCTGGTCGCTATGGTGGCCTTTATATCGATGTTATGCGATAGAGCATTTAGTGCAACACACTATGCATTACTGGCGTCATTAGGGAATTTAGGACGAACGTTACTTTCGAGCTACAGTGGTGTAGTAATTGATGATTGGTTAATGGGAAATTGGTCGCTGTTCTTTATTTTAACAGCCTTGATGGTTATACCTTCGCTGATATTTTTATACCTGATTAGGCATAAATTATATGAGCTTGAGAAAAATTATCATAAAAATATTTAATGCATCCCTGCATTAACATATTGCTTAGCACTATCAAGTGCCCCTTAAAGTGTACTAAGCAATGTTTGAGTTAATCTACTTTTAGCAAGCTAAGTGCTTCATGTGGATCAACTTCTAGAGCTGTACAATAACGAACAAACTCAATCACATCTAAACGGCGTTCTTGATTTTCAATCTTGCCGATAAACGAATGAGGCGTTCCCAGCACTTGTGCTAGGCTTCGCATTGTATGACCCTTTTCGTGGCGCTTACTTTTAAGCCACTTTGTTAGCTTTGCATTTTCTTCAGAAGAAACTGTTTTGCCCATCATTTTACATCTCCTACTAGATGATTTGACGTACCTATTAAAGCAGTAGTCTCTATCAATAGCTGTAGGCAAGTAAGCAGTCATACCATATTTTCAATAGCAAGCTATTGCTTAACAAAGCATGTGTTGCTACTCACTCCACCAATATAGCTAAAAAACTACGCTAATAATGTGGTCAAGATTTGTTTTTATTGAGAATGAAATTTTGCCCGTCTCATTCTTGGATACATTATATACTATTAACACTTTGGTTAAATAACTAATTACATACTCGGTACAAATATGAACACGAGTGAATATTTATAAACGCTGAATATTGACCTAAGTACTCAAAAAGTATTAATAAATTAATTTCTAGTTATAAAATATTTAAATGAATTTTTATAACAATTTTGTTCCAATTTATCGTCACATGTTTATGATTAAGCAATAATTAGCACCAAAAAGGCCGAATAATGTTCAGACTTCTTTTTTTATTACCGATTGTGTTGTGCTTGGGTTGGTACTTTTTTTTGCGCCACAACGGCGTACCAATTAAGCAAGGCAAAAAAGGCTTCATATACATTTTAGCGTTTTCTGCTTTTGTACTTGGCTTTTTTGTATTGATAATGCAAATAACCGAATATGCCCCAACCGATTTGTAGGCATTAAAAAAGCCGCAAAAGCGGCTTCATTCTATCTAGCGTTTGGCTGTTAAACGCTAAAGCTTGCACCACAACCACAGGTTGTTGTTGCATTAGGATTAGATACAAAAAAGCGTGCGCCTTCTAATCCTTCAGTGTAATCAACTTCACCGTCAACCAAATATTGAATGCTCATTGGATCGATAACGAGTGTTACACCATTTTTTACAATTTCTAAATCGCCAGGATTCGCTTTTTCATCAAAAGTAAAACCATATTGAAAACCAGAACAACCACCACCTGTTACATAAACACGCAGTTTTAAATCTGGATTTTCTTCTTCGTCGATTAACTGTTTAACGCGAACAGCAGCTGCATCGCTGAACTTAATTGGTAATTCTTCAGACATTTTAAAACCCTCAATATCGCAATGGCGTGATTATCTAATACCCGAGTGTTTTAATCAAGTATAGTAAAACAACTCTTTACTCTAAGTTATACCTATAAATTAGTAAAAAAGTGGTTAAACATAGCTCACTAAAATAATACTTAAGCAAACTAAAAGCGACCCTTGTAAACTATAAATTCATTAAAAATTTTAGTTATAAAAAATAGGTCTTAATCTTTACTGCAAATTGTTAATATAAGTTACGAAAAATTCAAAATCACAAGGACTTAACTAAACTCTTTTGCTAAAATGCTGCTGAAAAATGCGGCGAGGAAATAATGCATGTGGCTTGAGCAACTCAGGCGTCGACTGGCAAAACCTAAAACATCTGTACAATTATGCTTATTAGGCGTAGTTGCCGGATTAATTGCTGCATTTTTTATTATTTTATTTCGCTTAACTATTTTGTTTTTTCAAAGCTTATTTTTGGAAACACCTGACGACTTTACTACCCTACCCACTCTTGAACGCGTTTTAATGCCATTAATAGCCGCATTTTTAATTGCGTGCTTTGCTGCATTTACTGGCTTTAAACATTACCGTTTAGGCATTCCTTTTGTTATTCATCGTATTAAACGCCATTACGGGCAAATGCCTTTATACAATACGGTTAATCAATTTGTTGGTGGCGCACTTGCACTCATTAGCGGTTTTTCGGTTGGCCGAGAAGGGCCTTCCGTACATATGGGCGCAACAGGTGCGAGTATTTTAGCGGATAAACTACATTTACCGCATAACGCCATGCGTACTTTAAGTGGTTGCGGCGTTGCAGCAGGTATAGCCGCTTCGTTTAATACCCCACTTGCAGCCGTTATTTTTGTAATGGAAGTGGTACTTCGAGAATATAAAGTACACATATTTGTGCCAATCATGCTTGCTGCTGTTACTGGTGCACTCGCTACGCAGTTTGTTTTTGGTGAAGGCTCTGAACTTGCACTCATTACAATAGCGCCATTAAGTGGTTGGCATTACCCTTATTTAATATTATGCGGTATGGCGCTGGGCGCTATAGCATTTAGCTTTAATCAAAACTTAATGCTAATTATTAAAACATTTAAACCTTTAAGTATGTTTCCTCGTTTACTAATCGCAGGCTGTATTGCCAGTTTAATAGCTTACGCAGTGCCTCATGCTATGGGTTCTGGTATGAGTGCGATTACTATCGCGGTTGAATCTCCTGATAACGTAAAGCTGCTTACTACCATTTTAATCGCTAAACTACTTGCCACATTGTTTGCTATTGGTTTGGGTATTCCGGGCGGTTTAATTGGTCCTGTAATTGGGCTTGGTGTATTAATTGGGACATTAATGGCCTTTTTTGCTCAATATATTAGCCCGGGTACTGATATTGCGGGTACGTATGGGGTTTTAGGTATGGCTGGGTTATTAGCGGCTACACTGCATGCACCACTTGCTGCATTAACAACAGTAATGGAGCTTACATCATCACCTGAAATAATCGTTCCTGCGATGATAGTTATAACCACTGCATATGTAACTGCATTACAATTTTTTGGAAATCGCTCCATATTTTTGCAGCAATTAGATTTTCAGGGATTGCCGTACCATGTATCTCCCGCTACCGAAGCATTACAAAAAGTGGGAATAATGGATGATATGGATGAAGACTTTAAATTGCTTTACTCAGACGATAAAGAGCAAATAAAAAATACGCTTGATGCCATGGATAGCCAAACACCCTTGATTGTTTTTGACGAAGAAAATGGCTATCGCCTCGCTGAATACGATTTAACGCTAATGTCTGATGAAGCAATAAATATAAATTACATTAGCTTGCAGGGCATCAGCAGCCAAGCCACTCTAGCCGATGCATTCGATATACTAAAAGATAAAAGAAGTGGCGCGCTTTACGTTTATAACCTTTTAGATAATCAACAAATTATGGGGCTATTACGCTGGGATCAAATTCATCATATTTTAACCATTCGTAACAGCTTACTTTAAGCAATAAGGACTATTATGAGCGCATTATTGATTTATAAAACACTCCACATATTTTTTATGATTGCGTGGTTTGCCGGTATTTTTTACTTGCCTCGATTATTTGTATATCACGCAATGAGCGAAGAAAGATCATGTAACTCTATGCTTAAAGTTATGGAGCGCAGGTTACTTTATTTCGTAACCCCATTTGCTGTTTTAACGGCTGTATTTGGTGTGTTAACCATTGTTGAATATGGTCGTGATTGGTTTAAATACAGTATGTGGCTACATTACAAACTTGTACTGGTAATTATTTTATACCTATACCACGGCTACTGTTTTAAGTTATTAAGTGACTTTAAACATGACCGAAACACTAAAACAGACCGCTTTTACCGTATTTTTAATGAGCTCCCTGTTATTGCGCTGCTCATCATAGTGGCACTTGCGGTAATAAAACCTAATTTATAAGCGTTTCGGTGCATGTTAAACTGCGCTGCAATTTACAATACTTGCTATAACACGCGCGATTGCGTGCTCCATTTATGGATTATCGCGCCCATTTGATTGATTAGGAATTACCCCATGTTAAGTTTCCAAGGCGAACATATACTGTCTGTAAATCAGCTAGACAGAGACTGCATTGAACGTATTTTTGCAGTAGCTAAAAAAATGGAGCCTTATGCTAAAAAACAAAAGCAAACAACGGTGCTTAAAGGCGCTATTTTAGCTAATTTGTTTTTTGAACCAAGTACTCGCACGCGAGTTAGCTTTGGTACAGCCTTTAACTTACTAGGCGGTGGTGTACGTGAAACTACAGGTATGCAAAGCTCAGCGCTTGCAAAAGGTGAATCACTTTACGATACCGCGCGCGTTATTTCAGCTTACGCCGATGCTGTTGCTATGCGCCACCCCGATGCAGGCTCAGTAAGTGAATTTGCTGATGGCTGTACTGTGCCAGTTATTAATGGCGGCGACGGCCCAAATGAGCACCCGACTCAAGCATTACTTGATTTATTAACCATTGAGCGTGAATTACACCGTTTTGATCAAAATATTGATGGCATGCATATAGCGCTTGTGGGTGATTTAAAATATGGTCGCACAGTGCATTCTCTATCAAAGCTATTGTGCCATTATAAAAACGTAAAGTTTTCGATGGTCGCGCCTGATGGCCTACAAATGCCAACGAGCATTTTAGATGCCGTAGAAAATGCAGGACACAAAATTGAGCTAGTGAACAAGATGGAAGGTAATTTAGCCGCCGATATTGTCTACCAAACACGTATTCAAGAAGAGCGTTTTCCTTCACAAGAAGAAGCAAATAAATACCGTGGCGGTTTTAGAATTAGCCAATCTATTTACAGCGCTCATTGCAAACCTAACTCTGTATTAATGCATCCGTTACCACGCGATAGTCGCTTAGAAGCCAATGAGCTTGATAACGACTTGAACAGTAACGACAATTTAGCAATATTCCGCCAAGTACAAAATGGCGTATTAATTCGTATGGCACTGTTTGCTTTAACACTCGGCGTAGAAAATAAAGTCGATAAGTATGAAGTGGACGTACCTTGGTTTAGCCGCAAACGCGACAGCTAAACCCTCTTTAAGTGACAATTTATAGGATTTTTCATGACAATTAGCCAAGACTTATTTGAACGCGCTCAAGCCTCTATTCCAGGTGGCGTAAACTCGCCAGTTCGTGCTTTTAACGGTGTAGGCGGTACGCCGCTATTTATTACAAAAGCAGAAGGCGCGTTTACATTTGATGCCGACGGTAATCGTTACATCGATTATGTTGGCTCTTGGGGGCCTATGATCATGGGCCATAACCACCCTGCAATTAAACAAGCCGTGCACGAAGCAGTAGAAAATGGCCTTAGCTATGGCGCGCCAACTAAAGCCGAAATACTAATGGCTGAAAAAGTAAAAGAGCTGGTTCCATCAATCGAAAAAGTACGCATGGTTAGCTCAGGCACTGAAGCAACAATGAGTGCAATTCGTTTAGCACGTGGCTTTACCGGCCGCGATAAAATATTAAAATTTGAAGGTTGTTACCACGGCCATGCTGACTCGTTATTAGTTAAGGCAGGCTCTGGTGCACTAACAATGGGCGTACCTAATTCTCCTGGTATTCCTGAGGACTTTGCTAAGCATACACTTACTGTATCGTTTAATAACCTAGATGAAGTAAAAGCTATTTTTGCAAAATACGCTGACGAAATTGCCTGTATTATTGTAGAGCCAGTAGCCGGTAACATGAACTGCATTCCACCAGTGCCAGGCTTTTTAGAAGGTTTGCGTGATGTGTGTGACGAATATAAATCAGTACTTATTTTTGATGAAGTAATGACGGGTTTTCGTGTTGCACTTGGCGGCGCACAAGCGTATTACAACATTAAACCAGACCTTACGTGTTTAGGTAAAGTCATTGGCGGCGGCATGCCCGTTGGCGCGTTTGGTGGTAAAACCGAAATAATGGATTACATTGCGCCTGTGGGCCCTGTTTACCAAGCGGGTACTCTTTCTGGTAACCCTATTGCGATGGCTGCAGGTTTAAAATCACTTGAGCTATTATGTGAGCCAGGTCTACACGATAAGTTAGAAGCAACGTCTAAAGCAATTTGTGAAGGCTTTGAAG
Organism: Pseudoalteromonas sp. NZS37; assembly: GCF_015864265.1. Taxonomy (NCBI): domain Bacteria; kingdom Pseudomonadati; phylum Pseudomonadota; class Gammaproteobacteria; order Alteromonadales; family Pseudoalteromonadaceae; genus Pseudoalteromonas; species Pseudoalteromonas sp. NZS37. The sequence goes on along the minus strand of NZ_JADYXL010000006.1, from coordinate 75,098 downwards.
CTGGCGCTAAAAAAGCAGGCATTGCATTAACAACTAATTATGCTGGCGGCATGTATGGATTCTTTTTTACCGATGCTGAAAAAGTAACGACATACAAACAAGCGACTGAATGCGACCTAGAGCGCTTCAAACGTTTTTTCCACCTTATGCTTGAAGAAGGCGTGTACCTTGCTCCATCAGCATTTGAGGCTGGTTTTGTATGTGCTGCGCATACTGAACAAGAAGTAAAAGACACAATAGCGGCAGCAGAACGCTCGTTTGCTAAACTTTAAGTTAAAATTACTTTTTATATTTTATAAACGCTTGTTTTTACAGTATGTAATTAAGACTAAAGATTGAAAAAAGCCCGAAAGGGCTTTTTTTATTTGTAAAGTAATATAAATGAATGATAATTAAGCATAACAAGGTCTATTCACCTTTACCCTAATTACAAAAATACAAGAGAGCCTTATGTCAGGATTACGCCAATTTTCTTTTCCCGCTATCCAGCTAATGGCAAATTTAAAATACAAAACTAAAATCAGCTTAATGTTTGGAATTTTACTCGTTCCTCTTGCACTTAGTTTGTTCTTTTTAGTCTCATTATTAAGTGAAAGTATCGCTGTTTCAAAAATGCAGCAACAAGGTTTAAAAGGCTACAGGTCAATACTCTCAAATCAAATGCAGGGGGAAGCAAATCAAAATATAAAAATAGCTCGCTCACTCGGTTTTGATATAAAAGACGATCAAGCAAATGATGTACTTGAACTTGTTTCTATCCAGTCTAACTTAGCATTAGATAGCCAGTTAGCTAGTGCTTACGTAAACCGCTCTTTAGTCACACCAATTCCTGCACTTATAATGCAAATAAACTCGACAGCGCAAAGCGCAAACACTGTTTTGGCAAGTAATCGTTTTACGCCAGATACGTTTATAGCACTTTCAAATTTTAGTAAGTCACTGCCTTTATATGAAAAACAACTCGATAAAATACTCAATGTAGCCACCAATGCTGACAAATCAGTAAATAAAGCGCTCATGCCTTCGTTAAATAATTTACACAGTGCTGTTGGTGCATTTAAAAAAGCGATAGATGAAAAACTACTTGAGCCAGACGATATTTTGTTAACTCAATCAGAATTTACTAAACTAACAAACAATGTTCACAGCAGTATTAATCAACTTGTTAGTAAGAGTATTCCAACGCTTGAGAGCCTTATTGAAGCAAAACTGCAAACTCAACAGTGGACTCGAAATCTTGTTTTAGCCGCTTCATTAATTAGTTTGTTATTTGCATTTTATTTAATGATTGGTTTTTATTTTGCAGTTGTTGATACTATTAATCGCTTTGCTGATGCCGCTAACAGAGCCGCAAATGGCGACTTAAATGCCACTATCGATTCGAGCACTAATGATGAAATGGGAATTATTGCATCGCGCTACAATGCATTACTTAATGCATTTTCACATTTATTATTTGATGTTAAAGCAAGTACAGAAGAGCTATGCGGCGCAACTAAATCGCTATCACATGCGAGTAGCCAAACAAGCAATGATGTTTCAAAACAGCAAATTCGAGTAAATGCCATTTATAATGCACTCAGCGAAATGGCTCAAAACGCACTTGCTGTTGAAGAGTCAGCGCATCAAGCAACGCTTACCGCGCAAGATGCTGCTGCGCATGTAAAGCAAGGTTCAGACAATACAATGGAGCTTGCTAAATATATGCAAGATCTACAAATTGAATTTGCAGAGAGCCAACAAGCGCTCGATAAGCTAGCACAAGATAGCCAAGAAATTAGCAAAGTAAGTAAAGGTATTAGTGAGATAGCCGATCAGACAAACTTGCTTGCACTAAATGCCGCTATTGAAGCTGCACGAGCTGGCGAGCATGGTCGAGGCTTTGCCGTTGTAGCTGATGAAGTAAGAACTCTTGCTCAGCGTACACAAACACAAACACAAGAAATTCACCAAATTATTAGCTCCTTACAACAAGCATCTGACGACACTCAGCAAAAAATGCGTTCAAGTGTTGAAAAAATGGAGCAATCGGTAAAAGCAGCCAATCAAACCAATGAAGTATTGCAAAGCGCAGAGCAAAGTATGGGCGACATTAAACATCAAGGTGAAGTTATTGCAGAGCGTGTTAAACAGCAGTCAAATGCGACAACACAAGCATTGAATGATTCGCAAGAGGTGAGTAATTTAGCAGATCAAACGCTAACATCAGCTCAATCAACGCTGCAAGATGCACAGCAGCTAAGTCGCTTATCTAATGATTTAACCAAATCAATGCAGTTTTTTAAATCTTAAGCGTTAACTACAACTCACAAAAAAGCCGCTAAATAAGCGGCTTCGTTGTTTAAAGTAGTCTTAGATTAACGAATACATTGTGGTCTTGGCTCAAACTCACTCGCTCTAAGTGGTAGCTGAATCACCTTGCCACATCCTGGTGGTGCCTGCTTACCCGTTTGCTCATTTACAAATGCCCAGCGTATTGATGGCGGACGCGTATCGGCTATTGCTTGTGGATTAAGTGGCTTTAAGTAGCGAATATATGCTTCTAATGCACCTACGCTGCCCGTTAAACCCGTGCTTTTGTTGTCGTCTCGACCAAGCCAAGCTACCGTCACTGTATTTTGATCAAAGCCTGCAAACCAACTATCACGTAAATCGTTACTAGTGCCAGTTTTGCCTGCAAGTTGGATTGATGGGAAGTGTAAATTTAAGCGTTTAGCAGTGCCGTCTTTCGTTACGCGTTTCATCGCGTATTTAGTCATATACATTGCAGATTTATCAAAACGAGGCTCTGCATTTACTTTATGCTTATAAAGTACTTTACCAACCGAGTCAGTTAATGCCGAAATTGCAGTGAGCTTTTTATATTCGCCATCTGCAGCAATTGTCGTATAAAGCTGAGCAACTTCAAAACTCGACATTTCAACAGCCCCTAAAAGCAACGATGGGTATTCGTTTATCGCCCCTTTAGCGCCTAATCCTTTTAGTGTTTTCGCGACTTTATCAACACCTACATCGAGGCCTAAATTAACCGCTGGAATATTAATACTGTTACTAAATGCTTTATAAAGAGGGATTGCTCCACGGTATTTATGATCAAAATTTTCTGGTTGCCACACTTTTCCCTGCTCATTTGTAACCTGTACTGGCGAGTCATCAAGCAAAGTAGCTAAATTATAATGTGGTAATTGCAATGCGCTTAAATACACAGCCGGTTTTACCAGCGAGCCAATATTACGCTTTGTATCTAAAACACGGTTAAACCCTGAATAACGAACATCGCGCCCTGCAACAAGTGCAGATACACCGCCCTTTTCTACATTAACAGAGATCATGGCTGCTTCTAGTTTTTCGGTTCTAGGACGATTTTCCAGGTACGGTAAGCTCTTTTCAATAGACTCTTCCATTGCTGTTTGCTTTTGTAAGTCAAAATAAGTAAATACTCTTACGCCTGCATCAAGTGTTTGCTGATCTGGCAATAATTCATTTAGTTCTCTGTTTACTAACTCTAAATAGCCTGGATATGATTTTTGTAAACTCGCTTTCATTGGCGCAATATCAATTGGGCGATTAAGCGATGCACGGTACTCTTTTGTGCTAAGTAGCTTGTTTTCAACCATAAGGCGAAGCACTAAGTCTCGGCGCTCCATTGTGCGCTCTTTATAGCGACGTGGATTGTAATAAGATGGACCTTTAACCATTGCCACCAGCAAAGCAATTTGATCGTACTCAAGCTCATCTACCGGCTTTGAAAAGTAAAAGTCAGCAGCAAGCCCCATACCGTGCACACCTTGGTTGTATGACTGCCCTAGGTATACTTCATTTAAGTAAGCTTCTAATATCTGATCTTTTGAATAACGATAATCTAAAATAAGGGCAATAAAGGCCTCATTTATTTTTCGTACTAAAGAACGCTCACGTGTTAGGTAAATATTTTTAGCTAACTGCTGAGTAAGCGTACTACCACCTTGAACGGTGCGCCCCGCTTTAATATTAGAATAAAGCGCGCGTAAAATAGAAAACACTGATACACCATGATGTTCGTAAAAATCACGGTCTTCAACCACCAATAGCGTATCTTTTAGCATTGCTGGAAACTTATCTAGTGGTACAAATTCTCTATCTTGTTTAGAGTCATTACCAATACGCGCTATTTGCACAGGCTCTAGACGAGCTGAATTTAAACGCCTACCAAACTTATCTTTAATGGTCGCAACTTTTTGCCCTGCAAAGCGAAGTTCAATAATATGTGATTCTTCAAGGCCATCATAAAATTCAAAATCACGACGATAAATCTTGATGCTATCTGCTGTTTTAACAAACTGTCCTGTGCGGCTTAATCTATTAACCGATGAATAATTTAAACGCTCTAGCTCAAACACTACTTCCTGACTTGATAAAAATTGCCCCGGATAAAACTCCATAGAACGAGCATACACTTGCGCTGGAAGTTGCCATTTATTACCTTCAAATATACGCGTTGTTTTTGAATCTAAATAAATGAAATACATTGCCATTGCAATAAAAACAGCCAAGCTTAGTTTCCAAAACACTGACCATGTTTTTCTCATAAAAGAGCGTTTAACAGTGGTTTCCACTGTTTTTTTACTGCCCTTTGAGGTGCTTTTTTTTGTCTTGCTTGACGATTTACTTGCACGTTTAACTGCAGGTTTACTGGTAGGTGTTTTTTTATTGTCGGCCATTTAAGTGTAATTTATTCCAAGGGTTATTCACGAGTGTGAGCTTAGCATATTGGATATATCCTAACATCCGAAAAGTTAACCCCCCCTGAAACAAAAAAAGCCCTACCGAAGTAGGGCTTTGTGTAAACACACTATTATTTAAATAAACTATTAGCTATTTCGAACAGAAACAAACTCTGGGTAGGCTTCAATACCACAATCGTGTTGATCCATACCGTTTAGTTCTTCTTCTTCGGTTACTCGTATACCCATTGTTTTGTTAAGCACAGTCCAAACAATAAATGATGCTACAAATACAAAGGCAAGAATACATACTAGACCCGTTAACTGATTAACAAAGCTTGCGTCACCATTGGTTAGCGGTACTAACATAATACCTAATGCGCCACACGTACCATGAACAGAGATAGCACCCACTGGATCGTCAATCTTAACTTTATCAAGTGCTATGATACTAAATATAACAAGTGCACCACCAAGTAGACCAAGTAGACATGCCATTAATGGTGATGGAGATAGAGGGTCTGCTGTTATAACAACTAAGCCAGCTAATGCACCATTTAAGACCATTGTTAAATCTGATTTACCCCAAAGTACTTTACATACAAACAGTGCTGCAATAGCACCCATTGCAGCTGCTGCATTGGTGTTAAGTAATATTTGGCCTACTGCAGTTGCGTTTTCTTTATCCGAAAGTAGTAATTGAGAACCACCGTTAAAGCCAAACCAACCCATCCATAAAATAAATGTACCTAGTGTAGCAAGTGGTAAGTTTGAACCTGGAATCGGGTATATTTCACCGTTCTTACCATATTTACCTTTACGAGCACCTAGGATTAATACACCAGCTAGTGCAGCTGCTGCACCTGCGCCATGCACAATTGCAGAACCTGCAAAATCAACAAAGCCCATTTCAGATAAGAAACCGCCACCCCATGTCCAGTAACCTTCAATAGGGTAGATAAAACCAGTTAGTACTACAGCAAAACCTAGGAAAGCCCACAGTTTCATACGCTCAGCAACAGCACCCGATACAATCGACATAGCGGTTGCAACAAATACTACTTGGAAGAAAAAGTCAGATTCTAAAGAATGGTCAGCATCGGCAGCTTGTGTACCAATTAAAGCGCCTATTGAAGGAATGAAACCACCTTCGGCATTGTCTACATACATAATGTTGTAGCCAACTAATAAAAACATCGTACATGCAATTGAATATAGCGCGACATTTTTAGTTAAAATTTCAGCTGTGTTTTTAGAGCGAACTAAGCCCGCCTCTAACATGGCAAAACCAGCTGCCATCCACATTACTAATATACCTGATATTAAAAAATAGAAGGTATCGAGTGAAAACTTTAGTTCTATTATTGTATTTTCCATGAGACCCCCTTAAATTGCTTCTTCGTCAAGTTCGCCAGTACGGATACGAACAATTTGATCCAAGTCGTACACGAAAATTTTACCGTCACCAATTTTACCTGTTGATGCAATTTTAGTGATTGCTTCAACAACGCGTTGACAATTTTCAGTACGCGTTGCAATTTCAAGTTTGATCTTAGGAATAAAATCTACTTGGTATTCTGCACCACGATATAACTCAGTATGACCTCGTTGACGTCCAAAACCTTTAACATCAACTACTGTCATCCCCTCAATTCCTAAATCAGCGAGTGCTTCACGCACGTCGTCTAATTTAAATGGTTTTATGATTGCACTAATCATTTTCATAGCGGCCCCCTCGGACTCTTTATTGTTATCCTATTGGGTTAAACAATCCAACCTTTGTGCCACTATTTTATATCAATTAAAAACAGCCACTTAGTAAAAAACACAAACTCAAGATCAAAAAAAACGCACCAATTAGGTGCGTTAATTTAACAAGTCAGCTACATTGGTGCGTAGTATATCTCTATATATTTATCACGTACCTAGCTTTGTTTAAGAAGGGTTATACCACGCAGTTTCTGCCTTGGTTTTTAGCTTCGTATAATGCTTTGTCAGCAACACGCATTGCCTGCGTTAAGCTAGTGTCTTGAAAGTCAGCCAAGCCTATACTCGTGGTAATTTTAATTGATTTATCGCTAATAGAAAAATCGTAACTAGCCATCTTTTTCCTAAATGCTTCAAAGTATTCACGACCGCGTTCTAGCTCTATTTCAGGTAATATTATGGCAAACTCTTCTCCGCCAACCCGTGCAACCGTAAACTTTGAAAACGTAGATCGGATTAATGAACCAACCTGCTTTAAAGCCTGATCGCCGCCTTCATGGCCTAATGTATCGTTAATGTTTTTGAAAAAATCGATATCAAGCAATGCCAAAGTATTTTTCTGGTTTTTACTTTTAAGGAGCTTTTCTGCATATTGATAAAAGTAGCGTCGGTTATGAAGCCCTGTTAAGTGATCCCTATGTGCGCTTTCTTTAATATCTGAAATTAACGACAGTTGCTCCATTGTTTGAAGTACTCGACAATGAAACTCTTCATTCATAAATGGCTTTGTTAAAAAGTCATTGGCGCCGTATTTAATAAATCGTGCTGATAGGCCATGCTTTCCCGCGCCCGATAAGCCAATAATTGCTAAGTCGTCTCGGCCTCTAAAATTACGTACCGCTTTGACAAGTTCAAAGCCATCCATAGAGGGCATAGCGTAGTCGGTCATAAGTAGCTTTATATCAGGATTAGCTTTTAATATTTCGAGTGCTTGTTGTCCATCATGGGCATCTGTTACATCAAACAATTGCTTTTCTAGCATTTGCTTCATTAACGAGCGACTTAGTAATGAGTCATCTGCTATTAGTGCTTTACAGCCTTGATTTCTGAGTAATTGCGCAACGAGCTTAACGGCATAATGGTAAGAATCGCGATTATCTTTAATAACATAATCAACTACGCCCAATTCAAGCATTTGTTGGCGCTTGTACTCATCTATTTTTGAGGTTAAAACAACCGTAGGAATTTTTTTAGATAAAGTATATTTTGCAACTTCACCGTGCGGAGCATCGGGTAGAGTTAGATCAACTAACGCAAGCGTATAATCGTGCTTTTCTACATAGGTTACGCATTCTGCTAGAGACCAAGCAAAATCAATTGCTACATCAAGGTATTGTGCAGTTAAGTGGCGAAGCACCTGCTGCACGACTTTACTGTCTTCAACCACTAATACTCTTTGCATAAAGCTTCTCTTTACCTTTAATTAATTTTGTAACAAAACGACAAATACAACGCTATTACTGCAATAGCATTAGCCATAAACATCCGGTGTAGAGTGCACCTATGTGCTTGAAAGCGTAATCCATTAGATTTTTTTGGTGATAGCTTGTATATAAAATAAATACAAGTAGGCCCGCAATATACCTGAATTCTGTGATTAACTAAATAAAGAAACCAAATCCCAAATAACTATAAAAGTGGTTAGCACGCATCTCTAAGCGCATTAATACCTTACTTAACTAGTATTATCGGCCACTAGTCTCAATACTTTTGTTATTTAACTCATTAATGTCTTTAATGGTGTATCAACAATAATAAGGACACCTAATGAAGCTTAGTCGTATTATCAGTTTACCGATAACCGTTATTGCATTAATAATCAGTACAAGCACGCTTGCCGATAACCAACGTCGTATTGATGTAGACAGCAAAGTTGTTACTCAACATAAAGCTAAAATCAACGGTCAACGCTTTAATTACACCGTTGCCACAGGCACACAACCTGTATGGGATGATAAAGGCGATGCGGTTGCGACATTGCAATACACCTACTATACACGCGACAAAGTTGACGACAGGACAACTCGTCCATTACTTATTTCGTTTAATGGCGGGCCAGGTTCGGCTTCTGTATGGATGCACCTTGCTTATACTGGTCCTCGCGTATTAAAGATTGATGACGAAGGCTATCCAATTCAACCTTATGGCGTAAAAGACAACCCATATTCTGTACTTGATATTGCCGATATTGTTTACGTAAACCCTGTAAATACTGGCTACTCTCGCGTACTTGAAAACGAAAAAGGCGAACTTCCTTCTAAAGCAAAACAAAAAGAGCTATTTTTTGGTGTTAATGCCGATATTAAATACCTTGCAGAGTGGTTAAATACTTTTGTAAATAGAGCTGAGCGCTGGCGATCGCCTAAATTTTTAATTGGTGAAAGCTACGGTACAACACGTGTATCGGGTCTTGCTCATGAGCTTCAAAATAGTCAATGGATGTACATAAACGGTGTTGTTCTCGTATCACCCACTGATATTGGTATTAAGCGCGACGGCCCGATTAAAGCCGCTAACCGCCTACCTTACTTTGCAGCGACTGCTTGGTATCACAAAGCACTTAAAGCCGATTTACAAGCTAAAGATCTAGATGAGTTATTACCTGAAGTTGAAGAGTTTACTGTAAACGAGTTAATCCCAGCGCTTGCTAAGGGTGGCTTTATTAATGCTGAAGAAAAACGTCGAATTATTACAAAAATGGCACACTACGCTGGCTTATCAGAAAAGTTTGTTGAACAAAATAACTTGGATATTCCAACTCAATTTTTCTGGAAAGAGCTACTACGTGAACGTGGTCAAACTGTGGGTCGCTTAGATTCTCGTTATTTAGGAATAGATAAACGAGGCGCGGGTGAATCCCCAGACTACTGGGCTGAACTTACCTCTTGGTTACACTCTTTCACTCCTGCAATTAATCACTACTTACGTGAAGAGCTAAACTATAAAACAGATGTAAAATATAATTTATTTGGTAATGTTCACCCATGGGATAGAACCGGTAATAATACGGGCGAAAATCTACGTTTAGCAATGGCGCAAAACCCTTACTTAAACGTGATGATTCAATCAGGATACTTTGATGGTGCAACCAATTACTTTGACGCTAAATATACGTTATGGCAATTAGACCCAAGCGGTAAAATGAAAGACCGTTTGAGCTTTAAAGGCTACAGAAGTGGGCATATGATGTACCTTCGCCACGCTGACTTAGAAAGCTCTAATAACGATTTACGTGACTTTATACAGGACGCTTTACCTAAGAAAGGGGAAGCGGCTAAATACTAAAATATTTTAAACATAAAATGGCTCTTTATGAGCCATTTTTTATATGCGTTTTTCATATCGTAAACAATAGCTTTTAAGTTGCATTACTACATCGTTAAAGCATACTTCAAGCTGCTGTATATATTCACCTTTAACTATTTCACTCTCTGCATGTGTTTCTATCTGCTGGCATATATTTGCCAACTCAATAGCCCCTACCGATTTTGACGACGACTTTAAGGCATGGGCCTGAAAAGCCAAATCAACATAATTTTTACTCTTAGCATACGCATTAGCTAATTTAATTTGCTCCCCTGCCGTTTGTAAAAACGCATTAAACACCATGCAGTGCACAGTAGGATCATCACCAAGCATTGCTTTTAATAACGTGATATCTAGTTGATCAAAACTATCTGAAGCTATATTTTCACTATCAGGTTTTTCTGATCGCGTGTTGACCACTGTTTGAGAGTGCTCCATCAATAACGACTTTAATTTAACAAGCTCAATGGGCTTGGTTAAAAAGCCGTTCATTCCACAATCATAACAATTATCTATATTGTTTTTGGTAATGTTGGCCGTAATTGCAATTATAATAAGTTTATCAAAATGAGTGTTTTCGCGTATTTTTTTGGCTAACCCTAACCCATCGAGTAAAGGCATTTGAATGTCGGTTAGTAAAATATCGAAGTGTTTATTTTGCAGAGTTTCCCAGGCTTGTTCCCCATTACTTACAAAAGTAGAACACACTCCAAGCATGGTTAATTGCTGTTTTAATACTTGCTGATTTGTAACCTGATCCTCTGCTACTAAAACCTCAAGCGTAGGAAGAGTTACTGTATCTAAACTTTGAAGTGTTATTTGAGGAGATTGCACTTGTGCTGGCAAGTCAGTTTGATCAAAGCTATTAAAGTTTAGTGTAAAACAAGAACCTTTGTGCTGCTCACTTTGCGCGCTTAAAGAACCCTGCATACGCTCTACCAGCTGCTTAGTTATCACTAAACCAATACCCGTACCGTTCACTTTACTGGTTTCAGCTCCTAAACGGTCAAAAGGTTTAAATAAGCGAGAAATGTCATCTGGAGCAAATCCACATCCGGTGTCTGTTACATCTATTTCGCATTGTTTATTACTTAACACCCGGCAATTTATATTAATGCTGCCATTTGCTTTGTTGTATTTAATCGCATTTGAAAGCAAGTTAAGCATCACTTGTTTAAAGCGGCGCTGATCAATGTAAATACTCAACCCTTCTAAGGACTCGAAACCTTGGGTATGCAGTGTTATTGATTGCCCTTTAACAAGCTCAGTGACGAGCTCTACTGACTCCTCTAATATGCTTTTAATAGGCACATAAGAAAAACTAAACTGCATATTACCCGACTCAATAGCCGTTAAATCAAGTACATCGTCTATAAGTAATAGTAAATGTTCTCCAGCTTGATAAATGCTTTTCGCGTTTTCTTTTTGTACTTTATTAGCACTTTCATCATATCCATACAGCTGGGCTAAGCCTAAAATTGCATTTAATGGGGTTCTTAATTCGTGGCTCATACTGGCCATAAAATCTGACTTTGCTTTACTTGCTGACTCAGCTTGAATTCGTAATACATTTAATTTTTGATGGTTATTAGCAACCTCATCAACCATGTTATTAAATGCACTTATTACGCTACCTACTTCATTTTGTTGTTGTTTATCTATATGACAATCAAAGTCACCTTTGGCTAAACGTGAAAACCCCTGTTTTAAAGTCCTTAAAGGCGACGTAACCCTGTAATCCACCAGCCAAGCTAAACCTATAAAAACGATAACTAAAATAATAAATTGTATATATATTAAGGTGTAATGAAGTTTTGAAGATTCGTTTATTTCATTCGTAAAATTAACAACCAAGCTAATATTAGCCAGCGGTTTATCTAAAAACACCACCTGCTGAGATAACAACATGTCACCGTTTTTATTTGCTCCAATCCAGTTTTCAAGCGGGTATAATTGGTTATTTGAATCCACATCAACAATTTTAATACTTTTCCAATTAGGGCGAGTTTGGAGTTGGCTGTCTATTTCTTCATACAGCTCTGCATACTGCCTAGTTAACAACGGAGTCGTTATAGAAGTCGATAACTGCGCTAAAGAACGCTGAGCAGCCTTTGAAAGCCCATCGTTTACCCAACGCGCTTGCTCAGGTAAGGCGTAAAACATAAAAAGACAGGCCATAAGCAAGCCACAAAGCAATACAACAATAAAGCTTTGTGCCCTCAGACTACGAAACCCTCTAATTTTCAACATAAAATGAGCGCAAGCCCCACTGAGTTAACTGCTGATACTCTGCTAAAGTTGCAATACTAGGTTTAATAATTGGGATACCTGCAAGTAAATGTTTATGCTCTGGGCTTTGCCCAATATCTAAAATAGCTTGTTGCACTTTTAACTGTATTGCAGGGTCAACCCTTGGGTGGACTACAATTGGATGGCGACTAATTTCACGCGTTTTATAAATAATTTTAAGCTTATTTTGCAAGCTTTCTGGTTGTTGTTTAAATGTGCCCATTACACCACCGCCCGCCATTGTTGAATGCAGTGCTACATTTAAATATACCGAAGGGTGGGTTTGAACATATACAGGCTTTATTGTTAGCCCATACAACAACGCTAAGTCGGCTCTCATTAATAATGACGCACCTAATGCATTAGGTGCAGGGAATGCTATTTCGGCGCCCTCTAGTTGGCTTAAATTATCAATACCACTGTCTTTGTTTACGAGCAAAATACCTTGCAGCTTTCGCCCTGCATCTTTTATTAGTGGCAAATATCCCTGCTTTTCATATGCTACAACACTGTGCCATGGATTCATGTATGCAAAGTCGTACTCGCCATTAGCAAAGGCTTTTTCAAATACCGGAATAGACTCAACTGTAATTAGCTTTATTGATACCCCTGTTTGCTTACTTACTTGCTTTAACAAAGGTTGCCAAATAGCATTTAGCTTTTGCGGCTCATATTGCGGCACTACACCAAAAGTATATTCTTGAGCCAATAAGAGTGAGCTGTGCATCAAACATAATATAGCCACTAAATACTTCATCAATTCTCCAAATAATAGCGTGTCATTATTGCTTAAGCGTAGTTAAAGACTACTCAACACACCATAAAATTATTATATATTCGATATTTAGCACTGACCTACTTTGATTACAGGTCGTTTTGGAGTGTATTTTTATGTGTGAGCATATGATGTAAATTAATAAAGATGTTGTAAGTACTTTTTAGGCCGGCTTTATTGCTTAGCCAAGTAAGGATTGATCCATGAGGCAAAGCTGGTTGGTATTTCGCTCATCTGCGCTTTTATTTCAAAAATATTATCACTGTGGCTTTGATAATACACACTTACGCCATTTTTGTTTTTATACAAATGCCATGTTGGCTCAGCGTAAGTGTTAAAACTAACTAATAAAAGAATAACGAATAAGCACTTTTGTAACTGAATTTCATTACAAAAGCGCATCATTTATTTTTGCCAGTAAGGTTCTATGTCAAATGAAGCAAGGCGACTTTGCTCCATCGCACTAACCAGATATTCAGACTTTTGTTCAAGCCATGACTGGATTTTAGCAAGCTGTTCGTCTTCTTGCCCAGCACATAACTGCTTTAAATACTCAAGCGTACTTAACTCATAAATACCATGAGAGATATCAAGCCAAGGCAATCTAAACTCTAGGCGTTCTTCTTTATCAAATAACGATCCTAAGCAGTTACCGCTCAGTAAACTATTTTCAAGTTGAGTGCGCAGGTTTAAATACGAAGCGACATCGAGTGTTTGTTCTTTAGGGAGTAATTCGTGCAGATTTTTCCAGTCTTTATTAAAAAGCCTACTCGCAATGGACGACACGTTTTGCTCAGCCGCTTGAAGCTCTATTTGCCCCCAATCTTTACGCCACTGTTTATCAATTAACCACGTAGTTAACGACAGTAATAAACGATTATAACGCGCGCTATGAAACAGTGCATTTATATCGTCAATACTTGGCTGTAACTCTTTTAAATCACCAATGACTTGAGTAAGTGCTGGAGCAGCATTAATTTTTTTATAAAAAGCATGGCGTTTAGACGTGTACGTTTTTAATTGAATCGCGTTTTCTACCCACGCTAATTCGCTTAATAACCATTTAAGCTCTGTACGTAAATGTTCTGTACTTTCTTTGGATACTATATCGTCGTACAGCCAAAAAGTATGGCGTATTAGGCTAATGCCGTCAGTTACGCGTTTAAGCGTTTTTAAACTTGGCTTATCGAAATAGCATTGCTCATGCTTTTGCACAAAGCGAATGCCAAAGTTCATGGCTTCAACTAAAGCACGCTCTTGGGTAGTCGACTTTGGTAATTGAACAAAACCAATAGATTTGCTTGGTATTAAAGGTTTTTCATCTGCAAGGCGATAACCACGCGCGGCCTTAGAGTATAATCCTAAACGGATACAGTTCTGGCTAACCAGTACATCTGCAAACGCAAACAACTCATTACGACTGCCCTCAACAAGCTCAATTTCAAGCTCGCTAATAATTTCAATTTTACCCGAAGCCGCAATTTCACCTTTATCGAGTACAACTTCAATTTTAGCGCCACTTTCGGTTTCAATTAACCAAGTACGACGAATAAAGTTAGTACTAAATATTGGATACAAGTTTTTTGAGATTGCGCTTATTTGCATGCCATGAGGCCAAATATCAGCATCAAACGCCATTAAATTAGGGCGACTTGATTCAATTGGTAAATTGTACTCTGGACGTTGGTGTAAACCACCTACAACTTCACCTGCAAGCTTTATAGTTTGCTCGCATTCGCTGTCAGAACAGCGAGTTCTAAAGCCTATGTCAAGCGCTCTAAGCTCTCGGCTTGGCGTGTCGTAGTATGCATTTTGTAAGCTGCGTGACGGTTTATTCTTCACCGTTTTTGCAAATTGAGTAATTAACGAGGGGATCAGTGGAATAACGGCATCTGATACCAAAAATTTCAGTTCTATCTCAGTATCCATTCGGTTTGCGGATTACCTTTAAAATAAATAAGTGCTCAAAATAAACAAAGCACACTAACAATGCAAATTTTTTAGCCTTATTTTAGTGCCTGTTGACCTTTGTGGATTAAAATTCGTTCTATCTAGAGGCAATTTAATCGCGGGGCGAGGTTTGTAACCTAGTGGGCTAGGTAACTGCTACTGGGTTACAATATCAGTCTTGCTATTGAGCTATTTAATCCATACTATCTAACTACTTATGTGAAATGAAAATCACGTTCATAACGGACGCAGCTAGATCAACAAGGTAGATAAATGCTAAAACATTGTTTATTAGGGCTACTTTTAACAGCCACGACATTTATGAGTTATGCACAAGAAGCAAAACCTGCAAATTCAACTGATGCAAACACCGCTTATATTATCGATAATTTATATACTTTTATGCGCTCTGGTGCGAGTAAGAATTATCGACTACTCGGCTCTGTAGATGCTGGAACAAAATTAACCTTGTTATCTGCTGAAGAAAACGGCTTTATAAAAATCAAAGATGATAAAGACCGTGAAGGTTGGATAGAAACTAAGTTTGTTACTAAAACGGCAGGCTTACACCAACAGTACAAAACACTAAGTAGCGAAATGAGCACTATGCAAGAAAACCTGCGCCAAGCTCAAATAGAACTTCCGCAGCTACAAGAGCAAAACCAAACTTTAACTGATCAAAACCTGCAGTTATCGGCCCAAATTACTAAGCTTAAAACAACGCTAGAACAAGAGCGCACTCAAAAAGAAGCAGCGAGTTCAAAAGAGAAACGCCAGCTACTTACTTACGGTGGTGCCATTGCGTTTTTAGGCCTGTTTTTAGGTATTATATTAACGATAGTGTTGTCGCGTCGTAAGCGCTACGAAGGTTGGGCATAACCCTCCTTTCTATTGAATACAAAAAAGCCGCTTTATAGCGGCTTTTTATTCTCTGTATTTTCATGCAGTTCGAGTTTTGGTGCACTCATACCTTTGAGTAACCGACCAAATATATCAGCGCCGGTAATAATGCGCTTCACATCACTCCACACTAACACCACGTCGTGATCAATGGCCCCATCAAACGATTTATCTAAAGAATGACTAGCCCGTATTTTTAAAATAACTTCACTCAGGCGCATCGCTTCATCAGCAACAATAATAGGTCTATGACAATAATGATAAGGATCGAACGACTCTGGTTCAAACAAGGCTGAACGTAAAAAGCCGTCAGCATCTACCACTAATAAAGGCCAACCGTCTTCATTGGTAATGATCACCCAGTTATAACCTGACTTATGTAGTTTTCGTAAAAACTCATTATCAGTCGTTAATGTAAGGTCTGGGAAAATAGGTAAATCAAGCTTAGTCGGCAAAGAAATAATAGAGTCTGGGTCAATTATCTCCCCTTCTTTGGTTACGCTTATTTCATCTAAACTAAAAAAGTTAAGTGCGCCAATTCCCTCAACGTGCTGAACATCAGCCTCTTCCGCTTCTATGTGTTTGCGAATAATACCTCTGAGCTCACTTTCAGCAAAGTACGTAATCCCTTCTTTACCTAGCCATGCATCGAGAATTAAAGCCGTTGGCTTAGCAACTATATAAAACAGAATTTGATAAAACTTAATGAGTGGTGAAAGTAGGCTCGCCATTTTAAGTGCATTACGCGAAAAATAAGCTTGCGGCGTAATTTCACCAATAATAGTAATCGCGATAGTTGAGAATAAAAACGAACTAGCGCCCATTAAAACAGAATCAGAAAGTAGCGTAAGCAGTACGTTTATACCTACGTTACCCCATAAAATAGTCGATAATAAAAAGTTAGAGTCGTTTCGAAGTGCCATCACTTTTATGGCAGCTTCGTTCCCTTTTGTGCTTTCCATTTCGAGCTGGAGTCTGCTTAGCGAAAAAAACGCTAAGTTTAAGCCCGAAAATATTGCCGATTGTGAAATACACAAAGCAATTGCACACCAAATCATGACTTCAAAGGTCATTGTATTTTCCTGTTAGTAATACCAATCCGCAATAATACTTAATCAATTTGAGGGGTTAAATCTGACGCTAACTACGTTAAAAATTTCTGATATAGAACAACTAAATAACGAAATTTTTGCCTTGTTATCGACACGATTTTCTTCCCTCAAAATAGAGCACTTAATTAAGCGAATTGGTATAAGGCTTATAAAAGCAATAAACTGCCTAAACCTAAAAAGGTAACAAACCCAACAATATCGGTAACGGTAGTTAAAATTACCGAGCCAGATAACGCCGGATCAATTTTCATTTTGTCTAAAATAGACGGAATAACAACACCCGCTAGTGACGCAGCGACTAAATTCAATAATATGGCTACCGTAATCGTAATACTGAGCATTAAATCGTTAAACCATAAGAAGGTAAGCAGGCCTATTACAAACGCCCATACCAAGCCATTTACAGCGCCAACACGTAGCTCTTTTTTAAGTAACGCATTGCGGTTTGAATCTGTAACCTGTCCGAGCGCTAAACCACGCACAATAACGGTTAATGTTTGACTACCTGCGATCCCGCCCATAGAAGCAACCACTGGCATTAATACAGCTAGTGCTACAACCTGTTCTATAGTTGCGCCAAATAAACCGATGAACCAAGACGCTAAAAAGGCAGTAGCTAAGTTAATACCTAACCATATACCACGGTTTTTAGCACTTTTTCGCACACTTGCGAACAGGTCTTCGTCTTCACGTAAACCACCGGCTTTAGCGGCAGCTTCATCAGCAATTTCTTGTCGTAATTCATAAGCAGAGGCAATGGTTAATCGCCCAAGTAATTTGTTATCAGCATTAACCACTGGCAGTGCCATTTTTTCACTGTGGATCACCACTTCTGCCGCTTCATATAAATCATCATCAGCATGGAGCGATGAAAAGTCATGATTTGCCAATGTCATTAAGTTATCGGTGTCGCTGGCTTTTATTAAATCATTTACCGCAACCTCACCTATTAAGCTGCCCTTACGGCTTACCAAATAAATAACCTCACTGTATTGCGGTAAACCTTTATGTAGCAATTTTTTAGCGCCACCGGCTGTTAGCTTCTCCGATACTTTTAAAAAGTCAAAACCTAACCAGTGACCAAGTTGTTCTGGCGGGTATTGCTGCGCTAAATCATATTGTTTGGTTTGCGCTTCATCGAGTTGCTTTTTTGCATACTCAACAAATCGCTCTGGTATAACTTCTTCAAGTTCCAGTAGCTCTTCTACATTAACTTCATCAAGAAGTTTAAAAGCCTCAGTGTCTTCTAGTGTTTGCAGCAACCACAAGCAACTATCTTCACTTAAATTAACAAAAATTTCGTGTTGCGTGTCTTCGTCAAGCAACTGCCAAATTTCAAGTCGTTGTTCTTTTGGTATCGCCTCAAAAAGTAATGACAGGTGCTCTGTTGAAAGCGTTAACTGCGCATCTGCTAATAATTTATTTTTGCGTTCTGTTGTATCGCATTGCAATAAATCATTTATGAGCTGTGGAAGTTGGTCTACCGGATACTCAATCATCTTAAAACCTTAAAATTTAAAAGCGCACATTATTTATAGTCTACTTGAACAATAAAAAATTGCAGAAAAAACGTGAACTTATTAAGCATGCGCAAGCTATTTTTGCGCATTGTATGGGCAAACTAAATGCAGTACTAATATTTATTTTAAAAAATTAAAAAAACAGTAAAAGGAATTGTTTTTGAGGGATTAAACAACAAGTAAGCAAACCAAAGGGATTACTTATAATAAAAAAAATCCCATATTAGCTAGGCTAATATGGGCAAAATCACACAATGAATTAGGTGTTTTTAAATTACGGTTTATGCTTTAAATTAAAGTCTATCAGTAATATTTCGTACTAAGTCAGAATCTACAAATTGAGTAATAAGTGCAGCGCCCCACGCATAGCCACGCTGCATTGGGTAACCTTTAAAAATCCAGCGTTTACGCACGTGATTAAAGCGCTCTAAATAGTCTTGCTTTTTTTGTGGCAGAGGTTGCTCACCCAATTTATTCCATGCTTTATATACACCTGACATGTCAGACCCTCGCATAAAGCGTTGCAACCAGCGCGGAAAACGTGAAAAGCTAATAGTGGACTGAAAATCAATAAAATAAGGTTTACCGTCTGCGCCACATAAAATGTTACCCATATTACGCAAGTCTAAATGCACGATGCCTTTACGATGCATTTTTGCTACTTGACGCTCAAGCTCGCTAAAAAAGCTTACTGGTAGCGTTTTATCTTCATGAATTAAAGCGCGCAGTGGTGTGCCTTCAATATAGTTATAAGCTACGGCTATCGGCGATAGTCTACAAAAGCGGTTAGCGACTGCATCAAGCTCAGCTAAACGGCTCAATCCTTTATATTCTTGGTTTACAGATAGTCGCGCAAATGTTTTGCGGATAAATAACGGGCTTTGGCTAAAATCTTTAACAATTAAATCAAATTCATTATCTTTATATCGATACACAATCGCGTTAGCAAAACGTCCCTTATGGACAACACTTAAGTGATGTTGCATAAAAGTATGTTCTGGATATTGCTGCTGTAATTGTACTAACAAATTATTTTCAATCATAACAAACCTAACAAGATGATAACTTTAATTGCCTAGGCAACTATATTATCAAAGTTAGATTCTACGCACAATCAGATCAACTAATTAGCACGCTAACTTTCTGTTGAAACAGTATCGCTATTTTATTGATAATCTATTTGTGGGGGGGGGAATTTCGGGTAATGTATCTAGATTATTTATAGCTTTAAATAGTAAGTCTATTATTTGATTTTTTTCTGGCTCTGAAAAACCATTTAATGCTTGAGCATAGACTTCGTTTACTACAGGCATAATTTCAGGACAAAGAGCTTTACCTTTTTCACTTAAACACAAAATAGTTGAGCGCTTATCAAGCTCACATTGCGTTTTAATAATGAGTCCTTTTTCTTCAAGTCGGTTTAGTAAGCGGCTCATAGCGCCACGATCATAAACCATATACTCGCAAAGTCCTGCAAGCGTATTAACCGACTCTCTCGCAAGTAGTACTACCACAATATATTGCGCTGAGGTTAAGTCCATAGGGAGTAACTTGGCATCAACATGAATGGCTAATCTCGAGCGTAAAAAAGACACTAAACGCCCCAAGTCTTGCTCTGGCGCTAACTCTTCTCGAGTACAACGTTTAATTGATGGCATGTTTTGCATGGTTATTCCACTGTATAGGTATATTTGCATGCTGATAGACCTTAACACATACAAAAAATTCAATAATTTTTATAAAAACTAAGCAGCTAAAACTAAGCCACAAAAATAAAGCCGCTATTAGCGGCTTTTACTGTAAAGCTTTAAACTTTGTTAAATTTTAAACTGGCCAACAAGCTGGCCTAAGTTTTCACCACGCGCAGCTAAATGCTGGCCTACCGAAGAGGTAGTTTTGCTTGAAATAGTTAGTTCATTAACGATTTCTTGAATGGCAAATACATTACGGTTTATTTCTTCTGTAACGCTACTTTGCTCCAGCGCCGCTGTCGCAATTTGCGTACTCATGTCGTTAATTGATCTAACTGAGGTTGTTACCGCACCTAAACTTTCTGAAATAGCACGAGACGATTCTACTGAGCGATTACAACTATTCTGACTCGCTTGCATTGCGGCTACAGCATCCGATACTAAATTATGTAACTCACTCAACATTTCACTAATCTCTAATGTGCTAACTTGAGTACGACTTGCTAAGCTTCTTACCTCATCAGCAACAACAGCAAACCCTCGCCCTTGCTCACCTGCTCGTGCAGCTTCTATTGCAGCATTAAGTGCAAGTAAATTTGTTTGCTCGGCAATTCCACCAATTACGCTTAGTACACTATTAATCTTTTTAGATTGATCACTGAGTGAATCAACTTGTTCTGCGGCTAGGTTTATCTCGCCCATTAGGTTAGACACCTCACTGAGTGAAATATCAACACACTCTTGAGCTTTAGCAACTTCTTGCGTTGCCGCTTGGGTTGACTCTGCCACTTGATTCGTATTTTGAGCCACCTCATGAGAAGTAGCCGACATTTCGGTAATAGCCGTCGCAACAAGGTCTGTTTCATGATTGTGATTAAGTAGTTTGTCTTCAATTAATCGTGTTTGTGTATTTATATCACTAGAGGCTGTTTTTACATCGTGTGTTACATCAACCACATTGGCAATAATGCCATGTAGCTTACTTACAAACATATTAAATGCTTCGCCAAGTTGGCCTATTTCATCGTTAGTATCAATGTCTAAACGTTTGGTTAAATCGCCCTCACCTTTAGCAATGTCGTCAAGGCTTTGCGCCATACGCTGTATTGGTTTTACCATTGTATTTGCGGCAACTAACGCACATATAATAGTTAACACAACCCAAAATAAAGCAATTAGCAATAAGGTCACTACCTTATCATTCATGTGCTCTTGCATTGCTGTTTGATATTTAAGTAGTTCTGCGTCTATATCATCCATATATGCGCCAGTACCAATCATCCAGTTTGTACCTGGGATCATTGCTGCATAGCCCATTTTTTCAACTAAGCCTGTGGTATTTGGTTTTTGAAAATGATAATTAAAAGCACCGCCGCCTTTTCGGGCTTGATCTAATAAGCCCACTATTATTTTTTTACCGTTAGGGTCAGTCATCCCTATTTTATTTTGTCCTTCAATAGCATCACCTAATAATGCATGAAAAACACTAACGCCATTTGTGTCGTATATAAAAAAGTAACCACCTTGACCAAACGTTAAGTCTCTTAAAGCATTTTTAGCATCCTGCTCAGAGCCATTTGCCAATTGATAGAGAACAATTTTGCTTGCAATCTCTACTTCAGTGCCCAATAGCGTTTGTTTGTCACGAATTAGCTTAGTTTGAAATGAATCAAAGTTTTGTTGCTGATTCTTGTTCTCTAAATAATAAGAGCTCAGCATCAAGCTAATCAAAAGTAGCATTAAGGGCAATATAGCTAATAACAACAGTTTGTTTTTTAAGCTTAAATTACTCATTTTTTCTCCGGGTAAATAAAGACGTAGATGCAGCAACAACTAAAACCTAGCAAAAACAATATAGTTTGCAGTTTTACTTATTTGCCCAAAAATAACTTCACTCATTTATATCGCTTTTAACTTATATAAGAAAAGCATAAATAAAAACAGGTAGGACCAAGTTTGTAAGAGGTCAGCTTAGCCACATTATAGTCCCAACTCGACCTTTTAGACACCAATAGCACAGAGACCTTAGTCTTAATCAAAAAATAATTTACCCAACATTTGTCCGTTATTTAAAACACTATCTATAGAATAGTATTCATGTAGGTTTACTGCCTGTATTTTAGGTTAATTAGTTTTATTTGTAGCAAGTTAGAGTATTTAGCAAGTGAGTATAAATATTGACGACAAGGTAAAATCAATATGTAGAGATTAATTTTTTATTAACATATAATAATCCTATCTTCCTAAGACCAAATAACCAGATAGATTAAAACATATTGTTTTGAGCCACTGTTATGAATTAATAAAAATGAATTACTAATGAAATATATTTTATACCTCGTGCTTTTAATCTCTAGTCAAGTATTTGCAAAGCCTGTAAATAATAGTATTGCATTTTACTATTCGTACCCGATGCCTCTAGCCGAAATGACTTTTTATTCTCGCGTTGTAGTTCAGCCCGAACACGTCACTGAGCACGAACTTAATTGGTTTAAACAACGTAATATTGCTGTTTATGCTTATTTAAGTGTTGGCGAGTCCTTTAATAAAAATAAGTCATCACTTAGTATAAACCCCAACTGGGATAGTCATATTGCCGATTTAGCATCAGCACATTGGCAACAACATATTAAAAGTAGCGCTGCGGCATTAAAAGCACGCGGCTTTAATGGCTTATTTTTAGATACCCTAGATAGCTATCAGCTATTAGATGCTAAACACGGTAAACCAGATCAACAAACTGGGTTAGTCACCATAATAAGTTCACTCTCTGAGACTTTTGATAAGCACCTTATCCTCAACCGGGGCTTTGAGCTATTGCCTAAACTCGCTAATTTAGCCAACGACTTAGTTGCTGAGGGTTTGTATAGCCACTTCAACCCTAACGACAGTAGCTATACACTGACTAACAAAAACGACCAAAATTGGCTAAGCGCACAATTAAAAAAAGCACAAAACTTAGGCCTCAACGTCCAAATTATTGATTATGCAAAGCCCGATAACCGCCTCGCTATGGCACAAAAGATTATAGACGCAGGTTTTAATCCATGGGTGACAGATGGCCACTTGCAAACATGGGGTACATCATCAATAAAACCGGTGCCTAGGCGAATATTAATTCCTTATAATAGCGATATTTCACCATTAGTTAAAAAATCTGTTCATTCAAAGCTTGCTACAATCATAGAATACTTAGGGTATATTCCTGATTATGTAGACATCGCTAAAGAAAGGTTACCTAGAATAGATCCGAGTTTACATGCCGGCATTATTTCTTGGACTACTAGTAATATATTTTATAGTACTGAGATTATTAAATGGCTAGAAGAAGGTTTAGAAATAGTACCGGAACTAATATTAGGGGAATTACCTCAATCAAATAAATTACTAGCTAGTTTAGGCGTAGAAAATATAAATGTTGCGCAAGCTGGACCTTATAAAGTTGAATACTTTGCCGATTGGCTAAAAGGTGAAACTACAAAAGCGCCTGTAATAATCCGACCAAACTTCCTTAAATTAACCTCAGACGCCACAGCGTTAATTAGCATTACTTCAGCAAACGGCAGAACACTAGCGCAAGGAAGTAAGACTAAACTGGGTGGCATAATAGTAGCCCCTTGGCTAATTGATAATTTACCACTGGAAGGCAGTAAATGGGTGATCGACCCTAAGAAATTGTTAAAGAAAGTACTAAATTTACCCACAATATTAGCTCCTGATACAACGACTCTAAGCGGAAGGCGTATGTTAACTTTGCATATAGATGGCGATGGATTTAGTAGCATTGCGCACTTCAAAGGTAAGCCATACAACTCAGAAGTAATTCGAGATGAGGTAATAAAAAGGTACAAATTGCCATTAACCTCCTCCATAATACAAGCAGATATAGAGCCTAACGGCTTACATTCAAAACAAAGTAAAGAACTTGAGCAAGTTGCAAGAGATATATTTGAACTACCTTATGTAGAGGTTGCATCGCACACATATAGCCACCCTTACTTTTGGAAAGTGCTATCAGGAATACAAAACATAGATGAAGATGATACGAAATACGGACTTAATTTAAATATTCCTGGGTATCTCTCTGTCGATTTAGAAAAAGAAATTTCAGGGTCAATTCAATATATTAATGAACGACTGACGCCAAAGAATAAAAAAACAGTATTAATTCTATGGTCAGGCGATGCAGTTCCAGGACCAAAGGCTTTAGCCATAGCAAGAAAAGCTGGCGTGCTCAACGTGAATGGTGGTAATACTTCAGTAAAAGCTGATAACCCAACACTTACAAATGTATCGCCAATTGGACGATCTGAAGGTGACTTGTTATACCAAATTTATGCACCCATTATTAACGAGAACGTATACACCAACTTGTGGCATGGACCTTATTATGGTTTTAAGCGCCTAATCGAAACATTTGAAATTACAGAAAAACCATACAGATTAAAACCCTATAGTATTTACTTTCATTTTTATTCTGGTGAACTACCTGCTGGACTTGATGCCCTGAAATATAATATAGACTACGTACTTGCAAGACCGAATACGCCAGTACATTTAAGCCAGTATGCAAAAATAGCTAAAGACTTTTATTTTTCAGCTCTTGCTAAAAATAGCAATAACGAATGGGTTTTTAGCTCTCAAAGCATTCGAACATTACGTATTCCCAATGATTTTGATGTTCCTAATGTAGCTCAAAGTTCAGGAATATCCGGCGTCACTCAAAAGGGTGATTACATTCATATAACTGATGATTTAGCAAAGCTTAGCTTTGATCACAGCCAAGAAAACAATGTACCGTATTTAGCTTCAGCTAATGTCTCCATGGATAATTGGCAAGTGAATGGAGCTGTCAGTTTTAAAGCATGGGTGCCTGCTAAAATTGATTTAGTTAATGGCCGTTCTTGTGAGTTTGTTTCTAATGATGGAAAGCGCTTTAAAGGTAAATCAAATGCTGATATCACACAGTTTAGTCTGCCAAAAGGTCAATTCTATGGTTACTTAAAATGTAAAAGAGCTGCTTGATGGTGAGTAATAAAAAACTAAGCTCTTATTATAAGTAACATATTAATACATTCTTTTATCGTTTTTCTAAGTATAGGTTTGTAGGTTGCTCTTAATAACTCGAGTGGCAAACCAATGGGTTTTATTGTGGTGAGTTAATCAAACCAGCATGTTATTATACCCCTTGATTATATGGTTGAATTAACATGTAGAAATTAATCTTCCATTAACATATAATAACCCTATATTACTAATACCAAATAGCTAGATAAATTGGAACGTATTACTTTGAGCCACAGTTATAAATTAATTGAAATGAATTACTAATGAAATATTTTTTATACCTAGTGCTTTTAATTTCTAGTCAAGTATTTGCAAAGCCTGTGAATAATAGTATTGCATTTTACTACTCAGCGCCGATGCCATTAGCCGAAATGACCTTTTATTCTCGCGTTGTAGTTCAGCCCGAATTAGTCACTGAGCACGAACTTAATTGGTTTAAACAGCGTAATATTGCTGTCTATGCTTATTTAAGTGTTGGTGAGTCGTTTATTGAAAGTAAGTCTTCACTCGCAGTTAACCCTAACTGGAATAGCCATATTGCCGATTTGGCATCAGCACATTGGCAACAACATATTAAAAGTAGCGCTGTGGCATTAAAAGCACGCGGCTTTAGCGGCTTATTTTTAGATACCCTAGACAGCTATCAGCTATTAGATGCTACACACAGTAAACCCGATCAACAAGCTGGGTTAGTCACCATAATAAGCTCACTATCTGAGACTTTTGATAAGCTCCTTATCCTCAATCGGGGATTTGAGTTATTGCCTAAACTCGCTAATTTAGCAAGTGACTTAGTTGCTGAGGGTTTGTATAGCCACTTCAATCCAACCGACAATAGCTATAAAGTGACCAACAAAAACGACCAAGATTGGCTAAGCGCACAATTAAAAACAGCACAAAGTTTAGGCCTCAACGTCCAAGTTATTGATTATGCAAAGCCCGGTAATCGCCTTACTATGGCACAAAATATTATAGACGCAGGTTTCAATCCGTGGGTGACCGACGGTCACTTGCAAACGTGGGGCACATCATCAATTACGCCGATCCCTAGGCGCATTTTAATCCCTTATAACAGTAACGTAAAACCACTCATATACACTACCGTACACTTAAAGCTTGCGACCATGATTGAGTATTTGGGGTACATACCTGATTACATAGATATGGCAAAACGCGACTTACCTTTGGTTGACCCTAGCTTACATGCCGGTATTATTTCGTGGACCTCAAGCGATGCATTTTACACCCCAACACTTACCAATTGGCTTGAAGCTAATTTAGGTGTTGTGCCAGAACTTATTTTAGGCGAGTTACCACAGTCAACTAAATTACTATTTAACATGGGTATTGAGTCGTTAAACACACTACCTGAAGGTCCATATAAACAAGATAGCTTTGCACCTTGGCTCAAAGGAGAATCCACAACACCTCCCCCTATCGTTAAACCATATTTACTAAAATTAGCAACTAATGCGACTCCTTTAATTACAATAAAATCAGCTGATAACACGATAATTGTACAAGCGGCTAAAACTAAATATGGTGCAGTCGTGGTTGCTCCTTGGCTAATTGATACATTTCCGATGGAAGGCAGCAAATGGGTTATTGATCCACGTACATTACTAACTCAGGCTATGGAACTACCACCTATATTAGTGCCAGATACAACCACCGAAAGCGGCAGGCGAATGCTTACGCTGCATATAGATGGAGATGGATTTACAAGTGTTGCCCACTATGCGGGTAGGCCTTATTCAGCAGAAGTAATTCGAGATGAAATAATTAAACACTACAAACTACCGTTAACGTCCTCAGTGATCCAAGCTGACATTGAAGAAGGCGGTATTCACTCTAAACAAAGTGCCAAACTTGAAGGCATTGCACGTAGTATTTTTAACCTACCTTACGTAGAAGTTGCTTCGCATACTTATAGCCACCCCTATTTTTGGACTGCTCTATCTGGGCGAAAAAAAATAGATGAAGACGACACTGATTACGGTTTTCATCTAGATGTACCTGGCTACAACACCATCAGCCTTAAAAAAGAAATTACAGATTCGATAAAATATATTGATGAAAAACTCACACCTAAAAATAAAAAAACAGTGATGATGTTATGGTCAGGCGATGCAACTCCTGGTCCTAAAGCGCTTGAACTGGCTCGTGATGCTGGTGTGCTAAACGTAAATGGCGGCAACACTGATGTAAATTCCGATAACCCTAGCCTTACACATATATCACCTATTGGCCGCCCTGAAAGAGATTTGCTGTATCAAATTTATGCCCCCATATTAAATGAAAATGTTTACACTAACTTATGGCATGGCCCTTATTATGGCTTTAGACGCTTAACTGAAACTTTCGAAATTACAGAAAAGCCATATAGGTTAAAACCTTACACTATTTATTATCACTTTTATTCAGGTGAAGTTCTTGCGGGACTAGACGCTCTTAAACACAACATAGATTATGTTTTAGCAAGACCAAATACACCTGTGCATTTAAGCCATTATGCAAAAGTAGCAAAGGATTTTTACTTTTCTGCACTTGCAAAAAACAGTAATAATGAATGGTTATTTAGCTCAAAGTACATTCATACTTTGCGAATACCTACCGATTTTGATGTGCCAAACATAGCTCAAAGTGAAGGTGTATCTGGTGTAACTGAAAAAGGTGACTACATACATATTATAAATAACATAGCTCGCCTTAGCTTTGATCATAGCCAAAATAGTAAAAAACCTTATTTAGCATCTGCAAATGTGGTTGTTAATAGCTGGCAAGTTAACGGGCCTGTTAGCTTTAAAGCGTGGGTACCTGCTTCGCTTGATTTAATGAATGCACGCTCTTGTGAGTTTGTATCTGGTTTGGGTGAGCACTTTAAAGGTATTAACCGAGGTAAATTAACACATTTCAAAATACCTGCAGGTGATTTTTATGGTTACCTTAACTGCGACGGAGCCGCACTATAATGAATACTACAAAGCGCCCTCAGTTAATTTCAGTAAAAACAATATTAGCGATATTAGCCGTAAGTTGTTTTGCACTTTATGCATTATTTCCACATACCTTATTTTTTGAAGATGATGCACTTTCACAAGACTATACCTTTGAGAAGTCTTACCTTAATGCAGCGCTCAATACAGAGCCCGACAACGAAAAGCTACGCGCAAAATTAGTTGAGCTACATATAGGGCTTAGTGAGTATTCACAAGCTACTAACGAGCTTGAAAAGCTACCTAGAGGTGAGCGCAAAGCAACACTTGAAATAAAGCTGCTCTACTCATTATGGCTAGCAAGCGGTGCTAAAGTTGACGACCGCTTTGAAGAGTTATCTTTAAAAATTGGTGCTCATAAAAACTGGAACGAACAAATATTAACTATTGCAAAAGCAGTTGGGTTAAATGCAAAAGTTGCTCAGTACTATCAAAAAAATAAACAGCCTCTCCTTGCAGCCGATTACTGGTTAAGCGCAGGCGAACCAGACAAAGCATTCGCTATTTATAAAACAAATATAAATGCTGATATTGCAGCTAAAGCGATTGAAACTGCACTTGGTGCAAATAACCCGATACAAGCTTATGCATGGTGGAAAACCTATGGTGACAAAGCCAATATTAAACGCACACTTTATTTGGCTAACTTAGCAGGCAATACAGAAGATGCGGCTCAAGCCATTGAAAGTTTATTAAAAGTTGAGCCAAATAACACAGAGTACTTAACACAAGCGATGCACCTGCGTTTAGCAAATGCAAATGCAAAAGGGGCAGAGCAATTACTCGCAAAGTTATTACTACAAAGCCCAGCTGACAAAGAGCTACATTTATTAAATTGGAAGATAAAGCGCTGGCAAAACAAGCCTAAAGAAGCACTTCGAGAGTTTAAATGGCTAATGTCTAACAAAGCTGTAACTCCTGCGATGCTTACCGATAGTATTAACGATGCCACCGCTTTATATTTATACCAAGACGCTAATGATATATACGAATATAAAGCCCAAAATAGAAATCTAAAAGGTAATGGCTTTGCTAATTGGATGCAAGCTAACGAATTTATTGGTAACACAAAGCAAGAATTAAATAATATTGAACGCTTTGAGCAAATAAATGGTAAAAGTGCATTATCACAATATTGGAAAGCAAAAGTACTTCACGATACTGGTAATTTAAAAGCATTAAGAGCTTTGTGGCCTACATATAAAGGGCCTAAAAATGAAGAAGATTTACTTTGGATTGCCCGCGCATTTTGGCTAGAAGATGACTTTTCTACAGCTCTGCAAGTACTAAAAAACAAACATGAAAGTTCTGACGATGAGTTTTGGAGCGCCAATGTTGACATGGCAATGCGAGTTAAGGACAAAGCTCATGAGCTATATGCATTAGAAAAGTTACAAAAAATAAGTCCTTTGAGCGTAGGCGACATGCTGCACTACCAACAACTGCGCTTTGAAGGTCGGCCTCAGGAGCTTCTTGATTATTTATGGAAAAGTGAGTCGCAAACTGACCGTCAATTGATTCAAATTGCATTATTAAGCACACAAGTAAATGATGCTAAATCAGTTGCACGTATTCATGCTGAACTTGATAAGCAGCGCTACAATAAAGCTCTCTACCCTGCTTGGTTAATTCTTTCAAATTGGTATCAAAACCAAAGTGATTTAAATTCAGCTTATACAACTTTAAACCGCGCCGCTAAATTAAGTGAATATGACTCTGATGTTGTGCTGGCACAAGGTTGGTTAGCGCTGCAAATGCACGACACCGTGATGATCAGCCGCATTTTAGCTCGCTATTCTCAAAGCGACCCTTCCTATGCGTGGACCCAGCTATTAGCAAGCTTATCTATTCACGAAAAGTCATATAACAGTGCTTACTTTTATTTGCGTAAATTAGCCATTGCAGATCCAAGCGATTTAACAACACTGGTTAACTTAGCCGATGTAATGAAGCAACTTGGTTATTATGCAAATGCTGCTGAACTTAATCACTATTTACTGCAACACTTACCTAAAGATAAATATGCATACAGAGGCTTAATGTTCCGCTGGGCGGGCGCGATGGCTGTTCCTCATTTAATGCAATTAAACACAATGGAAGAACTTGCCCCCGACACTATTGGTGAGCCCCAAACAAACTGGTGGTTAGCGCGCAGGGCTGCACAAAAATTAGAGCCATGGCAAAAACTACAACTTTATATGACCAACGGCGAATTTAATAAAGCGAAACAACTATTAGCCGAAGGCTCACTAAGCAAATTAGATGAACTAAACGCCCTACTCTATCTAAAGCAGCCATACGCAACAATGCAGCGTTGGTATGAAGAACTGACTGGTGAGCTTGACGAATCACAATTGAGCTTACTTAGAAATGCACGTGCATCCTACTTTAGGGCGCTTGAAATTAACCTATCGCCAGAGGCTGGTTTAAACAGTAGCCAGTACGATGTAAACGTTTATTTTCCTTATGCTAATGGGCAATGGAAATTAAGTTTAAGTAATCAGCAAAATCTTGATAACAACGGATTACTGTTTGCGATAGAAGATAAAATGACATTTGGTCGTTGGTATTTTGATGCAAAAATAGATTCTCACCAAGGCAGCTTAGTTAGCCGCCAAGGTCTTAGCTTAGACTCTCGTTATCAATGGGATTCGCGTACACAGATAGGTTTAAAGCTTGAATATAATGTTGAAAACCGCCAATCAGAAGCGCTACTTAGTTATGCTCAACTAGATAAAGCCACGGCTTATGTTAACTACAACATTGATGGTAGACAAAACGTACAACTATCAGCAGCAGCGATGTCTTTTTCTCGAAGAGACGATGGCAGCTCACTCATTAATGGCCAAGAATATAATGCACGTTACCAGTACAGCATTTTAAAAGATCGCCCAATTTGGAACGCTTATTTTAGTGCACAATGGCAAGACTTTGAACGTGTAAATGCATTAATAAATACAGACACAAGACCTCTAAGAGTTGACCTTCAACCATTTAGGCGCTTTGCACTAGGTACCTCATTTGCCTCAACGGGTTCGTTAGAGCCGCCTTATTTAGGCGCAAACCCTTCATGGCTATTCGATATAAGTACTGGCTATCAAACACTTAACGATACAGTAGATGTATCTGTTTCGAGTGGCGCAGGTTGGTCTGTACTAGGCGATGATTTATTTAAATTACAGCTGGGTTACCAAAGTAGTAATAAAGTGGGTAACTCAGATACACAATTACAATTAGGTTATTACGTACATTTTTAATGTTAGGAGAGAGTATGTTTCGTTTAATTATACCGTGTTTGGTATTACTATTATCAGCATGTACCACCAGCAGAGTTGCTGATGATATAGAGCTTAGCCCTTTAAAAACAGTGGCATTAATGCCACTTGTTAATCATGCTCAAACACCGCTTGCAGGTGAGCGTGCTGAAGATATTTTAGCCAGTATTTGGCAACAAAATAAATTACCAACTCTTATACGCGCACCTCGCGTTAACACCAAAGAGCTTCCACCACTGGACGATCAATACCGCTTAGACAATGCTATGCAGTGGTTAAACACTCAACAAGCTGACTATGTATTAACAGGCAGTATTGAAGAGTGGCGCTACAAAGCTGGGCTTGATGGCGAACCCGTTGTTGCACTTACATTATCACTCACTGTAAATGGACAAACAACACCGATTTGGACCGGTACTATTGCTAAAAGTGGTTGGGGCCGCGATAGCATTGCAGCAACAGCACAAGATGTGATTGCCGATTTAATTTCTTATATAGAGGTTAGTGAGTGAAAACACATTTCCTTAGACCAAGAGACGTTCCTGAGCTACAAATATGGGCTGAGGTATTTATATTTACCGCGCTTGCTTTAGGGCTGCCTGTATTATTTAACGCAGAGGACCCATTTTGGACTGAGGGAGGGTTTTCGTGGCCTGTACTTGGCCCACTTTTAGTTTCTCTACGTTATGGCTTTTCAAAAGGCTTTATTAGTATTTTATGTTTGCTTGTTGGCCAACTTTTTTTACTTCAAGCAAATATTTTATCACCACAAAGCGACTTCAATATTAACGCCATGATTGGCTACATTATTGTAATTATGATCACAGGTGAGTTTAGGGATGTGTGGGAGCGCACTAATCAACAACAAAGTATTCAGCTTGAGTACGTAACCGACCGCCTTGAAACATTTACTCGTCAGTATCACTTAATTAATTCATCTCACGATAGAATAGAGCAAATGCTTGCTGGCCATACGTTAAGTTTGCGTGAATCGCTACAAGCAGTAAGAACCTCTATCGGGCTATTAAAAGAAAGAAGACTTGATAGCGCAGCGCAAAAAATAATCGACCTGTTCGTTGAATATGGTTTATTAGAAAGAGCGGGTTTATATAAAGTTGAAAACGACACTGTTTTAGAGCCACCACTTGCCTCTATTGGCAAAATGAGTCAAATAGCTGAAAACGATCCTCTTATACTAGCGATGATTGAAGAAAAAGAATTAGTATCAGTAAAAGACGCAAAAATGGCATCAGGTATAAGTAAATACCATATGGCAATCCCACTTATCGACGTAAATAATACAATTTATGGCGCTATTTTAGTTGAAAGAGTACAATTTTTTGCGCTTAAAAATACCACTCTTACACTACTTGCTGTTATGGCTGGGCATATTGGCGACCTACTGCGCCATGAAATAACAAACCCAGTAATGACGTATGAAGAGTCTCCGTACTTTATTCGCCAAGTTAAACGCGCGAATAAAGAAGCAAAACGATACAACATTCCATCGCAGCTGCTAAAAATAAAAGCCAATAATATTACTGATAAATCGACTCAACTTATGAGTTATTTAAGTGAAGCACGCCGTGGTTTAGACATTTATTTGTACGATAATCAAAATCAGGTATTACTGCTATTAATGCCATTAGCTGATGAACTTGAAAAAGCAGGGTTTATCGCCCGAATGAACACTTGGTGTAAAGAGCGCACTGGTAACACTTTAGCTGAGCTTGATATTGTTATTGAGCAACAACTTGCACTACCAATAAGCTCAGATGATATAAAGAGATTGGTTTCACTTTCATGATTATAATTATTGTAGCGGCTATTTTAGGGTGTATTTGCCAGTACTTTGCATTAATAGAAGTACTGGAAACACCTAATTGGTTTTTAGCTATATTATTGCATGCTATTGCTAGCATCCTTTTTGCTATTGTTAGTTATGTTTTTATACCTAAAAAATACAAAACGACTCCTTATAGCTCTTTGCTACTCATGTTTTTATTATTGTTTACATTACCAGTACTTGGAATTATAGGTGTTGTAGTAGCGCTTACGTTTGCTCTTTGTAAACCTCTCAAAAACGACGAGATAGAAATAGAAGAGCATAAAATACCTGAGCTTCCTTTTGAAGCCAGAGCAATATCAGCAAACCCGACCTATTCTATTGGCGGACTTAAAGCAATTTTGAAGCACGCGAGTGAACCAAATAAACGTTTAAGTGCTGTAATGGCAGCTCGTCACATGAGTGACTCACAAGCTATTCCTATTTTAAAGCTAGCACTTAAAGATTTAGAAGATGATATTCGACTACTCGCCTACTCAACCCTTGATGGTAAAGAAACCAAACTCAACGAAAAAATCAGTTTGTATCAGCAAGAAATAGCCATTACGACTAAGCAGCCTAAATTGAGCCATTTACAAAAACAGCTAGCCGAACTGTATTGGGAACTTAGCTATTTGGGTTTAGCCCAAGGTGCACTGCGTAAATATGTTTTAGAAAAAGCAGAAGCACTTGCAGAGCAAAGTATTGAGCACGTAAAAACACCTGCAACCTTTATATTTTTAGGCCGTATATCTTTAGCCTTAGACAAATACGAAATAGCCCATGAGTACTTACTTAAAGCAACTGAGTTTGGTATGGCAAGGCGTCATGTTCTCCCTTATAAAGCCGAAGTTGCCTTTTGTATGAACAAGTTTGACGACTGTAAACGCTATTTAAAAGAACTCCCAGAACAACCTAAAGGCAGTGAATTACGTCATTTGCAGGAGTATTGGCATGAGTAATAAAAATGCAGACATTTTACTGCTTTTGGAAGGTACCTACCCTTACGTACGTGGTGGTGTATCTAGTTGGGTTCATCAAATAATTGAAGGGTTACCTCATTATAACTTTGAGCTTGTTTTTATAGGTGGAGCACCAGAGCATTATGGCGAGATTCAATATACTTTACCTGAAAACGTTACCAAGCTGCATGTTCATTATTTAGTGGAAAATGATACTTCTGAAATAAAAGCCAAGCATGGGGTTAAATATAAAAAAGAGCTCTTTGATTTCTGGCAACAACTACAAAATTATTTTAGAGATTGTAACGAGCCTATCCCGACTGAATTGTTAAAATTTGCATTTGAAACTTTGGCTAAAAAAGACGGTATTAACGAAGCCGACTTTTTATATAGTGAATCATCGTGGCAAGTGCTCACTAATTACTATTCAACTTTTTGTGATGAATCCTCTTTTATTGACTTTTTTTGGTCATATCGCAATTTATATAAACCGCTATTTAAAATAGCCGAAATTGCACGTGGACTTCCAAAAGTTAAACTTATTCACTCAATATCTACCGGGTATGCTGGTATTTTAGGATCTGGTGCCAGTGTTATAAGCGATACTCCCTTTTTGTTGACCGAACATGGTATTTACACCAAAGAGAGAAAAATAGATCTTATTCAAGCCAGTTGGATCAAAGAGTCTGAACAAAGCCTAGGTAAAAACTTAAATACCGAGATGGGCTTTATTCGCCGAATGTGGATCAGCTTTTTTGAGCAAATAGGCCGAACAACATACCAAGAAGCAGATAAGATCATTTCGCTATACGACGGTAACAGACAGCGCCAAATAAAAGATGGTGCAGCGCCTGAAAAAGCATTTGTTGTACCTAATGGCATTAAAACAGTACGCTTTATTGAAGCGCTTGATCAGCGTCCAAAACAGATACCACCGGTTGTTGGGTTAATTGGACGTGTAGTGCCTATAAAAGATATTAAAACCTTTATACGTGCGATTAAAGAAGCGCAATCGATATTACCAGAGGTCGAAGGCTGGATCATCGGCCCTTATGAAGAAGATCCGCAATATTACAAAGAGTGTGAACTACTTGTAGGCAGCCTTGATTTACAAAACAGTGTTAAGTTTTTAGGTATGCAAGATATTACCAAAATTTTGCCTAAGCTCGGAATTGTTGCTTTAACCTCGATTTCCGAAGCGCAGCCTTTAGTACTTTTAGAAGCAATGGCGGCCGGTGTGCCTGTACTGGCTAGTGATGTTGGCTCGTGCCGCGAAATAATCGAAGGCGGAACCGATGAAGATAAAGCATTAGGTAAAGCAGGTGAAGTTGTCTCAATTGCTTCTCCTAGCGAAACAGCACAACAAATATCAAATATGCTAACAAATGAGCAAGCTTGGCTTGAGTATCAAAAAAGTGGTTTAGACCGCGTACAAAAATTTTATGACGAGAGCCACATGTTTGCCCGTTACGATAAACTTTATAAGGATACAATGGCATGGCCGGAATAGGTTTTGAGATACGAAAAATTCTCAAAAAAAATACCCTGCTCTCAGTTTTTGAAGCATACGGCTACGCAGGATTAATAGGCTCAGGCCCCTGGCTGCTCTCTATTGTAGCGTTAATGCTGATTGGTATTTTAAGTTTAGGGATTGTATTACCTAAAGTACTTATTATTCAGTTTTTAACGCTTGTTACCTACATGATGGCCGCCTCACTTATTTTAACGGGTGGTTTGCAGTTATTACTAACTCGGTTTATTGCCGATTTGTTTTTTCAAAAAGAAGAGGCAAAAGTACTCCCTAATTTACTTGGTGCGCAACTTGTAACAACAATAGCTGCGTTATTGGTGGGCTTAGCTGTATGGCCTATGCTCCCTATACCCGTTGTCACTAAGATTATAATTTTAGGTGCCTTTGTAAGCTTATGTAATCAGTGGCTTGGCGCTATTTTTCTATCAGGTATGAAAGAATACCGGTTAATTTTAATTACCATGCTAAGTGGTTACGCCTTTATGGTATTGCTTGCATATTTATTAAGAGACTGGCAGTTAGACGGCTTATTTTTTGCGTTTTTTGCTGGCGAAGCACTGCTCTTTTTTAGCTTTTTATTTATGATTATTCGCCGCTACCCTGGTGAAAAACTTATAAGCTTTGACTTTTTAAGCAATAAAAAAGTGTATTACAGCCTATTCTTTTGTGGTCTGTTTTATAACATTGGTGTATGGGCTGATAAAATCATTTTTTGGTATTCTCCAAGCACATCAATTCAAATTATTGGCACATTAAGAGCAAGCCCAATTTATGACTTACCTATATTTTTGGCTTATTTGTCTATTATCCCCGGTATGGCGGTATTTTTAGTAAAAATGGAAACCGACTTTGTAGAAGAGTACGACCGTTTTTACACCGCTATTCGTGGTGGCTCATCTCTTGAAGAGATCTACATATTAAAAGACAGTATGATCCAAACTGCGCGTGCCGGTTTATACGATATATTTAAAATTCAGGGTATTACCGTTGCCTGCTTATTATTATGGGGTGAGCAAATACTTACCTTTATTGGCATTGATCCAAACTATAAAACGCTTTTATTTATTGATGTAGTCGGTGTAGGCGTACAAGTTATATTTTTATCTATTTTAAATATTTTGTTTTATTTAGATAAACGCTCAACAGTACTATTTTTAGCGGGGTTATTTTTGGTAATCAATGTTGTTTTAACTTTGTTATCAATTGCTTTTGGACCGCAGTTTTATGGCTATGGCTTTGCATTAGCGACCATTATTACCTCGGTAGTAGGATTGTTTTGGCTTTCAAAACAATTTGAAGATTTAGAATACGAAACGTTTATGCTGCAATAGCATAATATAAAAACTTAGCATAAAGGCTGTAAGCTACAGCCTTTATCGTTACGTTAAAAACTCTAATAAACCGCGCTCAAACCGACTAAGATACTTTGTTTTACGGGGTAATTTAAAATTGTCGCGCCAATGAGTTTGTTCTGATTCATTTTTCTTACAAAGCTCAATAACATCAGGATGAATATAAGAATTACGCGCTATTGTTGGCGTATTCCCAAGCCTTGAAGACACTTCATCAAGCATTGTTTTTAATGTAATAGCGCCTTTTGCTTCGTACACTTCTTTAAAAGCAATCACACTTGCTCGCCATGTTCTAAAGTGTTTTGCGCTAAATTCTTCACCCATTATATTTTGAATATACTGATTGATTTCAGTCGAAGTAACGTTAGAGCGCTCCCCCTCTTCTATATATTGAAACAAGTGTTGCCCGGGTAAGTCCTGAAGCTCCTTAATAACACTACTCAATGCTTTATCCGTTATATTTACTTCCCTTTCTTTACCTGACTTTGCACGGTATTTTAATCTAATATTTTTACCTGTTAATTTTGCATGCCTTGATCTTAGGGTTGTCGCACCAAAACTTTTATTTTGTTTTACATTACGTTCATTCCCCACCCGTAAAGCACCTAAATCCATTAATCTAACAATGGCTGCTAAAGTACGTTCATAATCGAGCTCATCACCTTGCAATGCTTCCATTAATTGAGCCCTAAGTAACGGCAGCTTATGTCCAAACACACTACAAGCTTGATACTTTTTAGCATCTTGTTGTTGTGTAAATAATGGATGATATCGGTACTGCTTTCGTCCTTTACTGTCGTAACCTGTTGCTAAAATATGCCCATTTTCTTCAGGGCAAAACCATACACTTTTATAAGCAGGCGGGAACGCGAGTGAATTTAAGCGCTCAATAACGGCCTTCTCTTTAATTATTTTTCCTATTGGGTCAAAATACTGCCAATGTTTGTTTTTTTGCTTTCGGGTAATTCCGGGCAAACTATCATCAACGTAAATCAATTCCATCATTCCTCCTCAAGCATTTAAAAGAGATATTGTTAACTCGCTTAAGCTTATATTTCAAAGCATAGAATGTACCACTTTAAAATAACCTTAAACTGAACGACTTTATTGATATATAATCAAAAATTGAGCAAAAACAAAAATACGATATATATAATGGTTATTATAACTACGCTTATATTCTCCCTTAATTGGGCATGCTGTTTAAAAGGAGCATTCAATGGCTTTTGATTATGGATCGATTGATCTTGGACTAAAAAACCCCTTCAAACTTGAAGGTAAAGTAACAGCTGTAAGAGGACTCATCGAGTCTATAGCGGGTATTAGTTTACTTGTTATTGCTGCGGGCTCAGTAAAAGAAGATACAACCGCTGGATGGATTTTAATGGTGTTTGGCATGCTTATTTTAGCATTCGGCATTCGCTCACTTTCAAGTGGTATTTATGCAACTCTTAAGTATTTTGTAGGCAGAAACCACCCTACTTCACTTGCTTATAACTACAGTAAATCACAAGCATCAACCGCCAAAGAAGAAGAAAAAGAAGTAGCCTACACCGCGCAATCACTCGAAGAAATGCTGGTTGGTCGTAAAAACAGTACGTTTAAAGAGCCTAATGGTTTTTTATCACGTTTACTTCACAGCTTAATCCCTAAGTTATTATTCCTACCTTATCCTATTCGTAATGTTGCTCAGCGCTTATTTGGCTCATGGGTAAGTACCCTTGTTGCACTTATTGCTTATGGCCTTGTGGCATTTGTATCTTTATCGGGTTTTACCGGTGAAGCAGGCGAATTAGCATTTCCTGTTTATAGTGCCATATTAATGTTCTACGTGCTTTTTTCGTGGCGCTCTACGGGTAAACCTATTTCTAGAAACGCTGAAAAAAATATTGAAGCACTTGGTACCGGTGCACTCGCTAAAATTATTTCTTTATCTTTTATTCTACC
Organism: Pseudoalteromonas sp. NZS37; assembly: GCF_015864265.1. NCBI lineage: Bacteria > Pseudomonadati > Pseudomonadota > Gammaproteobacteria > Alteromonadales > Pseudoalteromonadaceae > Pseudoalteromonas > Pseudoalteromonas sp. NZS37. Next base: position 36,130 of record NZ_JADYXL010000006.1, on the reverse strand, counting down.
AATCGCTATTGGCCTTTCTATGTCATGGCTGATGAAAGAACAACACATTAGCAAACAAGAAATAGATGGCTGGATTGAGCAACTACCTAGTCTTCATGCTGGCATGTACTTAATTGCGATTATTGTATTAGCCACTCTGAGCTGCGCAATTGCTTTTATTATGATTAAAGCGCGTTTAAATGCAGTTACCCCTTCTGCTGAAGTATCAGAACTACGTGAAAACTGGCAAGAGTCTGTTCATCCAGACGAAATTTTTATAAACCTAGACAATCTAGTAATGGCTAACCGTCGTTATAAAGAAGTACCTAACAGAGTTTATCGCGAATTAGATCCTAAGCTTCAAGAACAAATTGAAGGTAAAGGCGGTTTTAAAGGTGAAATGATCCAAGAGATTCAACCTAAACTGCACTCAATAGACTTAGGTAAAAACTTTACGCTAGCACGGTTACTTGCTTTAGTAAGTGGTAACTTGCTTTATATTATAGCCTTAGCGTTTACTGTGTTTTTAGCGTATTCGTTTATTAATATTTATCATTACGTTGACGCTGCAAATATTAGTAGCTTTAAACAAGCATTTAATAACCAACATGTTATTCAATTTAGTGAGCTATTAATGACAAGCTTTCACTTATTGCTAATAGGTATACTTATTAAAGCATTTGCGCAATTGCTTACAAATACAGCTCATCTATTTTTTGCTGAAATGCAATTTGAATCACTACTAGTGTACTTTAAATGCGAAGGCACATTTACTGAGTCTAAAATATCAACAGGTACTGGTATTCACGATAGTACTCGCTCAGAAAATACTTTAGTACGCAGTAGCATAACGCCTTGGATTATTGTTTCTCGTGTTGTTTCTACTACGTTTGCAGCAACAGGTATGAAAAATCTTGAACATCCTCGCCATATTATGGAAATGCATAAAGACGAAGGACAATTACAAGCAATCAAAAAAGACGTTATCGCGTTCTTGAAAGACCGTGAATCTATCGCCTCAATCACCAGTGAGCGTGATTTAGGTAATGCGTCACAAATACATCAATTAAACCAGCAAACGCGTGCTATACCTACTCAGCAAGCGATAGCTAAAGATGACGAAGAAGCTGCCGGGTATTTAAGACAAGAAGAAAACTTATCTCCCGAGCCAAAGGGTTAATTAACTTAAACTCTGGATTATTAGTATTAATGCCACCTTGTAAATTAGGTGGCATTTTTTTATCCTTTATTAACCTCTATTCAATACCTTTTAACTTTACTACCTCTTTTATACTCAACAACATGATTAATATTGGATTAGTCCACAAAGCCCTTGCTTTATGTGCCAAAACACAAATAATGAAGTATTAATCACAGGGTAAGAATGAGGACAATGAGCTATATACTAACCACCCAATGTGCTGACGACGTAGGCTTAATAGCTAAAATCACAGGGCTTTGTCATAAAAATAATTTAAATATTACGCGTAACAACGAGTTTGTAGATAAAGACGCACAGCGATTTTTTATGCGCACAGAGCTTACAGGCGAGCCACAAAGCGACTTTTTAGATCAACTACGCGCACTGTTGCCACAAGGCGCTAAACTTGCCCTACATTGCGGTGCAAAAACTAAAGTAGTTTTACTTGCAACTAAAGAAGCCCATTGTTTAGGTGGTATGTTGCTAAAGCAATTTGAACAAACTCTTAATATTGAAGTATTAGCCGTTATTGCTAACTACGCTGATTTAGAGCCTTTAGCAAAAGGGTTTGATGTGCCGTTTCATGTTGTATCGCACGAAGGACTAACTCGTAGCGAGCACGATCAAAAAGTAGGTGATTTAATTGCCAGCTACAACCCTAATATTATTGGTCTTGCCAAATACATGCGTATTTTAAGCCCTGAATTTGTGGGTCGCTTCGAAGGCAAAATAATTAATATTCATCATTCATTTTTACCCGCATTTATTGGTGCTAAACCTTATCATCAAGCATTTGAGCGCGGCGTAAAAATTATTGGTGCTACCGCTCACTTTGTGAATAATGAGCTTGATGAAGGCCCTATTATTTTGCAGGATGTAACAAGCGTTACACATGCTAATACCGCCGAAATGATGGCTAAAATGGGTAAAGATGTAGAGAAAACAGTGTTTTGTAAAGCACTCCAACTTGCATCAGAGCATAAGCTATTTATTAATGGTAATAAAACTGTAGTGTTTTCTTAGCATTGTACCAATTCGCTTAATTAAGTAGTTTATTTTGAGGTAATAAAACAGTGTTGATAACAAGGTATGCATTTTGTTATTAACCTGAATTCTAATTGATTATTCTACACATAAAAATATGCCAGCATTGTTGCTGGCATTTTTTTGCTCATAAATAAGCAAGTGACTTTTTAAATGTAAATTATGCCTGCTCTATTGGCTCGAGTTTTAATTTAGCGGCAATTAAAACGGCTTGGGTACGATTGTACACGCCGAGTTTTCTAAATATGGCTGTAATGTGTGCTTTTACTGTTGCTTCTGATATGTGCAGTTCATAAGCAATTTGCTTATTAAGTAAACCTTCGTGCAGATATTGCAGCACTCGGTATTGTTGAGGTGTTAATGAGGCAACTTGCGCTGCTATTTCTCGGTCTTCACCTTCAATTTCAGCTACTTTGTTTTTTAGCTCTTTTGGTAGCCATGTATCGCCTTCAAGTATTTGGTTAATTGCACTGGCAATATCATCAGACGATGACGATTTAGGAATAAAACCCATAGCGCCGTAACCCATTACTTTAGAAACTATATTAGCGTCTTCACTACCCGAAACAACGGCAATAGGTAAGCTTGGGTATTCTTCTCTAATACGAATAAGACCATATAAATCACCATTACCTGGCATGTGAAGGTCTAGCAGTAATATATCAAGATCCTCTTGCTCGCTTAACACTTGCAGTGTGCTGTCAAAATCGGATGATTCAAAAACCTCTAAACCTTCAAATTTTGCGCTCAATGCGCCCTTTAGTGCTTCACGAAATAACGGATGGTCGTCCGCTATTAAAAACTGACTCATGGTTCACTCCTAATAAATTCGGCTGCCAGTTAGGTATAAAACCATTACTGACAGCCGATATACTACGTTTAGAATCAACTTGTAATCAAGTTTTTAACGCACATTTAACGATTTAATCTGTTCTCGATTAGTTCATCAACTACAGATGGATCTGCAAGCGTTGACGTATCACCGAGTTGTTGGTGCTCATTTGCAGCGATTTTACGTAAAATACGACGCATAATCTTGCCTGAGCGCGTTTTAGGTAAACCCGGTGACCATTGAATCATATCTGGTGATGCTATTGGGCTAAGCTCTTTACGAACCCAGTTACGTACCTCTTTGGTTAACTCATCGCTTACTGTTACACCTTCGTTAGGCGTAATATAAACATAAATACCTTGGCCTTTAATATCATGCGGGTAACCCACTACTGCAGCTTCGGCTACTGCTTCGTGCGCAACTAAAGCACTTTCAATTTCGGCAGTACCAAGGCGATGGCCTGATACGTTAAGTACATCGTCCACACGTCCTGTGATCCAGTAATACCCGTCTTCATCACGACGACAACCATCACCTGTAAAGTAAACACCTGGGTAGGCGCTAAAATAAGTTTGTTCAAAACGTTCATGGTCGTTGTAAACCGTTCGCGCCTGCGATGGCCAGCTATCTAAAATTACTAAATTACCGTCTACAGCACCCTCAAGGTTATTGCCTTCAGCATCAAATAATGCAGGGGCAATACCAAAAAATGGATGTGTCGCAGAACCAGGTTTTGTATCAGTTGCACCCGGTAAAGGCGTAATCATTATGCCACCGGTTTCTGTTTGCCACCACGTATCAACAATCGGACAATTAGATTTACCAATACTCTCGTAATACCACGTCCATGCTTCTGGATTTATTGGCTCACCAACCGAGCCTAAAATACGTAAACTATCGCGATTTGACGAAGCTGTTGGCTCATCACCTTTCGCCATTAGCGCACGAATTGCTGTAGGCGCAGTATATAAAATAGTTACACCGTGTTTATCAACAATTTCGCCCATACGTCCTGCAGTTGGATAAGTTGGTACACCTTCAAATAATACTTGTGTACAACCGTTTACTAATGGCCCGTATGCAATGTAACTGTGGCCTGTGATCCAACCTACATCGGCACTACACCAATACACATCGTCTTCTTTTAAATCAAATACGTATTCATGTGTCATTGATGAGTAAACTAAGTAGCCACCAGTCGTATGCACAACCCCCTTCGGCTGACCTGTTGAACCTGACGTATATAGAATAAACAATGGATCTTCAGCGTTCATTGGCTCTGGTTCACACTTTGCTGGTAAATCAGCAACTAGGTCATGCCACCATATATCGTGCTCATTCCAATCAACTTCACCGCCGGTTAATTGGTGCACAATAACATGCTCAATTGAGGTTACAGTTTCTTGCGCTACCGCTTCATCTACATTTGCTTTTAATGGAACACAATTACCCGCTCTGCGCCCTTCATCTGAAGTAATAACGACCTTGGCACCCGAATCTCGAATACGATCTGCAATCGCAGAAGGTGAAAAGCCACCAAATACAACCGAATGAATAGCACCAATACGTGCACAAGCCTGCATTGCATAAACAGCTTGAGGCGTCATAGGCATATAAATCGCTACACGGTCACCTTTTTGAACACCTAGCTTTTTTAAACCATTGGCAAACTTGGCTACTTCATCATGCAATTGTTGATAAGTAATATTCTCACTTTGAGATGGGCTGTCACCTTCCCAAATAAGCGCCGTTTTATCTGCTTTGGTTTTTAAGTGACGATCGATACAATTGTACGAAGCATTAAGGTAGCCATCCTCATACCATTTAATATTTATATGGCCTTTGTCGAATGATGTGTTTTTAACTTTTGTATAAGGGGTAGACCAATCAAGACGTTTGCCATGCTCACGCCAAAAACTTTCTGGGTCATCAATAGATTGCTTGTAAAGCGTATTATATTTATTTTTATCTACAAGAGTCGCATCTTTAATATGCGCAGGAACTGGATAGATACTTTGTGACATCTTAGTCTCCATTTAAATTACTTGCCTTAAGCTTTTATCAAGGATTACTCAGCAGTGCTACATTAAGTATTAGACCTTAGTTGTACACCTCTTCAATTTCCTCATTTGTAGTTTATAATCCTTCTGCTTTCAATTTTTTTACATAAATAATACAACGCGTTAAATGTAAGTAAATACAAACTAATCTGCTCTCAAACCTTAGTCTTATAGACCAATAGGTAATTGAGTAAATATTGCACATATTCAACAGTGTTGTCGTACTCTAATAAAGATATTTTGTTGTACTTACTAAAATGCTTTATTTAACGAATGAAAATAGAAAGTGAATTGAAAGCCAAATTAACAACCCTTTTTATTCGTAAGTAATACTCGTAGCAAGTAATACAAATATCTATGAAAAAAAAGTAATAAATAACAAGTAGCCTATAAAGGACACCACAATGAAATTTACCCCATTAAAAACATTGGCAGCAAGCGCTGTACTATGTGCACTATCAAGTACTGCATACGCGGCAACTGCTGCAAAAATTGGTGATACCGAATTTACTTACGGTGGATACATTAAACTCGACTCTATGTGGAGTGATTATTCAGCGGGTGCGCCTGCAGGTTCAAACGTAGGTCGTGACTTTTACGTACCAAGTACGCTAACAGTTGGCGACGATAACAGCTCAGATGCTGTGTTTGATATGCATGCTCGCGAGTCACGCTTTAACTTTGGCACAGCCACTGTTATGGATAACGGTAAGACCGTTAACACTAAAATTGAGATTGATTTTTTAGCCTCAGCTGCTGGCGGCAATGAACGTGTATCAAACTCTTATGCTCCACGTATTCGCCATGCGTTTGTGACATACGACGGTTGGTTATTTGGTCAAACATGGTCTAACTTTCAAAACGTGGGTGCCCTTGCTGAAACGCTTGATTTTGTAGGCCCAGCTGAAGGCACTATATTTGTTCGCCAATCGCAAATTAAATATACCACTGGCGCATGGTCTTTCTCATTAGAAAACCCAGAAAGTACAATTTCTACTACTAGCGGTATGGTAGTAACTGATGATGCATCATTGCCTGACTTTACAGCTCGTTACACACACAAAGCTGATTGGGGTAACATTGTTGTTGCAGCGCTTGCTCGCCAACTTACTTATAAAGTAGGCAGTGTTGATGCAGATGAAACATCTTTTGGTATTAGTGCGTCGGGTAAAATAAACCTTGGTGAAGACAACCTTAAATTTATGCTTACTCAAGGTAAAGGCTTAGGCCGTTACGTAGGCTTAAACGTTGCTCACGGCGCAGTACTTAATGGCGATGAACTAGATGCCATTGATTCGACTTCTGGTTTTGTTGCTTACCAGCACAAGTGGACAAGCCAATGGCGTTCAACGTTCTTATACTCTTTCTTCTCTGCTGATAACAACACTGATTTATTAGCTATTTCTGGTGATCCGACTGAATCAAGCCAAAGCTATAGCGCTAACATTTTATATTCCCCTGTTAAACGCCTAACATTTGGAGCTGAGCTAAAACATGCTGAGCGTGAAACTGAAAGTGGCGTAGATGGCGATTTAGATCGTTTACAATTCTCTGTTAAATACTCTTTTTAATAACTAAAAAGCTAACTACTTTAAATAAGCGGCCTAGGCCGCTTTTTTTATAAGGGATATTAAGTTCTATATAATTCATCAATTCGTACCCATAATCTCTTTATGTGACGCTAAAATCCAACAAAATAGAATAATAATAGGTAAAACACACAACTCAATTGCAAATCGATATCATTTAGATTAAGTTACGCACTTCTTTTTGAACTAACTGGAAAAACTTATGTCGTCCCCTCAAGTTTTGCGTTTATCTAAATTAAGCTTTGCTACTTCTTTAATTCTATCTGGTTATGCACTTGCTGATGAAGCAACTGTAAAAGATGAACCTCTCGAAAAAATTGCGGTATATGGTCAACATCACAAAAACTACATAACAGAAGAAGCGCAATCAGCTACCAAACTAGGTTTAACAATTAAAGAAACACCACAGTCAATCTCGGTAGTATCACGCGCATTAATGGACGACTTTTCACTAGACGATATAAACTCAGTACTTGAAAGCACCCCCGGCGTAACAGTAGAGCAAATAGAAACAGATCGTACTTACTTTAAAGCTCGTGGCTTTGAAATTACTAACTTTCAAGTTGATGGCTTAGGTATTCCACAAAGCTCTGGATCTATTCAAGGCAGTCTTGATACTTCAATTTATGACCGTGTAGAAATAGTTCGTGGCGCTAATGGCTTAATGACCGGTGCCGGTAATCCTTCTGCAACTGTAAATATGGTTTTAAAGAAACCAACTTACACAACACAAGCAAATGCATCAGCCTCGTATGGCTCATGGAATAAAAAACGTTTAGATTTAGATGTATCTACGCCAATAAATGAAGAACACGCCGTACGTGCTGTATTTACAAAGCAAAAAGCTGATTCATACCTAGACCGTTACGAAACAGATAAAACAATTATTTATTTAGCCTACGAAGGCAAATTAACAGACAACACATTATTAAGCGTTAACTACGTTAACCAACAAAAAGATGCTGATAGCCCACTTTGGGGGGCACTACCTCTTTATTACACCGACGGCTCACCAACCGACTATGACGAATCAACCAGTACTGCTGCTGATTGGTCTTACTGGGATAACAGTGCAGAGCAAGTATATGTAACGCTTGAACAAAACTTATCAGCAACATGGGTGGCTAGAGCACGCTATGCGCACATCGAAAACGAGCAAGACTCAGAGCTGTTCTACGTATACGGTACACCAAATAAAGACACTGAACTTGGTTTAACAGGTTATGCAAGTCGTTATGATTACGAAGATAAGCATGATTTATTTGATCTATATGCCAGTGGTAAATTTGATTTATTTAATCAAGAGCACGATCTATCATTTGGTGTTAGCCAAGCAAAAATGGATTACACAGAGCAATCTCTTTACGATTACACTACAGGTAATGGTTTTCCAGATATGCCATCACTTAGAACGTGGGATGGTGTAATACCAGAAGCAACGCTTGCTGATGGCGTAAATGGTAGTGATATTACTAACGAGCAAAAATCAGCTTACATATCAACTCGCATTAAATTAAGCGAGCCTTTAAGTGTACTTGCTGGCGTGCGTTATACCGATTGGGAAACAAAAGGCACAGCCTATGGCGTTGCTCAAACTCGAAGTGACTCTGAGCTAATACCGTACATTGGTACAGTGTACGACTTTAACGAATCTCTATCGGCTTATGCAAGCTATACAGAAACATTTGTACCGCAAAAAGAACTAGACATAAATGCCAATCAACTACCTGCTGTTACTGGAAAAAGTAGCGAAATAGGTGTCAAAGCACAGCTTCTAGACGACCAGTTATTTGTAACGTTTGCTTATTTTGATGCAAAACAAGATGGCCTTGCTGTTGCTATAGCTAACTCATTACCAAGTGATACGCGTTATTATGCAGCTGATGGCATTAGTAGTAATGGTTTTGAAGTAGAGTTAAGTGGTAAATTTACAGATGATTTAAGTGCAAGTATTAGCTTTAGTAATTTAAATATTGATGGTGATGATTTAGTAAAAGATTACACACCAGAAAACCAACTTAAAGTGGCCGCAACCTACCAAGTGCCTTTAGTTGATGGCTTATCATTTGGTGCAAACTATCGCTGGCAGGATTCAACTAGCCGAGTTCAAGTTAAAGATGCTAATGGTATTGCAAGTGTTACTACCAACCAAGATGCATACGGGTTACTTGATTTAATGGCCACTTACAAAATTACAGATAACGTAGGAGTCACTTTCAACGTTAATAACACCACAGGTGAAAAATATTTGCACAGCCTATACTGGGAACAAGGTTACTACGGTGCACCGCGTAACTATGCTCTATCTGTAAATTGGCAGTTATAAATATATTTGATTAATTAAAGGCTGTAGATTTTTGCAGTTAAATTAAAAAACGACACATTTTTAATGTGTCGTTTTTATTTTATCTAACCTGAACTCTGGTTAAGAGATTTACTAACGTATTGAATCATAGTGGTATTTAAATTTATTTTCTCTAGCCAGAGATTTTCAGTGGAAACAAGGCGAATTTACGCGTCAATAGCTGGCCTATTGCAAGTAAATTCAACGCAGTTAGCGCTGAAAATAGCTGCTCGAGATAGATTTATTATCCAGAGCTCAGGTTATCTACTTTAAGTTTTTAATAACAAAAAAACGCTAATCATTACTGATTAACGCTTTTTAAAGCTCGGGTCAAATCAAGCTTAAAAACTCATTTTGAGGCTGTTAAAGATCAGCGTCATCGCCCAACTTATCTTCACCATCATCTGGTTCAATAGTTGCTTTTAATAAAAGCATTTCGCGTAACTTGCCTTCAATCTCATCTGCAATTTCTGGGTTTTCTTTCAAAAACTTAATTGAGTTAGATTTACCTTGGCCAACCTTGTTGCCACAGTAGCTATACCAAGCACCTGCTTTTTCAACAATTTTATGCTTAACGCCTAGGTCAATTAGCTCGCCTTGCTTAGAAATACCTTCACCATACATGATGATAAATTCAGCTTGTTTAAACGGCGGCGCTACTTTGTTTTTAACAATTTTAACGCGAGTTTCGTTACCAACAACTTCATCGCCTTCTTTAACAGAACCAATACGACGAATATCAATACGTACCGATGCGTAAAACTTAAGTGCATTACCACCCGTTGTTGTTTCTGGGTTACCAAACATAACACCAATTTTCATACGGATTTGGTTAATGAAAATACATAACGTGTTAGAGCGTTTAATGTTACCAGTAAGCTTACGTAATGCTTGCGACATTAAACGTGCTTGTAAGCCCATGTGCGAGTCGCCCATGTCGCCTTCAATTTCAGCTTTTGGTGTTAGTGCAGCAACCGAGTCAATTACAACAACATCTACTGCGCTTGAGCGTACTAACATGTCACAAATTTCTAGTGCTTGCTCACCTGTATCTGGTTGAGATACAAATAATTCATCTATATTTACACCCAATTTTTGGGCATATACTGGATCTAGAGCATGCTCAGCATCAATAAAGGCACATGTTTTGCCTTCTTTTTGTGCTTCTGCGATAACTTGTAAAGTAAGCGTTGTTTTACCAGATGACTCAGGTCCGTATACTTCAACAATACGTCCCATAGGTAAACCACCTATGCCTAAAGCAATATCAATACCTAATGAGCCTGTAGATACAGATTCAATGTTTAACGCTTTGTTATCACCCAATTTCATAATTGAGCCTTTACCAAATTGACGTTCAATTTGTGATAGTGCAGCGTCCAACGCTTTTTGTTTGTTATCGTTCATTTTATTCTCCAAATCCAGCTAATGGAATCAAGTATACTGTATGAAATCACAGTATCAAGCTAATTTTTTTATTTTATCTCATCTATTACACTTTTCAATGCAAATACAATAGCTTGCAGTCTAACTTGAGCCCTATCGCCAGAGAATACTTGTTTAAAGGTCAGTACTTTGTCATTAATTTGTATGCCAAACCACACAAGTCCCACAGGTTTGCCATCAGTTGCCCCGCCAGGTCCTGCAATACCCGATACAGCTATAGATATATTTGCATTTGTTGCCTTTATTGCCCCTAGTGCCATTTCACGTACTGTCTGCTCGCTCACAGCACCAAATTGCGCTAATGTACTGGCACTTACATTTAGTAAGTCTTGCTTTGCTTGGTTACTGTAAGTCACAAATGCGCGGTCAATATAAGCAGAGCTTCCAGGCGTATCTGTAAGGGCATAACTCACTCCGCCACCAGTACATGACTCAGCACTAGTGATCCATAAGCATTTATCCGTTAAAATAGCGCCTAATTGCGCAGCAAGTGTTTTAATCTCTTGATGTAATTCCATATTCAGCCTTTGGGTAAATACATGTCGTTTGATCTTTATGCACCACACACTATAAAACAACAAACTCCTATGATGCAGCAGTATCTAAAAATAAAATCAGAGCATCGCGATATTTTATTGTTTTATCGTATGGGCGATTTTTACGAACTCTTTTTTGATGACGCTAAACGCGCCGCTCAATTACTCGATATTTCGCAAACTCATCGCGGTAAAGCCGGTGGCGATCCTATCCCTATGGCGGGCGTACCTTATCATGCAGTAGAAAACTACCTAGCACGCCTAGTCCAAATGGGTGAATCAGTGGCTATCTGCGAACAAGTGGGTGACCCTGCAACTAGTAAAGGCCCTGTCGATCGTAAAGTTGTTCGTATAGTTACACCTGGTACAATTTCTGATGAAGCGCTTTTACAAGAACGACAAGACAACCTCCTTACCAGCGTTTGGCAAAGTAAAAAAGGTCTGTACGGTATCGCGTACCTTGATATTAACTCTGGTCGCTTTAACGTTGTAGAGGTTAACACCGACGAAGCCTTTAGCTCAACTATTCAGCGCTTAGCTCCGGCAGAACTTCTGTATAGCGAAAGCTTTGAAAACTTTCATTTAATTGAGCATATAAAAGGTGCCCGCCGCCGCCCAGAGTGGGAGTTCGACTTAGATACGGCCGAGCACTTATTATGCGATCAGTTTGGTACTAAAGATTTAGTTGGTTTTGGTGTTGATAAAGCCCACAGCGCGCTTGTTGCTGCCGGTTGTTTAATGCAATACGTAAAAGATACACAACGTATTGCACTGCCACATATTCGTGCAATTACACTTGAGCACAACGAACACGCTGTTATTTTAGATGCCGCAACCCGTAAAAACTTAGAACTTACCGTTAATCTATCAGGTGGTTTTGAAAACACACTTGCCCAGGTACTTGATAAAACAGCAACACCTATGGGCTCTCGTTTACTTAAGCGCCGTATTCATACACCTGTACGTAATAAAGACGAGCTAAATTCTCGCTTAAATGCAATTAGCGCTATTTTAGATGTACAACTGTGCGGCGAATTACACGAATCATTAAAAGAGATTGGTGATGTAGAGCGTGTTATTGCACGCCTAGCTTTATGCACAGCTCGCCCGCGCGATTTAACTCGCCTTCGCAGCGCATTACAAGCACTTGCGCCACTACATACTTTGTTAGGTGATGCTAACGATCCTCGTATAGCGGGTATTATCAAGCACTCGCCTGAGCTCCCTGATTTACAAGAGTTATTAGAACGTGCAGTGATAGAAAACCCACCGGTACTTATTCGTGACGGTGGCGTTATTGCCCCTGGTTACAACAGCGAACTAGATGAGTGGCGTAACTTAAGTAAAGGTGCAACCGATGTACTTGATCAACTAGAGTTACGTGAACGCGAACGCACGGGTATTAGTACGCTTAAAATTGGTTATAACCGCGTACATGGCTTTTTTATTGAAGTAAGCCGCGCCAATGCCCACTTAGTGCCAGCCGACTACATTCGTCGCCAAACGCTCAAAAATAACGAACGCTATATTATTCCTGAGCTTAAAGAGCACGAAGATAAAGTACTTGGTAGCCAATCAAAAGCCTTAGCGCTTGAAAAACAACTATACGAAGAGCTATTTAGATTTATTGCTCCACATATTGAGCAGTTGCAAATGATGGCAGCAGCATTGGCTGATTTAGACGTTTTAAACAATTTAGCTGAGCGTGCATTCGCACTCAATTATGCAAAACCAGAATTGTGCGATAACGACAATATAAGCATTAAACAAGGTCGTCACCCTGTTGTTGAACAAGTAATGAAAGAACCGTTTATTGCTAACCCTGTTGAATTAAACAGCCAACGTAAAATGTTGATTATTACGGGTCCAAACATGGGCGGTAAATCAACCTATATGCGCCAAACAGCACTTATTGTACTAATGGCTCACATTGGCAGTTATGTACCTGCAGACAGCGCTAAAATTGGCAATATCGATCGCATATTTACACGTATTGGTGCAAGCGATGATTTAGCATCAGGTCGCTCAACCTTCATGGTAGAAATGACAGAAACAGCAACTATTTTAAATAATGCCACGGCGCAGTCTTTGGTATTAATGGATGAAATTGGTCGTGGTACAAGTACCTACGATGGGCTTTCGCTTGCGTATGCAACAGCCGATCATTTAGCGTCAAAAATATCAGCTAAAACATTGTTTGCAACGCACTACTTTGAGTTAACAGAACTTGCTGAACAAACAACAGGTCTGGTAAACGTGCACCTCGATGCAATAGAACATAACGATACAATCGCCTTTATGCATACAGTACTTGATGGCGCAGCAAGTAAGAGCTTTGGCTTACAGGTAGCTGCTCTTGCGGGTGTGCCAAAAGCTGTTATTGCACAAGCAAAGCAAAAACTTAAGTTACTCGAAAATCATCAAAGCGTTACTGCACCAAATACAGAGCAACAAGCATTTACTTTTAATAATGAAGTTGCACAAAATACACCTTCTGAAGTGGAAGAGCAGTTGGGAGCTATTGACCCTGATAATTTATCGCCACGCCAAGCGCACGATTTATTATATAAACTAAAAGCATTGTTGTAATTTATATCATCTAATTTACAAACATAAAAAAGCCGAAGAATAAATTCTTCGGCTTTTTAACACACATAGTCTCTTATACTATTTAACTAGTTACGAAAACTGATTAAACAAGCTATCTGTACTTAAACCTTCTTGTTGCAAAATGTCTTTTAAACGACGTAATGCTTCTACCTGAATTTGCCTTACACGCTCACGTGTTAAGCCTATTTCACGACCTACATCTTCAAGTGTAGATGGCTCGTAGCCAAGTAATCCAAATCGACGAGCTAACACTTCGCGTTGTTTAGGGTTCAATTCACCTAACCAATCTACAATGTGTTTATTAATATCATTATTTTGTACTTCGCCTTCAGGGCCTGCACTTTTTTCATCTGGGATGATATCAAGCAGTACACTGTCGTTTTCACCACCAATCGGCATATCAACCGATGCTATTCTCTCGTTCAAACGTAGCATTTTAGTTACGTCTTCAACGGGTCTGTCTAGGCAAGCTGCAATTTCATCAGCTGTTGGTTCATGGTCAAGTTTTTGAGTTAATTCACGCGCTGTACGTAAGTAAACATTAAGCTCTTTAACAACATGTATTGGTAGGCGGATGGTGCGAGTTTGATTCATAATGGCACGTTCGATTGTTTGACGTATCCACCATGTAGCGTAAGTAGAGAATCTAAAGCCACGCTCAGGGTCAAATTTTTCAACGGCGCGAATTAAGCCTAAGTTACCTTCTTCAATTAAATCGAGTAGAGCAAGGCCACGGTTATTGTAACGGCGTGCTATTTTAACAACTAAACGTAAGTTACTTTCAATCATACGTTTGCGTGAGGCTTCACAACCTCGAAGTGATTTACGAGAAAAAAACACTTCTTCTTCTGCGCTAAGCAAAGGAGAAAAACCAATTTCGCCTAAATAAAGTTGAGTTGCATCAAGATTTTTAGTTACTTCTTCTTTTGCAAAGATTTCATCGTCTTCTACTTTATCTAGTAAAGTTGTGCTTTCATCAGCAGCGATGTCATCGAATTTTTCGTCAGTCGTAGTGTGTTTGTCAAGTTTTGCTGCGCTAGCCATAAGCCTTCTCCCGAGCAATTATCAATACCTGAAAATTAGGGTAGGTATTTAGCAGGATTGACAGCTTGCCCTCGGTAGCGAATTTCAAAACGAAGCGCGGTGACCGGAGATTCTGAATTACCAATTTCTGCTATTTTTTGTCCTGCCTTAACCTTCTGCTTTTCTTTAACAAGTAATTTCGAGTTATGTGCATAAGCACTTAGGTAATCATCATTATGTTTCAATATGATTAAACTACCATAACCTCGTAGAGCGTTACCCGCGTATACCACTGTTCCTTGTGCCGCAGCTAAGACTGAAGCCCCTTTGCGATTAGTAATCTGTAAACCTTTATAACCGTTTTCCTTATTAGAAAAGCGTTTGGTAATTTTGCCCTTTGCAGGCCAAAACCACTTAACTTTACTGCTCGACAAACGTTTAGTATTACTAACTTTGTTACTGGCTTGTTTCTGAACATACTCTCGTTGTTTTGGAGGATCAAGCTCTTTCTTTAATATTATGTTATTTTTTTGTGTGTTTTTTATAGACTTTTTACTCAAATTCGTATATTTTTCATCCCTTTTTGTTTTTTCGGGCTTGGGGGTTAAGGAGATGTTTTGCCCAGGGAAAATTGTGTAAGGTGATGGAATTGAATTGTTTTTTGCAAGTAATCTAAAATCTTTACCGGCGCTAAAGGCTATCGAATAGAGCGTATCACCTTTTTGCACCTTATAAATATCGCCATTTATGTTAATGGTATGACCTAAATCATTAACATTATTATTTAGGCTGCTAACAGGCGCTGGAATATGGCGAGAAGAGCAACCTGAGAGAAAAACACCAACAAATATAGTCACATACAGTAAAAACTGTTTATTCATTGTATTTTTCTCCCAAATTAGACAATTGATATTTTTAACGCTTAACGCAATAAAAAGTACGCTAGCGCAATTAATACCACTAATCCCCAACCAAGTATTTCAATATATTGACGTAATTTTGCTTCCATTTTAGCCCCGCCCCACTTCATTAAGGCTGAAACTAAAAAGAATCGCGCACCACGTCCAATCGCCGATGCGAGTAAAAATGGCAAAAATGCCATTTGTAAAACACCTGCGCCAATGGTAAATACTTTATATGGTATAGGCGAAAAACCAGCTAAAAACACAACCCAAACACCGTAATCTTTAAACCAATTTAATGCGATATCAAACTTTTCTTGCCAGTGCATTTGTGCAATCAATGGCTCAACTACGGGTTCAAATAGCCAAAACCCAAGCAAGTAACCAACTACTCCACCAACAACCGATGCTATTGTGGCAAAGCTTGCAAAACGCCATGCTTTTTTGGGTTGCGCAAGCGACATAGGTGCAAGCATTACATCGGGCGGTATTGGAAAAAAAACTGACTCTGCAAAGCTCATTGCAGCTAAATAACGTTCTGCATGGCGGTGCTTTGCCCACACTAGGGCCATATCGTATAACTTGGTAAACAACTTCAAAATGAATTCCTATTCAATATCGCCAGGTACTAACGGCACAAATCTAACGGGAGCAATAACATGCTCTTTATAATTATCGCCTTCGCGGATAACCATTACTAATTTTTGATCGCTCTCACCAATGGGCGCTAATAACACGCCTCCATCGGCTAACTGAGCAAGTAAGTCTTGCGGAACTTTAGAGGCCGCAGCAGTCACTATAATACCATCAAAAGGTGCTTGTGATTGCCAGCCTTGCCAACCATCACCATGCTTCATGGTTACATTATATAAATCGAGTTGCTGCAATCGACGCTTTGCCTGCCACTGAAGTGTTTTAATACGCTCTACCGAATAAACCTTTGTAAACGTTTTGGCTAATATTGCAGTTTGATATCCAGAGCCAGTACCAATTTCCAGCACTTTATTGCGCACACCAGCTAAGCGAAGTAGCTCTGTCATGCGCGCTACTATATAAGGCTGGGAAATAGTTTGCCCTTGCCCAATAGGTAGCGCCGTATTTTCATAAGCTTTGTGTTTTAGCACATCGTCTACGAATATGTGTCGCGGAATATCAGCAATAGCACTCAGTACTTGTGTATCTTCAACGCCTTCGCGCTTTAATAAGTCAGATAGCGCTTTTGCACTGCGGGTATAATTAGCGAGCACGATTAATCTCCAAATCGGCTAACCAGTCTCCTACTGCTTTTAGGCTGTCTTTGGCTGTCATATCAACACTTAATGGCGTAACAGAGGCATAACCGTTATTGATTGCGTAAAAGTCGGTACCCTCACCTGCATCGCTTTCTATGCCCAGCGATCCATACCAATAAATATCTCGACCCCAAGGATCGGTTTGTTTGGTCATGGTTTCTGCTTTATGACGAGCACCTAAACGAGTTACTTGCACCCCTTTTAATTCACTTAATGGAATATCTGGCACATTTATATTTATTATTTGATCTTTTGGAAGCGGATGCGAAGCCAAACCTTTAATAATATTTACGGTAACAGCAGCGGCTGTTTCAAAATGCTCGCCCTTATGTGAGCAAAGCGATACTGCAATTGCAGGTAAGCCTAAATGGCGACCTTCAGTTGCAGCGGCAACAGTGCCAGAGTAAAGCGTATCATCACCTAAATTGGCACCATGGTTAATACCAGCAACAACAAGGTCTGGTTTTTCATCAGCTAACTGATTTACACCTAAATGTACACAATCAGTAGGTGTGCCATTAACCGACATAAAACCATTTTCGAGTGTAGTCGCTCGTAGCGGGTTCATTAGTGTTAAAGAATTACTCGCGCCACTACAGTTGCGATCAGGTGCCACAAGGGTTACATCTGCAATTTGTATAAGCGCCTGATATAAAACCGCAATGCCTTTAGCATTTACGCCATCATCGTTACTTAACAGTATCTTCATTTATGTCATTATCCTTTTCTTTACGCTCTCGAGGGCTAGCATCTTTATAATCCACCAGCTCACGTAATAATGCAGTTGCAAAACACCCTTTTGGCAAACCAAAACTCAGTTTTAAACTGGTTTCATCTATGGTCTCAACCGTTAAGTTTTGCGGAATTAAACGCAGCATCCTACGCTCATTTTTAAGGCCTAGCTCACCTAAGCCATCGCACCATGTTTTGAAAGGTTCAAGCCATATTTTTTCTTGTTCGGTCAAACCTTTTTCGCTTTTCCCCACCATAGGTGCCGACATCATAATATCGCCAGTGGCTAATCGCTCTATGTTTTCGTCGTTAATTGCATCTTCAAAAAATGCATTACTGCCGCTGAGCATAAATACTTCACGGTGCATTGTTTTAGCTAAACCATGCTCTTTAACACGTAAATTTACTATTTGATTAAATACATGAGAACGCGCTGCTGAAATAATAATACCGCGCAGTTTTTTATCGCGAATGCGCTCACCGGCAAACATTTTTTCAGCCATAACTAAGTTATGACCGCCATGCCCAAATCGTTGTTCGCCAAAGTAATTAGGCACACCTGCGCGTACTGCGTTAATGCGGCATAAAATATCAAGGGGCTTGGTTACGTTACGAAGCGTAATAGTAAATTTATTACCTTTGTGGCAGCCCGTGCGTAATTTACGGTCGTGGCGCTGTTGCGACACAATAAAAATACTCTCGCTATTTAAATCGCTAAAATCGATAGGCTTTTTAATCGGTACTTTTACACTAAACCACTGTGAGCACACACCGTGGCGATCTTTCATGCCGGCGTAACTTACGTCTCGCGGTGAAACACCCGCACGCTGCGCAATTAGCTTGGCAACATATTGCGTATTTTCGCCTTTTTTAACCACCTGCAAACACACGTGTTCGCCACTACCGGTAAATTCTATACCTAGGTCTTCATCAACCATAAAGTCTTCAGCAGTGGTTTTAAAATCAGCTTTAGAAAGCGGTGCACCGTATAAATAATTTAAATCGCTCATGCGTTTTTTGTACTCGCAAGCTCTTTACTCATAATAACCACCGCATGGCTAGAAATGCCTTCCCTACGCCCTTCAAAGCCTAGCTTTTCGGTAGTAGTGGCTTTAACGTTAATTTGGCTAAGGTCACAATTTAAATCGCTGGCTAAATTAGCACGCATAGCTTGAATGTGTGGCAGCATTTTTGGCGCCTGTGCAACAATAGTCACATCGCCATTGCCAATTACATAACCTTGCTCTTTAGCTAAGCTCACCACATGGCGAAGTAAAATACGGCTGTCGATATTTTCATACTCGCTAGCCGTATCGGGGAAGTGCTTACCAATATCACCCATTGCAAGCGAGCCTAAAATAGCATCACATAATGCATGAATAGCGACATCGCCATCTGAGTGCGCTAAAAAGCCTTGTGGATAATCAATTTTTTCACCACAAATAGTTAACGGGCCTTCGCCGCCAAATTTATGTACGTCAAAACCATGGCCAATTCGTATCATAATGCACTCTCGTTTTGTTGTTTATGTAATAAAAACCCAGCCAAGTCTAAATCCTCTGGCGTGGTTATTTTAATATTATCGCTGCGACCTGCTACAAGCTTAACCGGTTTACCCGCCCACTCAATTGCACTGGCTTCATCGGTAATAGTAGCCCCGTTTGCTAATGCGTTTTGCAATGCATTTTTAAGCTCGTCATATTTAAAAAACTGCGGGGTAAGTGCTTGCCATAAATCGTCTCGTGGCACAGTTTGTAGGGCATGAGTGTGGCCGCGTTTTATGGTATCTTTTACTTTGCTAGCTAAAATACCGCCTTCATCAGCGCGTATACATTCATCAATTAAACGTTCTATATCACTAATATTAACTAGCGGACGCGCAGCATCGTGCACCAACACCCATGTAGGCGGGTTAGGTGCTAAAAAAAGTAAGCTATTAAGTACTGAATCTGCACGCTCTTTACCGCCACTGGCGCGAACAATGCGCTTATCAAGTGTTGGGAGTTCGTCAAAATAGGGGTCGCTGTCGCTAAGGGCAACAACAATAGTGCGTAATTGAGGTAATTGAGAAAGTTTAGCTAAGGTGTGTTCTAAAATGGTTTTACCGGCTAATTGTATATATTGCTTAGGCGCATTGTGCTGCATTCTACTGCCAACGCCCGCAGCAGGTACAATTGCTGCAATAGTCTGTTTATTTGTCATATTGTTTGCCCGGTAAAACACGAATAAATGTTTCGTCCGGTTTAATCATTCCCAATTCGTTGCGTGCACGCTCTTCAATGCCTTCTTGGCCAAGCTTTAAGTCTTCAATATCTGCTTTAAGTACTTTATTACGTTTAATGAGCTTTTCGTTGGTTTCTTGATGCGACGCTACAGCACCTTTTAGCCGTGTGTAGTCTTGTAAACCATTATGACCAAACCATAATCTGTATTGTACAAACAGTGCTAAGCACAGTAAGCCAACTTGAAAAATACGCATTTAACACTCCTTATTTTAAATTCCAAATACCTTAACTTTAATACGCTAAGGGGCGCTTTAAATTGCGCCAATTAATACTACCCGCTAAAAGCATTTCGCGTAGTGATAAAACCCGTGGCATACAACGCTTCGAAAATTGCCACTGATGCCCGCAACATGCAGCGGTTAAACTCACTTTACTTGGCTTTATTAACTGAGCATTTTGCTGCTCTAGCCCATTTCCTAAAAAATCAAACCAACCAAGCTCGTTACAATGCAGCTTATTTTCGCCTAACTGATCGATACTGTCTATTCTAAGACGCACCTGATCGTAGCCATGTAATATAACGGGCACTATAAGCCCCACTTTGGCATACGTTTGATAAAAAAGTTCATTAGCTTGAACATTTACATCGGGTGGGGTCGGTTTTTGCTTTTCAAGCCACGTACCATTTTGCGCGTCCAGCGTAAAAGGCGTGTCACCATTGGCAACTAACGTTGCAGCTCGCTCAATATAATAAGGTAGGCTTTTTAACTGACGGCGCAGTTTATCGGCATTAGGCTCTGCAACTAATCGCTGAACCTCACGCTGATAAAACGCATTACACAATTGTGCATACAACACTTTTTGTGCATCAGTTTGCCAAATTTCAACTTGCTGCTGAGCACCAAGTGACTGATTTTTAGCGACCAAAAGCTGTACTCAAAAATATTCAGGTAAATGTTTTATAACACAGTATTGAATGTTTTTTAAGCGCAGCGCACTAATTAAGCGCTTGGCTTTTCACCTAATTTTGCTTTACCTGATTCTAAAAATTGCACAACCGTATTACGCTTTTTACCAATCAACAAACTGCCATCAGCTAAAAACATAAAGTTTTGCCAATTGCGTTTAAATACATCAAATGTTGTTTCGATAATATTATCGCGTGCCATACAAAAATAAACAGTGGTGTTAGCTTCCCAATCTAAAAACGTTAAGATTGCTTCTGGTGGTTGCGCATCACCATTTTCCCACGCATCTTGCCAATCTACTTCTTGGCTAAAGCTTTTTTCTTGGCCACACCAATCGGTGTCTTCAAAAAAATCTGGGTGATCAAACTCACGGCTTACCATGGTTGTCCAAAGTACGGCTGCGCGCTCATCTCCCATAGGCTTTATTTTTACTGCGTCTTCATCTGATACAGGTAAGTCTTTATGACGAAAAACCCATGCTTTTTTGTAATCATCTAGCGAAATATAGTTCATAGTATTGGCAAATTAGTTAACATTAAAAGTGCAAAGCCAAATTATACAAGAGATCAAAACATGACTACAGCAATAAAACCACTTTCACTCAAACCAGGCATATACCAACACTACAAAGGGCCGCAATACAAAGTTGTTCATGTTGCCACCCACAGCGAAACCGAGGAGCAGCTTGTGATTTATCAAGCACTCTATGGTGAATTTGGTATGTGGGCGCGCCCACTTAGTATGTTTTTAGAAACTGTTGAAAAAGAAGGTGAGGTCATACCGCGTTTTGCCTACCTTGGACCTGCCGTTTAACTATGGCATTATAACAAAATAACTTACTCCTCAGACCAGACAAGGGTACACCGTGCAATTTAATTCAACTGACAATTACATAGCGAGTAGCGCGCTTAAACAAGCTGTAAATGCTGCCATTATGCTCGAAAAACCACTTTTAATTAAAGGCGAACCTGGCACAGGTAAAACTATGCTGGCTGAGGAGTTGGCTAAAAGCCTAGATACCACGCTTATTCAGTGGCACATAAAATCGACTACTAAAGCACAGCAAGGCTTATACGAGTACGACGCGGTTTCGCGCCTGCGCGACAGCCAATTAGGTGACGAGCGTGTACACAATATTGGCAACTACATCGTTAAAGGTAAGCTTTGGCAAGCGTTTACATATGCAGAGCTTAACGGCAAACGCCCAGTGCTTTTAATTGATGAAATAGACAAAGCCGACATAGAGTTCCCAAACGACTTACTACTTGAGCTCGATAAAATGGAGTTTCATGTTTACGAAACTAATGAACGCATTGTCGCAAAAGAGCGCCCTATTGTGATCATCACATCAAATAATGAAAAAGAATTGCCGGACGCCTTTTTACGCCGCTGCTTTTTTCATTATATTGATTTTCCTAGCAGCGACGAAATGCAGCAAATTATTGACGTGCACTACCCTAACGTTAAACAGGATTTAGTACGCCAAGCACTTGAGGTGTTTTTTAACTTGCGCGAAGCCAACGGCCTTAAAAAGAAGCCATCCACGAGCGAATTACTCGACTGGCTAAAGCTTTTAATGGCTGAAGACATAGACGCTAAAACACTGCACGATAAAGCTAAAAAAGGTGGTTTAATGCCCATGTTTGGCGCATTACTTAAAAATGAGCAAGACATCAGCCTAATCGAAAAATTAGCCTTTATGAGCCGCCGTTAAGATGTTGATTGCGTTTTTCTTCAAACTGCGTGAATACCGCTTACCGGTAAGCCTGCGCGAGCTACTCGATTTAATAAACGCCTTAAAAAAAGGCGTTATATTTGCCGACGTAGACGCCTTTTACCATTTAGCACGCACCATAATGGTAAAAGACGAAACGCACTTTGATCGCTTCGACAAAGCCTTTAGCGACTACTTTAGCGGTATTGCCGACCTTGATTTGCTCGAGAGTTTAAAGCAACAGCACAACTTACCTGAAGATTGGCTACGTAAAGAGTTTGAAAAAAACCTAAGCGATGAAGAAAAAGCTCAACTTAAAGCCATGGGCGGGCTCGATGAGCTTATGAAAACCCTAAAAGAGCGTTTAGAAGAGCAACAAAAACGCCACGCTGGCGGCAATAAATGGGTAGGTACTGGCGGCACATCACTTTTTGGTGCATACGGCTATAACCCAGAAGGCGTGCGTATAGGGCAAGACGGCAACCGTAACCGCCAAGCAGTAAAAGTGTGGGATAAACGAGAATACAAAAACCTCGACACCGACAGAGAAATTGGCTCGCGCACAATTAAACTCGCCCTTAAAAAACTACGTAAATTTGCCCGCACTGGCGCAAGCGACACGCTTGATTTAAACGAGACTATTCGCGCTACTGCAAAACAAGGCGGCATGCTGGACGTAAAAATGGCACCCGAGCGCCACAATGCAGTAAAAGTACTCATGCTGTTTGATATTGGCGGCTCAATGGATGACTACATTCATACCTGCGAAGAGCTATTTAGCGCCGCTCACAGCGAGTTTAAACACCTAGAGTTTTACTACTTTCATAACTGTTTATACGAGCACGTTTGGCAAGACAACGCGCGCCGCCATTCAAACATAATAGACACCATGACACTGATTAATAAATTTACCAGCGACTATAAAGTAATATTTGTTGGCGATGCCACTATGGGCCCTTACGAAATAGCTTATGCTGGCGGCTCGGTAGAACACTACAACGAAGAGCCCGGCAGTGCATGGTTACAACGTGTCACAAACCACTTTGATAAAGTCGCCTGGCTCAACCCACAACCGGTTGAACACTGGCCGTACTATCAATCGATTGGCTTTATAAAAGAGTTAATGAACAACCGCATGTATGCGCTGAGCTTAGATGGAATAAGTAGAGCGATAAAAGAGCTGAGTTGATAGTTAATATCAATGACAGCTCAGTGCCAAGAGCAGCCGTTGATAACCTTAGCCTATTTTTCATAATTCTAATTTAACAAGTGCATCTTGCTCACCTTGATATAAATGCACTGGGACGATTTCATGCTTCCCATTATTTTCTCTAAGCTGAAAGTAATTTTCAGTACACTCATAAGAGTACGAGTTGTTTTCCCTGGGTATGATTTTTAGTTTACTCTCACCTTCATATTGAGAATAAAGTGTACCTTTTTCGAACGAAATATTTAAAATTTTCGAATCGGAAGAACGATAACTTCCAACTAAAGATGCTGCTAGGGCCTTTGCTTTTTGACTATTTACTTGCTTAGGAGATAAATTTAGTTGTAGCGCTATCATGTCTAATAGAGCAGGGCCTGGGTGTTTTGTGTCGATGTTGGTTAAAGCTGTAGCGGTTAAATCTTCATTCGGGAAATAGACATGCCAAGCAAAAAATCCGGGAACCTGACCTTGGTGGCTAAAGCTATCTAATCCACTTATTTTGTATATATCTAAGCCATATCCATAACCCACATGCGAATTATTATTTAATAATGCCTTGGTGGTCATTAGTTTATAGTTTTCTTTTGAAATTACATGCCCTGACTTTAATGCATTTTGCCAAAGGTGCATATCAGCAAGTGTAGAAGCAATAGCGCCCGCAGAATAGATCCAACTACGATCAACATTCCATTGCCTTTCAGTTGAATCTTCAGGGTTAATATACTTTTTAGGCTCATTACGATTAGTAGTGTAGCCGTTTACTTTCCCAGCAGATGTTCCTTTAGTAATAACAAAAGTATTATCCATTTTCAGAGGTTTAAAAAATGTGTTTAACATGAACTGGTCATACGGAGTATTAGAAGCAACTTCAATTACTTTTCCCAGAAAGACGTAACCCAAATTTGAATAACTATATTTTTTACCAGGCTCAGAGTTAAGGGGTTGTTTACTTATACTTTGTATAACTTGATCAATAGAAGCATATTTATCATAAATTTTACTGACTGAAGGATCCCCTAAGTAATCTGGCAGACCAGAAGTATGGTTTAAAATTCTATCAATCGTTAAATACCTAAACTCAGGGTTAATATCAGGAATAAATCGCGCTAATGTATCTTGTAATGATAGCTTTTTTTCTTCCGATAGCTTCAAGATCGCTGCAGCCGTAAATGTCTTCGTGACAGAACCTATTTGAAATATATCATCTACATTGAGGGGTCTCTCAGTATCAATATTTGCCAAACCAACCGCACCACTATAAATATGTTTACCTGAATGTTCTAATCTAACAACCATGCCAGGAGCTTCTGAAGAGTTATGGCACTGCATTAATTCAGCAAAGTTGTGTTGTTGTGCAACTGCTTTTATTCCATACAACCCTACAAAAAGACAAAAAAATATATTTTTTCCCATAAACTATGTTCTCTTAATCATTAAATAAATCTGTAAATAAAAAACACACAGATTACACGTGTAATCAATGGTATTACATATAACAGCTGCTTGCAATTTAATAAAGAAAACCAATATTATTCAATAGCTTATTTAATTTTCTCAATGAAGGTATATTTGCTTATAAAGGCCAAGTGAATGTAACAGCTTTATCAGAGGTCATTCTTTACCTTAACGTGGTAGCGTTCTTATTTTAGTATTTTCTATTAATAGTAAAAGGGTAAGTCATTGCTAATTAAGAGTATTATTAGAAACGGAGATTGTTTTTATATAAAAACTAAAAAACTTCTTTTATCATATTACTTAGATGGTACGAGTTAAATCAACTAGCCACTCAATGTCTACTTTTTCGGGTCAGATCAACCCGCTGCTTAGTGCCATAAACGGACTGTTGTAACCTTAGACACTTGTTATATACCTTTTACTTGCCTGCTTTTATTTTAGGCAGTTGCACTTGCAATATAACAAATGCAGGAATCAATGGTAAAAAAGCTAGCCACGATAATGGAGTAACAACCCAAAGCCAGATAAACCAAGCTTCTGCGATAGTTAGTAGGAATAATTTACTAACACGCTTAAAAAGCATTAAGTCACCCATAGCCGCTAAAGGCAAACCAAAACCTAGCGAACCAAATAAGGCTATAGATGGGTGAAGAGTCTCAATTTTAATGTTTTGTATCACTGAAAAATAAAATTCATAGCCATAGCTAAATAGCAAAGGACTCAATAGACAAAACGCCCAAACAGTGCTCCATCTAGCATTACGCTGATGCTTAGAGTGGATTTTGTTTTTTTCTTGAAGCTTGCTCAATGCATCCATTTAACTCGGGCTATCCCTAGGTATATAAAAATTTAATAGTGCGCTTATCGCACATATTTCTGCCGACTTAACGCTCATTTGTCTACTCTATATAGTTTTAACAAATAACCTAAGGTATTACTATCACTAAGTTTTCTAAAATATTTGAGTTAAGTTAAATAGATCAATATGCGCGCGTCGCTCATTTTCATGAATATATGCGCAAAGCGCAGTTTAACCACTAAATTGACTATTATATTTATCCAATCTCAATGACTGCTTATCGCTCTGAGCAGCCATGCAGATAATATTTAAATCATACAACTACAAAACGTTACTTCTCGTTCATTTTAGTTTAAACCGATTTACTCATAAACAAGCTGTACGGATCTAGCTCATAATCACCAAATGGTTCGCACTCTTTAAAACCAAAATGAGTATAAAGCTTTTGTGCGGGCAAAAATGCCTTTGCCGTGCCGGTCTCTAAACTTAACTTTTTGTAACCTAGCGAGCTTGATTGCTCAATAATATGGGAGAGCAATTTAGCGGCTATGCCTTGGCGTAAATAGCTGCTTGATGTGCGCATTGATTTAATTTCGCCATGCGTTGTATTTAGCATTTTTAAAGCGCCAACACCCGCTAAATTATTATCAATCCATAAGCTATAAAAAGTTATATCGGGCTGAGTGAGCTTGCTCACATCTAGTGCATGTACGCTCTCAACGGGTGAGTGTTTTAGCATATCGTTATGGTGTGCTTGTAGTAGCTTTATAACGTGTGGGTTTGAAAGCTCGCCTGTTCTAATATCCATTTATACCTCATTTAAATTTTAAGCTTTAGGGCTTTAATTAAAACCCTAAAGTAAGTGGCTATATTTAGAATGCTAGTTTCCACACTACAAATGCGACAGCAAACCCAACTAAGTACACTAAACCTAACCACGTTAAACTACGTAGTAACACGCTATGCTTAATAGCAGGCTCTGATCGCACAAGGCTAAAGTTGAGCCATGCAAATACAGGCGTTGTAACAAATGAAAGTGTCATAGCAAACGTAAGCATGGGGCCAAGGGCTGATTTAAAAAATAAAATAACGGCCATACCGGCAAGTGCTTGTAGTATTAACCAAATATTTAGACTGTGTTTTGATTGCTTAAAGCCAAGTAGTTTATGAGATTCGTTAAGCGTACGGGCGTAGCCATCAAGCACGGTGAGTGTAGTGCCAAACATACATAAAAAGGCGATTGCTGATACAAGCGGCCTTGCCCACTCGCCTATTGTTAATGCGTACATATCAATAAGCTGCTTGGCAAACGCGACGCCGCCGAGCTCTATACTACTGGTTTGCCCGTACTGCACTAATACACCTAAGCTAAAAAATACCAAGGCTAAGCCAGCTGTAAGCCAGTAACCTACGTTAAAATCGAACAAGCCTTGGCTTTTAGAAACTGTTTGTTGCGCTTGTTTTTCTTTTAGCCATAAAGAACTTAATGCAGATATTTCGATAGGGGCTGGCATCCAGCCCATTAAAGCCACCATAAAGCTAAGCATGGCAAGTTCATACGGTGAAGGTCCCACATAATCAGCAGGTGCCATTGGGCCGTTACTAAATGCAATGGCAAGGGCAATCAAAGTAGCGAGCGTAAGCAGCCCCATAATGCCTTTGGCAACGTTATCTAGCGCTTTAAAGTGCCCAAGTAGCAATATAACTAAACATACCCCCAGCAGCATCCAACAAAGCAAGGTTACTTCAATAACCACGGGTAAGGCGTAATGCAGTAAGCTTGCGGTAAGCAGCAATACGCCGGCGGTATTAACAACAGCGGCAACAATGTTTAAGCCAATAAAACTGTAGAAGTAAAACGGACCTTTGCTTTTATAGCCCTCCACTAGGCTGTTTTTAGTGGCGAGTGTGTATTCCATACCAAAGCGAAAAAACGGGTACTTTAAAACATTAACAACGAGGATAAGCCAAAATAATTGCCAGCCAAATATTGCCCCAGCTTGTGTAGAGGCAACTAAGTGAGATCCGCCAATAGCGGCTGTTGCCATGAGTATTCCAGGTCCAAGCGCACCTAGTCGAGACTTCCATACTGCTTTTGTTGTGTGCATTAATTTCTCAAAATATGTGTGTTGTGTGTTCTTTTTATTAATTTTTATAATTAATAAACTGCAAGAACGCATAACTTACCTAAATTACAGGCAATAAAAAAGAGCCATACGGCTCTTTTTTACAATACTTTGTGACTAAATTTTATTTAAGATCCATCTCTTGGATGATCTCGTGTGCGATTTCAGGTGTAGTGCTAACAGGCTTTTCGTGTAAGTTTGCTTTTATCTGCCCTTTTCGATGTTTTAGTGCTGCATCGAGTTTTTTAGCTGCACTTGCAATGGCAGGGTACATAACTTCGTTTTCCCCTTTTACCGATATGCGCGTGCCTTCATAATTAGTGCTAATTTCAGCTTGGATTTTATGATGTTCTTTAGACAAAATAATTTCGAGTGCAATAAGCGATGGGAAATGGCTCTCGATTTTTGAAAATTTTTCGTTGATGTGCTCTCTAATAGAGTCAGTAACTTCAACATGGTGACCAGAAAGATTAATTTTCATAGGGTATCCTTTTATTTGTTACCTCATAAATAGTATTGGGGGCTATTTAGATTAACACAAGGAAAAAATAGAGATATTTGAGGTTTATTTGCGGTTTTTGGTGATTTAAATCATGCGTTGTGCAAAGTTTATGCAAAGCCCATAGTGCATGGGCTTTCAGACGTCTAGCTGTACTGATTAATCTGTGTACGAACAACAGTAGTCAGCAAAATCAGATACTTTTACTTTAAAGCTTACATTTGCATCAACATTAAACGACTCACCCGCGTTAAATGTTTTCCACTCACTTGCACCTGGTAATAAAATATCCCATTGGCCAGCTAAAAGCTCCATGCACTCTTTTTGGTTTGTATCAAAAACAAACTCACCTGGTTGCATAAAGCCTAACGTTTTCGCTTCGCCATCACCTAAAATAACGGTACGGCTCGACACTTTTCCGTCAAAATATACATTGGCTTTTTTTACTACACTCACGTTATCGAACTTTGGCATTTTTAGCTCCTGCTATTAATTTAAGATTTTTATTTATAAATTTTATCGCACTACCTTGCCTGATAGCTTACTTTCTTGCAAGGAAAGCTGCATTGATCAAGGTGAAGTTGCTTCATGTAAGGGCATAAAAAAACCCGCAACATGTGCGGGTTTTTCAATTACTTACTTTATTTAATCAAAGCGATTAAAAAAGCTCGTTTGCTTTGCTTACAATGTTTGCCACTGTAAAACCAAAGTGCTCAAACAGCTCGCCTGCAGGTGCTGACTCACCAAAGGTAGTCATACCTACTACTGCGCCGTTTAGGCCTACGTACTTGTACCAGTAGTCAGCAATACCAGCTTCTACTGCTACGCGGCGTGAAACAGATGCCGGTAATACGCTTTCTTTGTATGCTGCGCTTTGATCTTCAAAGGCATCAGTACATGGCATAGATACAACACGTACCTTTTTACCTTGGCTGCGTAGCTCAGTTGCTGAATCTTGTGCTAGTTGCACTTCAGAGCCCGTCGCAATAAAGATAATCTCTGGATTGCCGTCACAGCTAAGGATGTAACCACCCTTTTTAACGTCTGCTAATTGCTGTGCGTCACGTGCTTGTTGCTCAAGACCTTGGCGAGTAAAGATAAGCGATGTAGGACCGTCTTTACGCTCAATAGCTTGTTGCCATGCAATTGCCGACTCAACTTGGTCACATGGACGCCAGTTGTATAAGTTAGGCGTTAAACGCATGCTTGCAATTTGCTCTACTGGTTGGTGAGTTGGGCCATCTTCACCTAGGCCGATTGAATCGTGCGTGTATACAAAAATGCTTGGTTGCTTCATTAATGCAGCCATACGTACAGCATTTTTTGCATATTCAACAAACATTAAGAACGTAGCACCGTAAGGAATAAAGCCTTTATGAAGGGCAATACCATTCATAATTGCCGACATACCAAACTCACGCACACCGTAATAAATGTAGTTACCGCTTGCATCATCGCGTGTTAAACCTTTAGAGCCATCCCAAATAGTTAAGTTTGAGCCAGCTAAATCGGCTGAGCCACCCATAAATTCTGGTAATAACGGACCAAACGCATTTAATGCATTTTGTGATGCTTTACGAGACGCTGGGTTTGCAGGGTTTGCTTGTAATTGCTCAATGTACGCTTGTGATTTTGCAGCCCAATCGCCAGGCAGTTCGTTATTAATACGACGTTTGTATTCAGTTGCAAGCTCTGGGTATGCTTTTGCGTATGCTGCAAATTTTTCGTCCCAGCTTGATTCAAGCTGCTTGCCTTTTTCTTTGCCATCCCACTGTGCGTAAATATCATCAGGAATTTCGAAAGCATCGCCAGTCCAACCTAAAAATTCGCGAGATGCTTTAATTTCGTCATCACCTAGTGGAGCACCGTGACAATCATGGCTACCTGATTTATTAGGTGAGCCGTAACCAATAATTGTTTTACAACAAATTAGTGAAGGTTTATCGGTAACGCTTTTTGCTTCTGCTATTGCAGCACTTACAGCATCGCTGTCGTGGCCATCAACACCACTAATTACATGCCAACCGTATGCTTTAAAGCGAGCTGGTGTATCATCTGTAAACCAACCTTCTACTTCGCCATCGATTGAGATGCCGTTGTCATCCCAAAATGCAACAAGTTTACCCAGACCTAATGTGCCTGCAAGTGAACCTGCTTCATGAGAAATACCTTCCATAAGGCAGCCATCGCCCATAAATGCATAGGTAAAGTGATCAACAATATCGTGACCTTCACGGTTAAACTGTGCAGCTAGCGCTTTTTCAGCAATTGCCATACCTACGGCATTTGTGATCCCTTGACCTAATGGGCCCGTAGTAGTTTCGATTCCTGGTGCATAACCATATTCAGGGTGACCTGGTGTTTTAGAATGCATTTGACGGAAGTTTTTAATTTCGTCCAGTGGTAAGTCGTAACCACTTAGGTGCAATAGAGAATAGATAAGCATTGAACCGTGGCCGTTTGAAAGAATAAATCTGTCACGGTCAGCCCACTCTGGATTCGTTGGGTTATGTTTTAGATAATCGCGCCATAATACTTCTGCGATATCAGCCATGCCCATAGGGGCTCCAGGGTGACCAGATTTGGCCTTTTGTACTGCGTCCATTGACAAGACGCGAATAGCATTTGCAAGTTCTTTGCGAGATGGCATGAATTCTCCTACCTTTATGTGTATTTGCGCGGGTATTTATGTGTTTGTTTATGCACCCAAGTAACTTGGGTTCGTTTATACCGACCATTCTTACTTATTGTGGGGGCTGTGTGCAATTAAAAACCCTATAAAAGTGAGGCATTATGAATATTTTTTAAGACCAAAAAGTTATTAGTAATTTTATTTAGACGTCTAGGCGTAAAAACACTATGCAAGGTGTTTTGTTTTCGATAAAATACGCCCCTTAATTTTTTAGCGCTAATACCGACGTTTGTGAAGCGCAATATTTGTGAGCAGAATTACAATGGCAAAACATTTATTTACTTCTGAATCAGTTTCTGAAGGTCATCCGGATAAAATCGCCGATCAAATCTCTGATGCGGTACTTGATGCTATCCTAGAGCAAGACTCTCATGCCCGTGTTGCATGCGAAACTTACGTAAAAACCGGTATGGTTATGGTTGGTGGTGAAATCACTACTAGCGCATGGGTTGATATCGAAGAAATTACACGTAAAACAATTCGTGACATTGGCTACACAAATTCAGACATGGGCTTTGATGCCGATTCATGTGCAATTTTAAACACTATTGGTAAACAGTCTCCTGACATTAACCAAGGTGTTGACCGTACTAGCCCAGAAGAGCAAGGCGCTGGCGACCAAGGCTTAATGTTTGGTTACGCATGTAACGAAACAGAAGTACTAATGCCTGCTCCAATTACTTACTCACACCGTTTAGTACAGCGCCAAGCTGAGGTTCGTAAAAGCGGCGAGCTTAATTGGTTACGTCCAGATGCAAAATCTCAAGTTACTTTTGCATACGAAAATGGCAAACCTGTAGGTATTGATGCTGTTGTACTTTCTACTCAGCACAGCGAAGACATTTCGCAAAAAGATTTAGTAGAAGCTGTGATGGAAACAATCATCAAGCCGGTACTTCCTGCAGAACTTATCACAAGTGCAACTAAGTTTTTCATTAACCCAACAGGTCGCTTTGTTATTGGCGGACCAATGGGTGACTGTGGTTTAACTGGTCGTAAAATCATTGTAGATACATACGGTGGTATGGCTCGTCACGGTGGTGGTGCATTCTCTGGTAAAGATCCATCAAAAGTTGACCGTTCAGCAGCATACGCTGCACGTTACGTTGCTAAAAACATTGTTGCTGCTGGTCTTGCTGACAAGTGTGAGCTACAAGTTTCTTACGCAATTGGTGTTGCAGAGCCTACTTCTATCAGCGTTGAAACGTTTGGTACAAGCAAGCTAGAAGAAAGCCGTTTAATCGAGCTTATTCGTGAACATTTTGACCTGCGCCCTTACGGCTTAATTCAAATGCTTGATTTAGAGCGCCCTATCTACCTTCCTACAGCGGCTTACGGCCACTTTGGTCGTGACGAATTCCCTTGGGAACGTACAGATAAAGCAGACGCACTTCGCGCAGCTGCTGGCCTTTAAGCCAAAATTGTTGTAGTAAATTAAAAACGGCCCTTTTAAGGGCCGTTTTTGCATCTAAAACTTATTCGCTATATTGTTTGTAGCGCGTCTACAAAATAACTATTAAATCGACCTCGAATTCTTTTGTACTTTAGGTATATACTCATTTCATTATAAAAGCTTTAGGGACAGTTAAATGGCCGATAACTTTCGCGTTATATTTGCAGGACTTGCCGATAACGTTGACATAAAAACAGCATGTACAAATTTAGCTGCAAAATTAAAAACGTCAGATGAAAAAGTAGCTCTTTTTTTTAAAGGTAAGCCGCTGTTTGCACCAAGCGATAAAGACAAAGCGTTAAAACAGGCTAAGTTACTAGCAGGCTTAGGCATTAAAAGTAAGCTTCAAGCTGTTTCAAACATCATTCAAAATGGCTCAACCCCTGCTGCAAATAACAATCAACGTGATGAACGTATTTTTGATGCACTCGATTACATCACTAGCAGCTTAATTCGCCTTGAAGAAAAGTTAGACGAGTTAGAGCAACGCCTTCCTGAAGCTCAGTTAAAAGCACCAGACGAAAGTATTGACGAATGGCAAGGTGACGATCTAATGCTAGATGATGATTTAGCGCCTCCTAAAAAACGCAGTAACTTACTTTTATATTCATTGATTGCGACTGCCACCATTTTGCTAGTCGTACTGGCTGTTTTTTTAATTTTCCCCGATTTATTCTCTTTTTAAGAATGGTTAATTAATTTAATGAGCAATAAACGCGCAAAAATAAGAGCAGAAATTCGTAATACCCGTAAAAACTTGTCAAATAATCAGCAAATAATTGCTGCGCAATCGCTAAAAATGAATTTTATTCAACATTTAAAAAGCGAAAAAACAACGAATTCAAAGCATATTGCCATTTACTTAAGTAACGATGGGGAGATAGACACCTCATTGTTAATTAAAGAATTATGGAGTTTAAACCATACCGTTTACCTACCTATAATACACCCATTCAATGGCGCTAATTTACTATTTCAGCGCTATGAGAAAAACTCACCCATGAGAGCAAATCGCTATGGTATCTTGGAGCCTAAGCTGAACTGCTCTCAAATATGCCCATTACCAGTGCTTGATTACCTCCTTATGCCATTAGTTGCATTTGATAAACAAGGTAATCGCCTAGGAATGGGAGGTGGGTTTTACGACCGGACATTGGCACGTTTACACGAACAAAATTGGCAAAAACCACAACTAATTGGCCTTGCACATGAATGCCAAAAAGTTGAGGCTCTACCAATCGAGTCGTGGGATGTACCACTTAAAACCATTATCACCCCAGATAAAACATACTGTTGGTAACAATTAAATTTGATTACTAACCGCATATTTCTGACATACATGAGCACAAAGCAATGACACAAGATGAATTAAAAAAAGCAGCTGCTTGGGCAGCACTCGAGTTTGTAAAAGAAAACACTATTGTAGGTGTGGGTACAGGCTCTACTGTTAATCACTTTATTGATGCCCTTGGTTCAGTAAAGGACACTATTGTAGGCGCTGTATCAAGCTCAGAAGCCTCAACCGAGCGCCTACAAGCGTTAGGTATTGAAGTATTTGAGCTTAATAACGTTGCTGCTTTAGATGTATACGTTGACGGCGCTGACGAAATAAACGATCAAAACGAAATGATTAAAGGTGGCGGTGCAGCCCTTACTCGCGAAAAAATAGTAGCCGCTGTAGCTAAACAATTTGTGTGCATTGTAGATGACACCAAATTAGTAAAAACATTAGGCGACTTCCCGCTTCCGGTAGAAGTTATTCCAATGGCTCGCAGCTACGTTGCACGAGAATTATTAAAGCTTGGTGGTGACCCTGTTTATCGCCAAGGCGTAGTTACCGATAACGGTAACGTTATATTAGATGTATTTAACTTAAAAATTACCAATGCTAAACAACTTGAAGCACAAATAAATTCAATTGTTGGCGTAGTTACCAACGGCCTATTTGCAATGCGTGGTGCTGATAAAGTGATTATCGGTACTAAAAATGGGCCACAAATTAAATAGGATGAGGTTATGAGTAAGGTATCGTTAGCAAAAGACAAAATTAAAATTCTCTTGCTTGAAGGTGTTCACCAAAGCGCTGTTGAAACGCTTAAACGTAACGGTTACAGCAATATCGACTACGTTAAAACATCCTTACCTGAGGACGAATTAAAAGAGCGCATTAAAGATGTTCACTTTGTAGGACTTCGTTCTCGTACTCATATTAACCAAGCCGTATTAGACTCAGCTGACAAGCTAGTTGCTGTTGGGTGTTTTTGTATTGGTACAAACCAAGTTGATTTAGATGCAGCACGCGAACGCGGTATTGCTGTATTTAACGCACCATTTTCTAATACTCGTTCAGTTGCTGAACTTGTACTTGGTGAAATCCTACTTTTATTACGCGGTATTCCAGAGCGTAATGCAGCGGCTCATCGTGGTGGCTGGTTAAAAACAGCAAATGGTTCGTTTGAAGCACGTGGTAAAACATTAGGTATTATTGGCTACGGTCACATTGGTACTCAGCTAGGTATTATGGCTGAAAATATCGGTATGAACGTTGAATATTACGATATCGAAGATAAGTTATCACTGGGTAATGCAAAGCAAGTTCACAACCTAACTCAGCTATTACAACGCTCTGATATTATTAGTTTACACGTACCAGAAACACCGCAAACTAAAAATCTTATTGGTAGCGCAGAACTTGCTGTTATGAAGCAGGGATCTATTTTGATCAACGCTTCACGCGGAACTGTTGTTGATATTGATGCACTTGCAGAAGCACTAACAGAGAAAAAACTAAGTGGTGCAGCAATCGATGTGTTCCCTACTGAGCCAAAATCTAACGATGAAGAATTTGTATCGCCACTGCGCCAATTCGACAATGTTATTTTAACGCCGCACATTGGTGGTTCTACACAAGAAGCGCAAGAAAACATTGGTATTGAAGTAGCGGGTAAACTGGCTAAATACTCAGATAATGGCTCAACTATTACTGCCGTTAACTTCCCTGAAGTATCGCTGCCTGAGCTTGCTAATCGTAGCCGTTTATTACACGTACACCACAACCGCCCTGGTGTACTAACGCAAATTAACCAAGCGTTTGCACAGCATGGTATTAACATTGCTGCGCAATACCTACAAACAGACGCATCTATTGGTTATGTAGTTATTGATGTAGATACAGATCAATCTGAAGTAGCACTTAAAGAACTAAGCGCTGTTGAGGGTACAATTAGAGCACGTATTTTACATTAATAAGTACTTTTGATATTAAAAAGGGTCCTTATGGATAATGCCGATCAGTTAAGAAAATGACCGGTTGACCGATCCAAACGATCATGCAAAATCCGTAGTTAGGAAACTAACTACGGATTTTTTTGTGAATATAGAACAAGCACTGCAAGCAACACT
>NZ_JADYXL010000059.1:0-843 GCF_015864265.1 Pseudoalteromonas sp. NZS37 | reverse complement strand
GGGTGCATGGGTGCATGGGTGCATGGGTGCATGGGTGCATGGGTGCATGGGTGCATGGGTGCATGGGTGCATGGGTGCATGGGTGCATGGGTGCATGGGTGCATGGGTGCATGTGCCACCTACACACCCCTTCTCTAGGGGTTACTACTTAGAAAATAAATTGCGATAGTTCTTGCGCGTCTGCTAAAAAGTTAGCTACAATAGAGCCACTGAGTCAGATAACGCAACGCAAAGGAACCCGCACCATGACCCGCAACGAATTCACCGTCAACGAAGCCCTTGCAGCACAAGCCGCAGAGCGGGCCCGCTGGGCGGCCGCCCTGGCGCCTGCCGCAAAAGCCATCGGCCAGCGTCGCGCAGTGCGTAAAAGCCTGATCGCCCGCTTGNTCGCGCAGTGCGTAAAAGCCTGATCGCCCGCTTGCTGGGTTTGTAAACCGTCAACCGCAAATAGGAGAAAACACCATGAATGCAATCCAATCTAACGCGCAACGCTGGGTGAAACACGGCGCGTATGAAATTCGCTCGAATGCTGAATTGTGCATTCAAGCGGAATTGCGTAAGGCCGGTTTGATTCCAATGGGCGCTACGATTGTAGAGATTAATTTTCACGGCGAAGATTGCGTTTTTGTCGAAACGTCCAACGGCGGGGAATTCACTATTAACGTGAATACCGGTCACATTAACCAATGCTGAACATTTAGGAGAAAACCATGCAAGCTATCCGCACCAAATATCACGGCCCTACCGATACTAAAGGTTCGCGTATCAGCGCGCAATGCGAAGCCGGACGCATTTATGTGTCCTATGACCACGCGCTTAATATTTACGGTAACCATAAAGCCG
>NZ_JADYXL010000058.1:0-893 GCF_015864265.1 Pseudoalteromonas sp. NZS37 | reverse complement strand
AAGGGGGGCGGGGGTGGCCCGCGAGAGGACCTTGTTCGATTGCGGGGGGCTCGTTTCGTCTATGTCAATGAGCCGGATGAAAACGGCGAGCTGCGTGAGGGTATGGTCAAGAGCATGACCGGGGGCGACACCATCACTGCCCGGGGCATCCATGCCAAGCACAGCGTCGAGATGACCCCGACATGGGTGGTCTACATGCCGACGAACCACAAGCCGATCATCAAGGGCAACGACAACGGCATCTGGCGCCGCATGGGCATGCTGCCGTTCGAGCGCAACTTTGAGAACGACCCGAACGTGCCCAAGGATGGAAAACGGAAGGAAAAACTCGCCCTGGAAATGGCCGGCATCCTTGCGCTGATCGTCAAGGCAGCCCTGCGGTATCAGAAGNAACGACCCGAACGTGCCCAAGGATGGAAAACGGAAGGAAAAACTCGCCCTGGAAATGGCCGGCATCCTTGCGCTGATCGTCAAGGCAGCCCTGCGGTATCAGAAGGACGGCCTCGTGCCGCCCAAGCGCGTTCTCGCGGCCCGCGACGCCTATCGGTCGCAGATGGACCTCTTGGCCGAGTGGCTGGATGAGTGCTGCGACCTTGATCCTTCGGCCACGGTGTCGTCAAAAGAGCTGTGGGACTCGTGGGAAATGTTCGCTCGCGGTCGCGGATTGCTCAATTACATCCGAAGTAGCACCGCTCTATCGCGTCGGTTGGACACGAGATTTCCGCCAATCCGGGGGTCAGGCGGCGTGCGCTTGAGGTCTGGGTTACGCATAAAGGGTTCAGCGGACCTGTTTTAGCCCTACAGAGTGACGCAAGTGACGCATTTTGCCCTTTTTTGACTTTTTCCACCTATGCGTAAAGAGAGTTTTGGAAAAAGCACCTAAATGCGTCACT
>NZ_JADYXL010000056.1:0-925 GCF_015864265.1 Pseudoalteromonas sp. NZS37 | reverse complement strand
GCGCGGGTCGCGGCTTCGAAGCAGGAAGAGCTGAAAATCCTGGAGCAACAGTTGGTCGCACAGCAGGCCAAGCTCGAAGCCGACAAGGCGACGGCGGATCAGCAGGAAAAAGAGACGCAGAAGCTGCGCGAACTCATCAAGACCAAGCAGTCCGAGGTCGAGCAGACCAAGGCGTCAACGGAGGCGGCAAAACAGGAAGTCGCGGCGCGCAAACTGGCCGTTGAGATATACGGCGACCAGTCGGCCAAGATGGCCGAGTACCGCGCCGAAATGGATCGGCTCATCCTCGTCTTGCAAGAGTACGAAAAGCTCAACATCAACGGGAAAAAGACTGACGAGGAAGTCGCGGCTGTGCGCCAGAAACTGGCCGAGATAACGGCCAAGTACAAAGACACCGTGAATGACTTGGCACGGAACCTGCGCCTGCAAGCGGCAGAAGAAGTCGCCACGCTGANACTTGGCACGGAACCTGCGCCTGCAAGCGGCAGAAGAAGTCGCCACGCTGAAGACCAAACAGGCTTCACTTTCCGTGGACATTCAGATTGCACAGGCAAGTGCCAACATCGCTCGCCTTCGTGGGGATAACACCAAGGCGATGCAGTTGGAGCGCGAGGCCATGGCGAAGCAGATCGAGGTCGCCAAGATCAAAATCGAGATCGACCGGGTACAGGCACAACTCCAGATCAAACTTCTCGAAAACGAGAAGTTGAAGCTCCAAGCCAGTGACGCCAACTACAAACTGTTGGTGCGGGAGTTGGACCTAAAGATCAAGTTGCAGAAGGCAACCCTTACCGAACTGGATGGCGCGGACAAACTCATCCGGTTGAAAGAAGAAGAGAACCGCCTGCGGCAGCAGGCCACCAACGACCTCGGCAGTGAGGCATCCGCGCGAGGCAACGTCACAGAGGCCAGCGAGCGCCAGGCC
>NZ_JADYXL010000055.1:0-931 GCF_015864265.1 Pseudoalteromonas sp. NZS37 | reverse complement strand
GGCCTCAGCGACTCGTTCGTCAAGTTCTCGGCATCCATGAAGTCGGCCAACGTACCGGCGCAGCAGAGCAACGAGCTGTTCGCCTCGCTGACCCGCGCCGCAGGCTCGCTGGGCCTCGGCGCCGAGCGCACGTCCCTGGCCCTGGACGCACTCAGTCAAATAGCGTCCAAGGGCGTCGTTAGCATGGAAGAGCTGCGACAGCAATTAGGGGATTCCCTACCTGGTGCGCTCAGTTTGACGGCCAAGGGGCTCGGAATCACCGACGCCGAACTGGTCAAACTGGTGGAGTCAGGCAACTTGGCAGCGCGCGACTTCTTCCCGTCGTTCACCAAGGGTCTGCAGGAACTGCACGGCGAGACAGAAGGCTTGGTGCCCACGTGGGAGCGCCTGAAGAACGCCTTCACACTGGCCGCCCAAAACGCTGGTGACGCCGGCTGGCTGGAAATCCTGACCATGGGGTTGCNCGCCCAAAACGCTGGTGACGCCGGCTGGCTGGAAATCCTGACCATGGGGTTGCGCGGTCTGGGCCTGGCGGCAGGATCGGTACTGCTCCCGCTCAACGCCCTGTTTGAATTAATGGCGGGCCTGATCCGGTCTGGGGGAGCCTTGGTCGCAGCCATCGCCACATGGACAAACCCCATGGAGGCTTTGAGTGAAATCTGGGGACAGGCTGCGGATCGCCAGTCCAAGTTGACCGAGGCTTTCGACGCGACGATCAAGGGGGTCGCTCAGACAAGCGCCGCCACGACGCAACTGACCAGTAAAGTCCAAGAGACTATCACCTCGACCGACGGCCTGACCAACTCGCAGAAGCTCGCAGCCATCGCGGCGCAGCTAAATGGAGACGCCACACTAGAGGCGGCTGCGAAGTACGTTCAACTCTCTATTGCCACGGCCACGCTGATCAAAGAGCAGGAGAACGAGACGCTGA
>NZ_JADYXL010000054.1:0-933 GCF_015864265.1 Pseudoalteromonas sp. NZS37 | reverse complement strand
CCACCATGTCCTCGTCGCCCGAGAACACCTCGGAGATGGTGCGCTCAAACACCGGCGCCTTGGCCCGAGGGTCGAAGTCGCAGGCCGCCACCAAGGTGATGCGCAGGTCTGGGTCCGGGGGCAGCAGCGCGCCCGTGCGCAAGTCCACCACGCCGTTGCGCACGCCCAGGTAGTGGCTGTGCTTGTCCAGCTCGGCAGCCGGCACGGCGACGCGCGGATCGCTGGACGCCAGCTTGACCATGTTGCTCACCATCCTGGCCTGCTGGCTCAGGGCGCAGAACTGGAAGAACTCGGCGCGTTCCTCGTGTTCCTCGACCTCGTTGACCAGGGCGCGGATGGTCTCTTTCGCCAGATGCTCGATTTCCACGTCCACCGCGCGGCGCCAGTAGACGCCGGTCCAGATGAACCACGTTCCGACCTCGGGCACGAACATCAGGCCGTCGCCGTAGCGGTCCAGCATGCGCTCGGCGTTGCCGAACTCGGTCAAGGGCCGCTTGGCCTGCACCGTGGCCGCCCGTGGTCCCACCAGCAGGGCGCGCGCCTGCGTGATGGGCATGTTGGTCTTGGTCAGGGCCTTGTAGCGCGCCTGGAAGGCGCCAATGATCTCCGTGCGCACCAGCGGGTCGTCAGGGATCAGCAGCTTCAGCTTCTCCAGCACCTCCTTTCCGCCCAACTTCAGGCTGTCGGTCTGCGACTGGATCAGTTCCTTGGCTTCGTCCAGCGCGGCGCGGCGCCCTTCGTGGTCCTTCTCGCGCTTGGCCTGCCCGCAGATTTTCAGCAACCAGCGCAGCGTGGTGGGCGCACCGCTGCCCCCGCCGAACGAGCGCCACTTGTAGTCGTACTGCTTGGGGTCGTCCTTGCTGGAGCGTGCTCCGTACTCCTTCCACAGCGCCAGCGCGTCGGACTCATGCTCGGTGCCTGCGAACTCGTGGT
>NZ_JADYXL010000053.1:0-935 GCF_015864265.1 Pseudoalteromonas sp. NZS37 | reverse complement strand
TCGCCTTAGGGGTCGACTTACCCTACCCTGATTAACATGGGATAGGAACCCTTGGTCTTCCGGCGTGGGAGTTTTTCACTCCCATTATCGTTACTCATGTCAGCATTCGCACTTCTGATACGTCCAGCATACCTCCCGGTACACCTTCAACCGCTTACAGAACGCTCCCCTACCACTCAGAATAAATTCTGAATCCGCAGCTTCGGTGCATAGTTTAGCCCCGTTACATCTTCCGCGCAGACCGACTCGACCAGTGAGCTATTACGCTTTCTTTAAAGGATGGCTGCTTCTAAGCCAACCTCCTGGCTGTCTGGGCCTTTCCACATCGTTTCCCACTTAACTATGACTTTGGGACCTTAGCTGGCGGTCTGGGTTGTTTCCCTCTTCACGACGGACGTTAGCACCCGCCGTGTGTCTCCCGGATATTACTTTACGGTATTCGGAGTTTGCAAAGGGTTGGTAAGTCGGGATGACCCCCTAGCCTTAACAGTGCTCTACCCCCGTAAGTATTCGTCCGAGGCTCTACCTAAATAGATTTCGGGGAGAACCAGCTATCTCCCGGTTTGATTAGCCTTTCACTCCTAGCCACAGGTCATCCCCTAACTTTTCAACGTTAGTGGGTTCGGTCCTCCAGTTGATGTTACTCAACCTTCAACCTGCCCATGGCTAGATCACCGGGTTTCGGGTCTATACCTTGCAACTATTCGCCCAGTTAAGACTCGGTTTCCCTACGGCTACCCTATTCGGTTAACCTCGCTACAAAATATAAGTCGCTGACCCATTATACAAAAGGTACGCAGTCACCTAACAAGTAGGCTCCTACTGCTTGTACGTACACGGTTTCAGGTTCTATTTCACTCCCCTCACAGGGGTTCTTTTCGCCTTTCCCTCACGGTACTGGTTCACTATCGGTCAGTTGGGAGTATTTAGCCTTA
>NZ_JADYXL010000052.1:0-953 GCF_015864265.1 Pseudoalteromonas sp. NZS37 | reverse complement strand
ACAGCAGGTTCGGGTTGCAGATCAGCAGAGGGATGTCGCCCTTGGTCCCTTTGCGGCCACTCACTAGGGTCTCCCGGATGATCGGTGCCTTGGGCTCGGACGCACCCTTGTAGAGCGTGACGCGGTGCGCATGTCCGGCCTTGCGCACGCGCCGATACCAGGCGTAGGCGTTATGGGTCACGCCGTCCTCGCCCCCGGTGTCCACCGTGAGCATGCGGATTTTGATCTCTCGGTTGGGGTCCGGTGTCTTCCACGTGGCGTCGAGCAGCTTGTCCGTCAGCACATCCCAATCTTCAGGAAAGCTGGCGGGGTCGATAGGGGCAAACTCGCTTCCCATTCCGGGCCTTTTCGAGTGTTTTATCTCGAAACGATCCACCAACCACTGCTCCATGTGCACGCCGACGGCGTGGAGTTGCACCACGAAGCGCGCGTTCACCCCGCCCTGNGAAACGATCCACCAACCACTGCTCCATGTGCACGCCGACGGCGTGGAGTTGCACCACGAAGCGCGCGTTCACCCCGCCCTGCACGTCCACGGAGGCCGAGAGCATGCGTGTCTGCTCGGGTACCTGGTAGCGGATCAGGTCGTTTTCAGCGCGGTCCTGCGGTCGGGCACGTCCTGATTGGGACTCCTTCAGGTGCCGCGAGATGTACGGCATGCCCTGGTCCACGTTGATCGCGTTCTTCAGGGCCTCTTCCGATCCGCTGAGGGCATAGTGGCGCAGGCCCTGCAGGTGGCGCACTAGGATAGAGCGCCACGGTTGGAACGCCGCCGCCACGCCGCCCAGCCAGAACCCGGCGATGGAAGATGTCATGCCCTCGCCCACCAGTTCGTCGTCAACGGTCAGTGTCATGCCGTCCCGCAGCCACCGGCCGTTGGCGTTCAGAGCCTTCTTCTGGTCGGCGCCGTGCAGCGACCCACAGTGGGGACACACGATCTTGGCGTAGTGCTC
>NZ_JADYXL010000051.1:0-965 GCF_015864265.1 Pseudoalteromonas sp. NZS37 | reverse complement strand
GACGGTGAGCGTACCGTTGATCTGCCGATGGACTACCCGGTAAAGTCGGTGTTTGTTGGTGGGGTGAACCCCTGGACTGGAGGTGTTGCGTGAACTGGGTCTTCGTTTTCATCGCGTTCACGGCCCAAGGCGCCGTGGTCGAGAAGGTGCACATGGACAGCGCGAGCATCTGCGCGGCCTACGGCTAGGGGTACTCGTCCAGGGTGGAGTTGCGGGTCGCCCATGTGCAGGTGGCCCAATGCGTGTCGCTGCGCAGCGGTGCGGTGATCCCCGTGGGGCCGGTGGGTAAGCGGCCTGTTGGGAAAGGGTTGGTATGAGCACACCTCCGTGGGGCTCATTGGGGTGACGTAAGACTATCGCAGAGTTTAGGTGTACGCAACAGTTTTTTCGCGTTGGCCGATGGGTGGTTGTGAGCGATTGCGCAATAAGCTAGAATTTGCGCATGTGCGNAGTTTTTTCGCGTTGGCCGATGGGTGGTTGTGAGCGATTGCGCAATAAGCTAGAATTTGCGCATGTGCGAAATAACTTTATCACCCTGCCCCTTCTGCGGGGGTGCGCCTTCCGAACGGCTGGGCCACAACCCTGGCGGTGGTTTCGGCCCTGACCCAGTGGACGTCTTCTCGGTCTGCTGTAACCCCTGCGGTGTGCGCTTTGTCGTGTCCAACTGGCCGGGCCACGTCACCGAAGACCAAAAGGCGGCCGTCCGCGCGAAGTGGAACCATCGTGCACAAACACAGAAAGACCCTTCCTAATGGCCCGCAAGAACACCCCGAAGACACCCCTGCTGGCCGTCCTGCGCCAGTTGGAGACCGACGACAAGCGCGACGAATTCGCGGGGCTCGCCGGCACGTCGCGTCTGTACCTCTACCAGTTGTCGATCTGCAGCCGCCGCTCGTGCCGCGCTGACCTCGCCAAGCGGATCGCCGATGCCTCGGTGGTCATGCACGAGAAGTACGGCACGCAGG
>NZ_JADYXL010000050.1:0-990 GCF_015864265.1 Pseudoalteromonas sp. NZS37 | reverse complement strand
GACCCCGATTTCCCTGTATTTCTTGGAGTGGTCTGCTGGCGGTGCCGTAGAGACCTGTGCTCCGTGCACATCGGCACCCCTCTTTCTCATGCACAAAATCGCCCGCCCTTTTTCGTGGGCCAAATTGGGTGCAATTTTTCAAACGGACCCCTCTTTTGCTGGGCGCCTATGCGCTCTGTTTTTTCAGGAGCCCGGTTGGAGGGGGCCAATGTCCCTGGAGGTTTTCCCCGGCAGTTTTCACAGCAACACCTCGGCGCGCAGGCCCCGCCACCTGCACCAGTCCGGCCACCTCCAGCTCGCGCAGTATCTGCTGCACGCGGCGCTCGCTGATCCTGAGCATCCCGGCGATCTCGCGGGTGCCGAACCCCTTCTCGATGAACCGAGCCACGCTGCGCTTGCGCAGGTCGTCCTCATGGTCGCGCAGGCGGGGTACGGCCAGGTGCTCGCCCGGCCATGCCTCACACAGTCGCTTGGCGGCTGGCAGACCCAGCAGGCGGACCAGCAGGTGGCCTTCCTCGGCCACGATGGGCACGTAGAGGTTGCTGCCGTCACCGAACCAGGCCACGAGACGCAGTGTCGCGCTGAAGCCGATCACGGCGCTGATGTCATCGAGGGTGGTGTTTCGCAGTTCCATGGGGGTCTTTCCGTTTCAGTCAAACCGTGTGAACGGGATGTTGTGGCCCGACAGCAAACCTTGCAGGTAATTGATGTG
Organism: Pseudoalteromonas sp. NZS37; assembly: GCF_015864265.1. NCBI lineage: Bacteria > Pseudomonadati > Pseudomonadota > Gammaproteobacteria > Alteromonadales > Pseudoalteromonadaceae > Pseudoalteromonas > Pseudoalteromonas sp. NZS37. The sequence goes on along the minus strand of NZ_JADYXL010000050.1, from coordinate 278 downwards.
AGCCCGCATCACCTTGTACGGGTGCGAGGTGCCGTTCGGATGCCCTACTGGTGCCATTTGCACATTCAGATCGGCCTGACCGAGATTGTTGAAGTGCTCAATCCAAACACGTTCATGGGCATTGCGTCGTTTCTGATCAAGCAGAATTGCCGAAGCTACTTCCTCCAAAAGACATGCTTTGATGTCCCATCCGGCCAGCACCATCTGTGCCATCCAAACCTGACACGGCCGGGCATTTTTAGGGGCGATGTTGTGGTGATGGGTGTAAAGCCTTTTCT